>JBGPKK010000009.1:0-55101 GCA_041485905.1 Vicinamibacteria bacterium
GGCATCCCACTCAAAGACATCACGACGTCGATGACGATCAACTCGCCGGCGGCGATGATCTTCGCGATGTACCTGGTCGTCGCCGAGCGTCAGGGCGCGGACTGGGCGACCCTGTCCGGGACGATCCAGAACGACATCCTCAAGGAGTTCATCGCGCAGAAGGAATATATTTTCCCGCCGCGCCCGTCGATGCGGATCATCACCGACATCTTCGCCTTCTGCACCGACGCGGTGCCGCAGTGGAACACGATATCGGTCAGCGGGTACCACATCCGCGAGGCGGGCGCGACGGCGGTCCAGGAACTGGCGTTCACGCTGCGGGACGGCCTGGAGTACGTGCAGTGGGGTGTCGACGCCGGCCTCGACGTCGACCGCTTCGTGCCGCGCATGTCGTTTTTCTTCAACGCGCACAGCGACTTCTTCGAGGAGATCGCCAAGTACCGGGCGGCCCGCCGGATCTGGGCGCGCGCGATGCGCGACCGGTTCGGCGCCAAGAGCGATCGGTCGTGGAAGCTGCGCTTCCACAGCCAGACTGCCGGGGTCTCGCTCACCGCCAAGCAGCCGTACAACAACGTCGTCCGAACCGCGCTGCAGGCGCTGTCGGCCGTGCTCGGCGGGACCAATTCGCTGCACACCAACTCCCTCGACGAGGCGCTGGGGCTGCCGACCGCCGACGCCGCCCGGCTGGCGCTGCGGACGCAGCAGATCATCGCGTTCGAGAGCGGCGTCGCCTCGTCCATCGATCCGCTCGGCGGCTCGTATTTCGTCGAGAAGCTGACCGCCGACATGGAAGCCGCGGCGCTCGCGTACTTCGAACGGATAGACGCGATGGGCGGCATGGTCGAGGCCATCGAACGCGGGTTCCCGCAGCAGGAAATTGCGGAGAGCTCCTACCGGTTCCAGCAGGCCGTCGAGCGCCACGAGAAGATCGTCGTCGGCGTGAACGACTTCGTGGAGGAGCACGAGCCGCCGATCGAGATTATGTATATCGACGAATCGGCGTTGGAGACCCAGCTCGCGAAGCTCGATCGCCTGAAGAAGACGCGCGACACGGGAGCGGTTGTTCGCTCGCTCGACCGCCTTCGGGCGGCCGCTCGCTCGGCCGACAACGTGATGCCGCCGATCCTTGATGCGGTGCGCGCCTACGCCACGATCGGCGAGATGTGCGACGCGCTTCGCGACGTATGGGGCGAGTACGAAGAGGTCCCGGTTATCTGATGCGGAAAATAAGAGTCGTCATCGCGAAGCCGGGGCTCGACGGCCACGATCGCGGGGCCAAGGTGATTGCCCGCGCCCTTCGCGACGCCGGCATGGAGGTCATCTACACCGGGCTGCGCCAGACGCCGGAACAGATCGCCTCTGCCGCGCTCCAGGAGGATGCCGACGTCATCGGGTTGTCGATCCTGTCCGGCGCGCACAACCATATCGCGCCGCGCCTGATGGCTCTCCTCAAACAGCACGGGCTCGACGATGTGCTGGTGCTGATTGGCGGGATTATTCCTGATGTCGACATCCCCAGACTGAAGGCCATCGGCGTCAAGGGCATCTTCCTGCCCGGCACCGCGATGCAGGACATCATCGAGTTCATTAATTCGAACGTTCGGGCCCGCGTATAGAACACACCCGTTTCTGCCGATAACACCACGGTGCCGCAGACCCTTCTCCTGGCCGACGACAGCGTGACCATTCAGCGCGTCATCGAGCTGACGTTTGCCGACGAGGACATCCGGGTCGTGGCCGTCAGCGATGGCGATCAGGCGATCGCTCGAGCCCAGGAGCAGCCGCCCGATATCGTGCTCGCTGACGTCGGCATGCCGGGGAAAAACGGTTACGAAGTGGCCCGGTTCTTCAAACAGTCGCCGCGGCTCGCGGGCATCCCTGTCGTTCTGCTGACCGGCGCGTTCGAGCCGATCGATCAGCGGCAAGCGGCAGAGGTCGGTTGCGACGGCGTGCTGGCGAAACCGTTCGAGCCTCAGGCGGTCATCGCGCTCGTCAAGGAGCTGCTCGGGCGTGTCCGCACCGGCCCGGCGTCATTTCCGACGCCGTCGGCGTCCATGCTTGGAACGTCTGCATCGCCTGACGTATTCGGCGCGATTGGCGGCGCGCCGGCGCCGACGTCGCGGGGGGACTACTTCGATCAGCTCGACGCCGCGTTCGCGAAGCTGCCTGGATCGGGCAGGGACGATGCGACGGCGGCGAAAGCAACGGAAACCCAGTGGGACATCCTTCAGCCGCCTGCGCCGGCTGAGCCTCTTCCGTCTCCCCAATCGTCGACGAACGCGAGCGCGCCCGCCTCGCGAGCCGCGGCCACGCAGCCAGTGCCGCCGCTTGCAGAGGCCTTTGCCGCGCTCCTGGAGGCCGAGCAGAACATGCCGGCTTCGCCAGCGACGGCGTGGGGGCCGCCGCCTCCGGCGATCACCGACGAACGCGTGGAGGAGATCGTCCGCCGCGTGCTCGATCAGCTCTCGGGCCAGATGGTGCGCGAGACAGTCGCCGACCTCGTCTCGACGCTCGCCGAACGGCTGATCCGGGAAGAGATCGACCGGATCAAGGCCTCAATTAAGTAGTCCTGTAATACGATCTCCTGATGTCCGAATCGTCGACGCCGCTGACGAGCCTCGATCCCGCTCGCCTGCGCCTGCCAGAGAAGCCCGCACTCGAAGGTCTCGAAGCCAAGTGGACGGCGCGGTGGGAGGAAGGCGGCGTCTATCGCTTCGATCGCACGCGGCCGCGCGCCGAGGTCTTCGCCATCGATACGCCGCCGCCGACGGTGAGCGGATCGCTTCACGTCGGCCACGTGTTTTCGTTCACCCACACAGACGTCATCGCCCGGTTCCAGCGCATGCGCGGAAAGTCGGTGTTCTATCCGATGGGATGGGACGACAACGGGCTGCCGACCGAGCGTCGCGTGCAGAATTATTACGGCGTGCGCTGCGATCCATCGCTGCCGTACGATCCGTCGTTCACGCCGCCCGACCCTTCGACTGCCTCAGGGTCGCCCCGAGCAGCGTCGAGGGGCGACAAACCGGGCAAGCAGACCCTGTCGGTGTCGCGTCCCAACTTCATCGAGTTGTGCGCGCGATTGACCGGCGAAGACGAGCAGGCGTTCGAGAAGCTGTGGAAGACGCTGGGACTGTCGATCGACTGGTCGATGACCTACGCGACCATCGACAAGCGGGCCCAGCGGGTATCGCAGCTTGCGTTTGCCCGGCTGCTCGCGCGCGGGCTGGCCTATCAAGTCGAGGCGCCGACGCTCTGGGACATCGATTTTCGAACCGCCGTCGCGCAGGCTGAGCTCGAGGATCGCGAGATGCCGGGCGCATTCCACCGCATCCGCTTTGGCGCGGGAGGGGCCCGCGCAGTCGAGATTGAAACCACAAGACCGGAACTGATCCCTGCCTGCGTCGCGCTGGTCGCGCATCCCGATGATGAGCGTTACAAGCCCTTATTCGGCACGACGGTTTCTACGCCCCTCTTCCGAGTGGAGGTACCTATCAAGCCGCATCCTCTGGCTGACACAGACAAGGGAAGTGGCATTGCGATGGTGTGCACGTTTGGCGACATCACGGACGTCACGTGGTGGCGCGAGCTCTCTTTGCCGGTCCGATCGATCATCAAGCCGGACGGGACGCTGAGCAGGGACGTGCTTTTCGACAGCACCGGACCGTGGGCCTCAGCAGACCCGGCCGCCGCGATGGAGTCGTATCTTCGCATTGAGGGTTTGTCGGCGGCCAAGGCGCGGCCGGTAATTGTTGAAATGCTTCGCGCGTCCGGCGATCTCATCGGCGAGCCGAGGCCGATCACCCACGCCGTCAAGTTTTACGAGAAGGGCGACCGGCCGCTCGAGATCGTCACGAGCCGCCAGTGGTTCATCAAGACGATCGAATTCCGCGAGGCGCTTCTCGCGCGTGGCCGCGAGCTCCGGTGGCATCCGCCGTACATGCAGGCGCGGTTCGAGAACTGGGCCAACGGCCTCAACGGAGACTGGTGCGTCAGCCGGCAGCGTTTCTTCGGCGTGCCGTTTCCCGTCTGGTATCCGATAGATCAGGAGGGGCGCGTGGTATTCGAAAGGCCGCTCGTGGCCGAGGAGCCTCGGCTGCCCGTCGACCCCTCGACCGCGGTTCCCGCGGGATATCGGCCGGAGCAGCGGGGCCAGCCTGGTGGATTCGCCGGCGATCCGGATGTCATGGACACGTGGGCAACCTCCTCGCTGACGCCGCAGATCGTCTGCCGCTGGGAAGAAGATCCTGACTTGTTCGCGCGAACGTTCCCCATGCACCTGCGGCCCCAGGCGCACGACATCATCCGGACGTGGCTCTTCGACACGGTCCTGCGTTCGCATCTCGAGCACGACTCGCTGCCATGGGCGCACGCCGCTATCTCAGGCTGGGTGCTCGATCCCGATCGCAAGAAGATGTCGAAATCCAAGGGCAACGTCGTCACGCCGCTCGCGCTGCTCGAAGAACACGGGTCCGACGGCGTCCGGTACTGGGCGGCCAGCGGCCGTCCCGGGACCGACACCACATTTGATCCGAATCAGATGAAGGTGGGCCGCCGCCTCGCCATCAAGGTGCTCAACGCGTCGAGGTTTGCGTTGAGCTCGGCGGCCCCGCAAGGCGACATCGTCGAGCCGGTG
The DNA here is from genome assembly GCA_041485905.1 of Vicinamibacteria bacterium. Lineage (GTDB taxonomy): Bacteria > Acidobacteriota > Vicinamibacteria > Vicinamibacterales > CAVVIG01 > JAHFUI01. The sequence continues at coordinate 4,637 of JBGPKK010000009.1, forward strand.
GACCGCGCGATGATCCGCAACCTGGCGGCGCTGGTGGAGGAGGCGACTGACGCGTTCGAGGGCTACGATTACGCGCGCGTCCTCCAGCGCACGGAGACGTTTTTCTGGCGGTTCTGCGACGACTACCTCGAGCTCGTCAAGGGACGTCGGTACGGCGACCAGGGACCCGCCGCCGCCGCTTCCGCGAATGCAGCGCTGACGGCGGCGCTGTCGGTCCTGCTGCGGCTCTTCGCACCGTTTCTGTCGTTTGTGACCGAAGAAGTGTGGTCGTGGTGGCAGGACGGATCGATCCATACGGCGGCGTGGCCGGCGGCCGGCGATCTCGTATCACTGCTCGCCGACAACTCCGATGCGACCCGTCAGTCCGATCAGGCCATCTACGAGTGGGCGACGGACGTCCTGTTCGAAGTGAGAAAACAGCGATCGGAAGCCAAGCAACCCTTGAAGGTGCCGATTACCAAGGTGACGGTCAAGGCGGAGCAGCAGAACGTGCGGTGGATGCCGATTGTCGAGGCCGACCTGCGGTCGTCTTTGCGGGTGCAGGCGTTCGAAACGACCGTGGGAGAGCCGCGCGAGATCCTCGTCGTCGGGTACGAGCCGGCGTCGACCGGTTAGACCACAGAGATCAGTGGACCGCCTGGATCCGTCGGAGTACCGCGACATCGTCCGGCGTGCGCTGGACGAGGATGTTGGACGTGGCGACATCACGACCGACGCCACCGTGCGATCGGATCAGCGTGCCCGCGGTGTGTTCGTCGTGAAAGCCGAGTGCGTCCTGGCCGGCGTCGACGTGGCCCTCGAAGCGTTTCGGCAACTCGAGCCAGGCATCGGCGTTACGCTCCGCAAACAGGACGGCGACCGCTGCCGGGCCGGCGACGAAGTCGGCGAGGTCGTCGGGTTGGCGCGGACGCTGCTCGTGGGCGAACGTACGGCGCTTAATTTTCTTCAGCGGCTCTCGGGCATCGCCACACGCGCGCGGCAGTTTGTCGACGCCGCCGCCGGGCGCATCGTCGTCCTCGACACGCGAAAGACCACGCCCACGCTTCGCGCGCTGGAGAAATACGCGGTGCGTGCCGGCAACGCGACGAACCACCGCGTCGGGCTCTTCGATGCGGTGCTCATCAAGGACAACCACATCCGGCTGACCGGAGGCGTTCGAGAGGCGATCGCGCGCGTGCGCGAGCGCCAGCCCGGTCTTCCCGTCGAAATTGAAGCGCAGGACATGCGACAGCTGGACGAGGCGCTCGCCGCGGGCGTGGAGATCGTGCTCGTCGACAACATGCCGCTCGACGACATTCGCGAAGCCGTCAGGCGCGCGCGCGGCCGGGCGAAGGTGGAGATCTCGGGCGGCGTGACGCTCGAGCGGATGCCGGAGCTGGCGGCGTCGGGCGCGGACTACGTCTCGGCCGGTGCGCTCACCCATTCCGCGCCGGCCATCGACATCAGCTTTGAGATCGAGCCGCTTTGAAACTTTAAGGTTAAAACTTAGAACTCGAAAGGACTATGTGCCTCAACATCTCTGTCCTTTTCAGTTCTGAGTTTTGAGTTTTCAGTTTTCGATGATGTCGCCGAGCGATTCGTTGCCGCCAGAGTTTGCCGAAGCCCTCGCCGCTCGACGCGACCGATTGCGGCCGCTCGGCGATCGCGTGCTCTTCTTCAACCGGACCGGGTCGACAAACGACGTCGCGCTTGCGCTGGCGTCGAGCGCCGATGCGGAAGGCGCCGTCGTCATCGCCGACCAGCAAACAACGGGACGAGGGCGCCACGGGCGGACGTGGTTCTCACCAGCAGGCAGCGGACTATATGTGTCGATCGTGCTCAGGCCGTCCAGGGCGCGAAGCGAGCCGCACCGGGCCACCGGACTGCTGACGCTCGCCGCGGGCCTGGCGCTGGCGGAAGGCATTGAAGCAGCCACGGCGCTTCGCGTGGACATCAAGTGGCCGAACGATTTATTCGTCGGCCGCCGCAAGCTCTCGGGGATCCTCGCCGAATCTGCATCGAGCGATCCAGGCAGCGTCGTCCTCGGATATGGAATCAACGTCGGATCGAGCGCGTACCCGCCGGAGCTCGGCGATCGCGCCACGTCACTCGAAACAGAACTGGGCCGGCCGATCGACCGGGCGGCGTTGTGTGCGGAAACGCTCGCCGCCATCTCTCAACGGTACCGTGACCTGCTTGCGGGCCGGTTCGATGCTATCCTCGACGGCTGGCGGAACAGAGCGCCAGGAAGCCGCGGCGCGCACGTCACCTGGAAGACGCCCTCAGGGTCGCACAGCGGTGTGACGGCGGGGATCGATGACCACGGGGCGCTGCTGGTTCGGGTGAACGATCGGATCGAACGGATCGTCGGTGGGGAAGTGATCTGGGTGTAGCACTCAGGTTGTCTCCTTCGTGTCCGTTGTGTCCGTTGTGTTAAACGGTCTCTATGCTTCTAGCGATTGACGTCGGCAACACCAACATCGTGCTCGGCGTGTTCGACAACACGACGATCGTGCGGAGCTGGCGGTTGCTCACGCTGCGCGAGCGGACCGCCGATGAAGTCGGTCTGATGGTCGTCGGCCTGCTGGGCCACGACGGGATCGCACTTGACCGTATCGATGCCGTCGCCATGGCGTCGGTCGTGCCACCGCTGACCCCGATCATGCGCGGCATGGTGAAGCAGTACTTCGGTCGCGATCCGCTGGTCGTCGACCCGACCACCAACGCCGGCATGCCGATCTTGTACGAGCGGCCGGCCGAAGTGGGCGCCGACCGGATTGCCAACAGCATCGCGGCGTACGAGCAGTACGGCCGCACGCGCGGGTTGCCGCTCGTAATCGCCGATCTCGGGACCGCGACGACCTTCGACGTGGTCACCGCGAAGGGCGAGTACCTTGGCGGCGTCATCTGTCCCGGTCCCCAGATTTCTGCGGACGCGTTGTTTCAGCGGGCCGCGCGGCTGCCGCGCGTCGACGTCCGCAAGCCCGACACCGTTGTGGGACGCACGACCATCGGCGCGATTGAATCCGGCCTGTTCTATGGCTACCTCAGCATGGTGGAGGGCCTGATGCGGCGCATCACCGACGAGCTGGGCGGGCGCGTCACCGCGATCGCGACCGGAGGGCTGGCCCCGCTGATCGTGCCGGAGACGTCGGTGTTCGACTTCGTCGAACCGGACATCACGCTCCATGGTCTGCGGATCATTTGGGAACGAAACCGCTGACGCCGGGAACGCGATCTCACAGTTGCAGACTCCAGATTACTGTCGCGACATCGAAACCTACTTGTGTCAGAAGAACGAAGGCCACCTGATACGAGTGGTGGGGCCCTCGTTCGAGCTCGTGTCGAACTGGGCCGCGCAGGGCATTCCCATCAAGGTCGCCTTCACTGGGATCGACCGCTGCTTCGAGCGGTACTATCGGAAGGGCCCGCGCCGCCGCCCGATCAAAATCGATTTCTGCGAAGCCGACGTGCTGGATGCGTTCGACGAGTGGCGTCGAGCCGTGGGTCTTCCGGCGGCTGCGAGCGGGGCGGGGGAAGACGATTCGGCGGGCGACACTCGCGTGCGCCCGGCGTCGTCGCTGCCCGCCCATCTCGAGCGGGTGATCATGCGGCTCACGTCCGCCCGCGCGAACGGACGTATCGGCGAGGATTTCGACCGATTGATCGATGCCGCGGCGCGCGAGCTGGACGTCGCGCGCGGCGCCGCCGGCGGCCTGCGCGGCGCGGCCCGCGCGGCATTGATCGCGCGGTTGGCCGCACTCGACGCCGAGATTCTTCAGGCCGCGCGTGCGGTGCTCGACGAGCAATCGCGGCGCGCCATCCTTCACGAAGCGGACGAAGAGCTCGCAGGATTCCGCGATCGCATGGCCGGAGACGCCTTCACGCGTGCCCGGGAGGCCGTCTTCGATCGGCTGGTGCGCGAGCGATTCGGGCTTCCGGTGGTTGTGTTTCAATGACAACGGAGAACGGAAAACGCAAAACGTATATGGCCAGCGGCGCGTCCCGTCTCGTTTGCGTTTAACGTTTAACGTTTAACGTTTAACGTTGCCCATGCTAACACCAGGCCAGACGCTCGCGGTGACCATCGAGAAGCCGGCGGTCGGCGGACAGATGATCGCGCGCGTCGACGGCCAGGTCGTGCTCGTCAGCGGCGCGATCCCCGGGGAGCGCGTAACCATCCGCATCGATCGGGTGGGGAAGGGCGTCTGTTACGCCGACACGGTGACGATCGAGGAGCCCTCCTCCGATCGCTCGGTGCCCTTCACGGATCCTCTGTGCGGTGGCTGCCTGTACGCGCACATCGAGTACGAACGGCAGCTTCAGATCAAATCGCTCGTCATCGCCGATGCATTCTCCAGAATCGGTCGTCTGCCGCTGCCGGCACCGGTGGCGGTCTTCGCCTCTCCGCCCAAGTGGTACCGCATGCGCGCGCGGCTTCACGTCCGGGGCCGCCGGATCGGTTTCTTTCGCGAAGGCACGCACGAAGTGTGCGACGCCCGCGCCACGAGACAGCTGCTGCCGGCCGCCTGCGACGTGCTCGATCAGCTCGAAGCGGCGCTTGCCCGGCTGCCTGAACACACCGTACGGGAGATTGACATTGCAGAGAACCGCGAAGGGTCAGAGCGCGTGGTGCTCCTCGAGACGTTGCCGGGAAGCGCAGCTCTGCCGCGCGATCTAATATCTCTGACAGACGGTCTCACCGGACTCATCGGATCGGCTCCCGGCGGCTTCCGCGTGTTCGCCGGCAGCGCGTTCGTCGCGGACCGGCTCGTGCTCGACGAGCAGCAGACCGTGACGATCCGCCGCCACGTTCTGGCGTTTTTCCAAGGCAACAGATTTCTTCTGGGGGCCCTCGTTGCCCACGTGAGCGATCAAGTCCCGCAGCACTCCAAGGTGATCGATTTGTATGCGGGGGGCGGACTATTCTCGATCGCGGCGGCCCGGCTGCGCGGCGCCGATGTCACAGCAGTTGAGGGCGACCGGGTGGCGTCGGAAGATCTCGCCGTCAACGCGATCGAATCCGGCGGGGTGACGCCGATTCATCAGCCGGTCGAAGCCTTCCTCGGGTCTGCCCGGCGTGGGACGGAGGTGGTGATCGTCGATCCGCCGCGCACAGGCATGTCGCGCGAGGTGCTCGAGGGTCTCGTGCGGCTGGCGGCGCGCCGCGTGGTGTATGTATCGTGCGACGTCGCCACGCTCGCGCGCGACGCGAGGCGGCTCGTCGATGCGGGATATCAGATCGCCCACGTCCACGCCTTCGATTTGTTCCCCAACACACCGCATGTGGAGACGGTCGTGGTCTTTCAAATGTGAGGACACGAAAAGGGGCCGCACCCATCGTTCTCGAGATCACCGGAGAAGAAGTGGTGCGGCCCCTTTTCGAGCCGAGTTCCAGGGTCAGGAAGCGAAGCAGAGTCCGAGTGCGGCGATCACCATGACGACGAAGGTCAGCCATCCAAGGAAGCCGACGAGTCTCGAATTGACTGCATTGCCCATCACCGTTCGATCGCGGGTCAGCAACAGGACGATCAGAATCAGAGGAGGAGCGAGCACGCCGTTAATGACCGCTGTGGTGAACAGGAGCTTGATCGCATTCAACCCCGCGTAGTTCAACGCAATGCCGAGCACCATCGCCACGCCGAGCACGATGTAGAACTTCTTGGCCCGGCCCGGCCGGCGATTCAGAGATCCGCGCCAGGCCGCCGCCTCGGCAATCGCGTACGCACACGATCCGGCGAGGACGGGGACCGCGAGCATCCCGGTGCCAATCAGGCCTAACGTAAACAGCCAGTAGGCGCCGGCGCCGGCCAGCGGACGCAAGGCTTCAGCCGCCTCATGCGCGGTGGCGATGTTCACCTTGCCGTGTGCGTGCAGCGTGGCCGCTGTCGTCATGATGATGAAGTACATGATCGCGTTCGACGCGAACATGCCCGTGATCACGTCCGTACGGCACGCGTTGAGCTCCGCGCGAGTCGCGCCTCGGCGGTGCGCCAGATTGCGGCCCATGGCACGCTCTTCTTCCACTTCCTGCGCCGCCTGCCAGAAAAACAAGTACGGAGAGATCGTCGTGCCAAGTATCGCCACGAGGACTGCGAAGAACGCGCGGGACCATTCCATGTGGGGAATGAGCGTCGCCTGCAGCGCAAGCCGCCAGTCGACGCGGGAAACGAATGCCGTGACGACGTAGGCGAGGAGCACGAGCGTCAACCACTTGAACACCCGCGCGATCGTGCGGTAGGACGACCACAGCAGCAGCGACACGATCACCACGCCGTACACGGGCACCATCAGCGCGACCGGCGCGCCGATCACCATCATGGTGGCCTCCGCCATGCCGCCCAGATCGGCGGCGATGTTAATCACGTTCGCGACCACCAGGAGGATGCACGCGCCCCAGAGCACCCACGGCGGATAGCGCCTGCGGATCACGCCGGCGAGGCCGAGACCCGTCACGAGCCCCAGGCGGGCGCACATCAGCTGCACCGCTGCCATGAGCGGGAACGAAAACAGGGCGGTCCATAGCGGCAGGTACCCGAAAGCGGCTCCTGCCACTGAATAGGTCGAGATGCCAGAGGGGTCGTCGTCTGCCGCGCCGGTAATGAGGCCCGGGCCGAGATTCGAGAAAAAGCGCCGGAACGCACGCTTCTCCGTGGGCGGAACGGGCGCCTTGGAATGGACTGTCATCGCGCTGGCCGCTCGATCTTCTCCGCGACCGTCCCGCGGCACAAGAGCTGTTGGAATTGGCGCACCAGCGCCTTGTGTTTCTTGACGTCTGGCGCCTTCCCAGATCCGGCCGGGCACGCAGCTTGCTCGCTGTAAACCGAAACGCACCTGAGTTCCTGAGATCTAGCAAGAATTGCAACGATCCGGACTAGACACGTGGCAGGTTCTGCAATGACTGGAGCGGGACATGATGCTGACGCCTGGACCGTGGCGCCCTTCGGATCACGACGACTGCGAGATATGGACGCACGATGGACGCGTGTTCATCGCGACAATCGCCTCTCCACGCAACGCGCCCGCAATCGCCGCGACGCCAGATCTGCTTGGCCTCGTGTTGGAGCTTGCTGAGTACGGCTGTAGCTGCGATGGCGTTGGATCGTGTGCGCCCTGTCGAGCGCAGTACCTCGTCGCGACGTTCGAGTCAGTGCCGATCGACGATGGCGCCTAACCACCGTGCTACTATCACGGTCCACGCATCGCCATGGTGGACGTTCATTGAGCATCGAGACGAATTTCGATCCGGCATTCGCGGCTGCTCTCGCACTGCGCGAGAAACAGATCCAGCAGAATTACCGCCCGCTGATCGGCATCCATAAGTGGTTTGCCCGCCGACCTGGAACGCTGTTCCGCAATCTCTTGCTGTCGGAGTTCAACGGCGACGAAGCCTTGACGTCTGCGTACTGGCGGGCGCACGAATTGCGCGGCGTGATTGCCGATCCATTCATGGGCGGCGGCACGACCGTGTTTGAGGCGAATCGACTTGGATTAAGCGTCATCGGCTCGGACATCAACCCGATGGCGCACTGGATCGTGAGGCAAGGGCTCGTCGGGATTGACCGAGAAGCATTTCGATCAGCCGCCGAGAGTGTCGCTGCGAGCGTTGACGAATCAATCGGTAACCTCTATCGCACACAATGCCGGAAATGCCGCCGTCTCGGCAGGCCGTTCGCGAGCCATCGAGATGCCGTGTCCGAGCTGGTCGGCGACGTCATGGAGAGTGCCATCGAGGAGAGGCTGGCCGTGGCTCGGATCACGTTTCGGAAGACCAAGCGGGCAGAACGGGTGCCGGGCTTCGAACAGGCGCCGGACTTCTTCGTACCTACCGAGCTCGCGCCAGCGGCCATCATCGAGGCCAAGATCACCGGCGACGATGGCACGGCGCGCGACAAGGTCAGCCGGGTCCTGAATCTTGCGACCATGCGAGACAACCGCGAGCGCAGAGGTCAGGCCGCGTTCGAGCTCATCGCATGCGTCGATGGTCGAGGCTTTCGTGTGCGCCGCGAGGACATGCGCAAGATTCTGCTCGCGACCCATGGCAAGGTGTTCACGCTTGCCACGCTGGATCGGCTGATTGAACACACTCGGCTGCGGGAGTTCCTACCGCGGACGAGTTAGTGGGGAAGCCGCCCACGTCCTCCGCCTCAGCGCGGCGTCTTGTCCTGACGGCTCCGCCTGGCACGCCTATGCTCCTTCATCCGCTTGCTGATTGCGGCCCGCTTCGCCGCCGACTTCGCCGGCGTAGGCGACGCCGGCTGAGAGGGAGCGACCGGTTCCGTGCGCAACGCTCGCTTCCTGCGAACCGCCGCCGCCCGCGGCTTCGCGACCTGCGCCATCTCGATCCCGAACATCTCCGCCAGGTCACCGGTGTCGAGGACCTTCCCGGCCTTCGGTCCTGTTCCCGTCCGCGCCAACCCTTTGCCCGCTCGAGTGATGAGATCCTGCTGGTCGACCTTGCGCAGCGCGAACAGGAGCTCTGGCTTTTCGTCCAGCCGCGCGCCGATGCCGTAGAGCACCGCCGCCACGTGCTTGCACATCGAGGCCCAGTCGGGACAACTGCACGTGAATTCGATCTCCGCCGGCGATGGAAAGAGGCCGGTCTTTTCCTGACAGATGCGTGTCATCACGCCCTGGGAGAATCGTCCCTGCAACAGCTCGACGAGCGAGTCGATGGCGCCCGCGCAGTCCCTGCAGACGGCGCTCCAGCGGGCCTTCGGGACGGCCGCCACCTTCACCTCGATCCGATAGAGGTCTGAGCCGCTCACCATCGCCGTCACGGCGCCGGGCGCAATCTGCAGATCCACGACCGATCCGTTGCGGACGTAGCTCCGGCCGCGTGGCAGCCGGTTTTCGAAGTCGCTGTAGCGCTCGAGGTTGTCGCACCACGCCTCGCCCCAAAACGTCTTGGCGATCTTGCGTCCGTCGATCACGACCGGCGACGTCCGCTGCCCCTTCTTCGCGAGCTTCGCCACGGCGCGCGCCGCCTGAGCGCGACGAGCGGCGACAGGCACGTAAGGTTTCCAGTCGTAGTAGTCGTAGTAGGCCATGAGTTAGTCCTGTGTCGCGGCGTGAATGTCGAGCGCGACGAGCTTCAGGAGCTCCTCGTTCGTCATCTCGGTTAGTAGCAGCTCGGCGCCGTCTCCAAGCAAATCCTCTGAAAGCTGCCGCTTCGAGTCGATGAGCTGGTCGATTTTCTCCTCGACCGTCCCGCGACACAAGAACTTGTGCACGAGCACATTCTTCGTCTGACCGATGCGGAACGCGCGATCCGTGGCCTGATTCTCCACGGCGGGATTCCACCAGCGGTCGAAATGAATCACGTGCGACGCGGCGGTGAGGTTGAGGCCGGTGCCGCCGGCCTTGAGCGAGAGGACGAAGAACCCCACGGCCTCGTCCTCTTGAAACTGCCGCACCAGCGCCTGGCGCTTCTTGACGTCGGTCCCACCGTGCAGGACCAGTCCGGGCCGCCCGAACACGGATCCGAGGAACGCAGCCAGGGGAGCGGTCACCTCGCGGAACTGCGTGAAGACGAGCACCTTCTCCTGCTTCGCGGCAATCACGGCGGCGATCTCGCGCAGGCGCGACAGCTTCCCGCTGTCCTCCTCGGCCCACGCTTCGTCGCCGAGCCACTGCGACGGGTGATTGCAGATCTGCTTGAAGCGCATCAGAAAGGCCAGCACGACGCCGCGCCGCCTGATGTCGTCCGCGTCTCGAAGCTTCGTGTCCAGTTCGGTGGCCAGCTCCTTCACGGCCTGTTGGTAAAGCGCCGCCTGCGTGCGGGTCAGGTGGCAGTACGCCTTCACCTCGGTCTTGTCCGGCAGGTCGGCGATGACGGTCTTGTCCGTCTTCAGGCGCCTGAGGATGTACGGACGCACCAGCTCGCGCAGCGGCGCGTACGGATTCTGCGGTCGGGCCGCGAGACGCTTGATGAAACTCGAAAACTGCTTGCCGGAGCCGAGCAGGCCGGGGTTGATGAAATCGAAGATCGACCACAGGTCCCCGAGCCGATTCTCGACCGGCGTGCCGGTGAGCGCAATCCGTGCATGCGCGTCGAGCTGTTTCGCGGCCCGAGTCTGCCTGGCGCCGGGATTCTTGATGGCCTGCGCTTCGTCCAGCACCACGAGATGAAACGGGATCTTCGCCAGCCCGGGGATTCGCAGGAGCGATCCGTAACTCGTGATGACGAGATCTACGTCCGCGACTCGTTCTTGATCGAGCGCCTGTAGATCGGCGGCAACCATTGCCGATGGATGCGCCACGAGCGTCCTCAGACTCGGCGCGAACCGTGCGATCTCCGACGCCCAGTTCGCAAGCAGTGACGCGGGCGCGACGAGCAGGCTCGTCCGGCTCCCCGTATTGATTTCTGCGTGCTCTGCGGTTTCTGCGTTCGATCGTTGCCGTGCTTGCCGTCGCCTCACCAGCATCAGCGCCAATACCTGCATCGTCTTGCCCAGGCCCATGTCGTCGGCCAGGCATGCGCCGAGACCCAGCGTGGAGAGGAGATGGAGCCAGCGCACGCCCACCTGCTGGTAGGGGCGCAGCTTCGTCTTGAGATCATCTCCTGGCTCGACCCGCGCGAGCGCGTCAGGGCGACGCAGTCCGTCGAGGGTGTTCGCCAGCCATGGACCGGCGACGATGCGCGACCAGTCGGGAGCCGCGTCCACCGCTCGGTCGCCCGTGACGTTGGCGCCAGCGAGGAGGCGCATCGCATCGGCGAAGCTGAGTCCTCCGTCCGCCGCCGCTCGCTCAACCGCTCGAAACTCGTCGAGCATTCGGGCGAGCTTGTCTCGATTGACCTCTACCCAGCGGCCGCGGACAAGATGAAGACCATCAGAGCTCGCGAGCAGCTTCTTGATTTCGGCGGCAGTCAAACGCTCGCCGTCGAGCGTGACCTCCATCTGGAAATCGAGCAGCGCGTCCGCGCCGAGTCGAGACGGCGTCTTACCGCCAACCGTCGCGCTGACCTGTGGCCGCGGCGGACGATTCGCTCGCCACGTGCCAGGCACGCGGACGACGATGCCCGCGGATTCGAGGAGGGGGAGATCCGTCAGCAGCTGAAACGCCTCCGCAGGCGACCAGCGCAGCGGGTGATAGACCTCGCCCCCATCGACCATCGTCTTCAGCCAGGCGCACCGTTCGGCCGCGCGCTGAACCGGCAGGAGCAACGACAGGAGCCGCGTCCTGTTGGCCGCGCCCGCGTACTCGCGCAGGGCCTGGCCAAGCGGCAGGTGCTGGGCCTTCGCGTGCGCCGACAGCCGCGTCGTATACGTCGCCAGGAACGCGAATGGCGCGTCATCATCCTTCTTGTTCTCGGCGAGGTTGAAGTGAACGCGCCCGACCAGGTGCCAGGCGGGGCTCTTGCTCGAGAGGAAGTCTTGAACCGACGTCCTGGACTCGGCAAGATCGGAGCGAAACGCCTCGTCCAGCGCGCGCCAGAGCGTCTGAAGGACGGAGGCCGTCAGATATTCTGCGCCGGTCATCGGCGGCGCCGCCAACGCGAGCGATTCGAGATCCTCGTGCGAAGGCGATGGTGCGTGCGCCGGCTCTCCGCGATCGTCGACGTCTGGCAGCGTGCAGATCGCCGTCACGTAGCGCGCGGCGAATTCGCGCCAGTAGCCGAACACGGGCGGCAGGGCAGTGCCTACCTCTCCCGCACCGAGCTGCAGGAGTCCGTGACCGGAGCCGCGGGCAAAAGACTCCTCGAGCCTGTGTAACAGATCGGAAGGCAACGCCGGCGTATCGTCCACCTGCGCGAGGAGCAACCGGCCGTGGGGTGTCAGGATTGGGCCGAGCTGGGCGGGCATTCTCGTCATCGTGCCGACGACCTCAGTCAGACTCCTGAGAGGGAGTCTTTTTCGAGGCACGACAAGTCGTTACACCCGGGCGTGACTCTTGGATCGCGAGACGATCTGGTTGGTGCAGCGGACGGTCAGCGCTCGCCGAGGATCCTACCATCGTCGTGTCGTGTTGAAGACGCAGGTTCTGTGAAACTGCCCCTAGTTTCACGGGTTGCGATACGGCAATCCATCATGAGTCTCAAAAATGGTAATAGTCTCGGTAGGCGGCGTAGCCCGCCTCCATCGCCGAGGCATTCGCCGCCTGCGGGTGAACGCGCGCGGCCACGCGCACGCCGGCGAGCATCGCAGTGGTCTTCTCGTCGCGCAAACGCGACCATTTAGCAACAGGAGTCCGCAATGAGACGCATCACCGCAGCGCTCGTGGTCGCTCTGTGCATGCCTTGCCTCCTGGCCGAGGCGCAGGACGGACCGTATCGGTTCGTAAAAGAGATCGCGATCGGAGGGGCAGGCGGTTGGGACTACCTGTCGGTCGATCCCGCGGCCCACCGCCTGTTCGTGTCTCACGGGAATCGGATCGTGGTCATCGACACCCGGCAGGACAAGATCGCCGGTGAAATTACCGACACTCCTGGTGTCCACGGGTTGACCCTCGCATCCGATCTCAGGCGTGGGTTCGTCGCCAATGGCGGGGACAACACGGTCAGCATCGTGGATCTCGCCACACTCAAGACGATTCAGAAGGTCTCGACCGGCGCCGATCCTGACACGATCGCGTACGACCCGACCCATCACGTCGTCTATCCCTTTGCCAAGGCCGGCAAGACGGCGACGGCCTTCGACGCGAAGAGTGGCGCCATCGTCGCACAATTCCCGCTTGGCGGTACGCCGCAGGCGACTGTCGTTGATGCGAAGCCCTGCAGGGTGTACGTGAATCTCCAGGACAAGAACGCGGTGGCCGTGATTGACACGGCGAGCAACAAGCTGACCGACACCTGGTCGATCGAGCCGGGACAAAATCAGTCAGGACTGGCGATCGATCTCCAACACCAGCGCCTGTTCGTCTGGTGCCGCAACAAGCTGATGGTCATGGTCGATGCCACCAATGGCAAAGTGCTCGCGCAGGTGCTGGTCGTCTCCGACTTCGAGGCGCCAACGCCCGGCCAGCAGGGACGGCCGAAAGCCATTCCGGGTTCCTTCCGCGCGCTCGTGTACGAGATGGTTGGGGTCGGAGCTGCCGGACGATAAGGCTTGGTCAGCCGCGACCTCGCACGGGAGCCGCGGCGCTCGCCTTCACGAATCCTTCGAACAACGGCCTGAACTCACCGGTGCGCCAGAAGTTTTCTGGATGCCACTGGACGCCCACACAGAACGCCGCGGCGGGATCTTCGATGGCTTCGATGACTCCGTCGGGCGCCGTTGCCGAGACCTGAAACCCGGTCGCGACCTGCTTGACGGCCTGATGATGACGACTGTTCACGTCGCAGGCATCGGCATCGATCAATCGATCGCTCATCAACCGACCGAGGATCGTGTCCTTCTCAATCCATATTTCGTGTGCGAGCTCGTAGGCCTCGTGCGGCGGCGCCGCCAGCCGATGCTCGAGCGCGCCGGAGAGTTGTGAGGGGATGTCCTGGACGAGCGTGCCGCCGTATGCCACGTTCAGGACCTGCACCCCGCGGCAGATGGCCAGAACCGGAAGCTGACGCCTTCGTGCCGCCTGGACCAGTGCGATCTCGAACTTGTCGCGCGCGGCCTCGACGTCAACAACAGTTGGATGGACGGGTTCGCCGTATCGGCCGGGATCGACGTCTTCGCCGCCGCTCAGCAGCACACCGTCGACGCCCGCCAACGCTTCCTCGATATCCGTTGAGGGTTCGAGAATGCGCACCTCACCGCCGACGTGCAGGATCGCTTGCCTGTAGTCCTCGAGCTTTCGGCAGTGTGTAATACCAATGACTGGCATGTCGGGCCTCTTCAGCTACATCCTCGACGGAACCTCAATCCCCATGAGATCGAGCGCGCGCGTAAGCTGGGCGCGGACGTAGGCCACGCCAGCGGCCCGCCACCGCTTCCGATCGGACCGTTCCTCGTTGAGGATCGGATACCGATGGTAGAAGGCGTTGAACAGTTGGGAGAGTCCGAAGGCGTACTTCGCCAGCACCGAGAACTCGAGCGATCGGACCACCTGTTCGACGATGTCGTCGAGGCGCGAGGCCTCGAACACGAGTCCCCACAGGACGTGCTCTTGATCGTCGATTATCTCATCGGCCGGCGTGCCATCCAGTCCGTCGATGACGTCAACCTCCGCCAGCCCTTCACGTTCCTGCAGCTTGTGGAAGATGTTGTTGGCGCGCACGACCGCGTACTGCAGGTAGGGCCCGCTCTCGCCTTCGAAGCTGAGCGCTTCTTCGATGTCGAAGACGATCAGCTTGCCGCGCGAGTACTTCAGCATGAAATATCGGATTGCGGCGACCGCGATTTGCGACGCCGTCCGTCCGCGGTCATCGTCCGATAATGCGGGATTTCGTTTGGCCACTTCGCTGGACGCTTTCTCGATGAGCAGGTCGAGCAGATCGTCGATCTTCACGCCCAGGCCTTTACGTCCAGACACTTCGACGAACGGCTTCGTCGCCTCGTCTCCCTCTGCGGGCGGGTAGCCGAGCTCGCGCGCGGTCGCGTGCGAAAGCGCCACCATTTCATAGGAAAAATGAATCGAGTTCTCCGCCTCCCGGGGATGTCCCAGGGTCCTGAGCGCCTGGCTGAGCAGCGCCTGCAGATACATCTGGCGCGAATCGATGACGTTGTAGATGCGTGTCGCGCGGCCGAACGGCGGCGCCCCCGGTTCGCCCCCGCCCGAGGTGGTGGACCACAACGGCCGGCCGCCATCCTGCTGCCCGAACAGGCGGTAATTGAAGTCGCGACCCAGAAGACCAAACTTCCAGAACTGATTCGCGAGATCTTTGCCGACGTAGGTGACGACGCCGTTAGACCTGACGATGACCTTCTCGCGCGCCTCAGACTCCTCGGCGTCCTCGCCGGTGGGCGAGTCGGCCTCTGCGCCATCTTCTTTTCCGGCCTCTTCTTTACCCGCATCTTCGATGCGCATGACCCAGCAACCCGCGAGCCGGCCTTCGGTCTGCAGGAACACAGCACCGCTGGCTTTCAGAATCTCGAACGCGCGCGCCCAGAACTGCAGTCGCAGGATGTCGCCTTCGTAGGTCAGCAAGTCGTAGCCGATGCCCAGACGGCCCATCGTCTTCAGATGCGCACGAACGATGCGATCGACGATCAACGCGGCGGCGGCGGCGGTGTCGTGTCCGCCCTGCTCCAGCTCGTGCAATGTCGCCGTCCGCACCCCCAGCCGCTCGCGATCCTGGTCGTACCACTCGGTGACCTTCGCGTACAGGTCCCAGCAGTAGTAATCGAACCGCGTCGTGTCCGCGATGTCGCGAATCTGATCGAGCGAGCATTTCTCGATCTCCCGAAAGCCGACCACGATGTCGGCGACCTGCACGCCGAGATCGTCGATGTAGTTCTGTACCTCGACCGGCACGCCGCCAAACCGCAGCACCCGGCCGAGCGTGTCGCCCAGCGCGGCATTGCGCAGGTGTCCGATATGCGCGGCCTTGTTGGGATTGATCGCCGTGTGTTCGACGATCGTTTTTCCGGATGCCGACGGTGTCGGCGCGATCTGATGGCGCAGCCGTGAGATGAGAAAGCTCGGACGCTCCAGGTACACGTTCAGGTAGCCGTTGGGCGCCGCGACGAGGCGCGCGACGCCGGGCAGCGATCCGACACCCGCCGCAATCTCCTGCGCGATCGCCTTCGGCGCTTTCCGCAGCGGACGGGCCAGTTGAAACGCGACGGTCACGGCGAGGTCGCCCAGCGCGCGCGTCGGCGGGACCTCGACCGCGAAGGGCGGGACGCCGGAAAGTCCGTACAGGCGCTGGATGGCGCGGACCATTTCGTCGTGGATGAGACGTTGAACGGCGAGGATCATGTACGGGTTGCGCGACCGCACGGCACTGTCGGCGGTAAACTCGTGATACGATTACAGTTCGTGACCTTGAAACGCCTCGAGGTCGCCGTACTCGGCCGGTGTGTTCACGTTGGCGAGTAACCGGTTGGAGTGACCGAAGGCGGCGATTTCTTCTGCAGTGACCACTCGTACACGGACGTCTTCGAAGAGGTCGATCATCTTCAATCGCCCATTGGCCAGCCGCGCCGCAGCCGGCGCGAGACACGCGCGCGTGTACGCCGCGCACAACGGATGATACCCGCGCGCGGTGCGAGGCACGACGGCATCGGCATCGCGGGTCAACGCCAGCAAATGACCGAGCAAAGAGGCCGACACATATGGCATATCACACGCGATGACGATGGTCGCATCGCCGAGGGATTCAGCGAGCGCGGCGTGCAGACCGCCGAGCGGTCCGCCGCCAGGCACGCGGTCGGCTACCACGCGGACAGCGGCCGGTCGGTCCAGCGGCCCGTGGCGGCCAACGATCAGAATGTCGGTGGTCAGCGTCGTCAGTTCCGACAGCTGCCGCTCGAGTATCGAGCGCCCCTCGACCACCAACGCGCTCTTGTCGCGTCCGCCGAAGCGGACGGCCGACCCGCCGGCGAGAATGGCCGCGCTCCACATCGCCGAGCGATTCTACACTGACCCATGCGTGAAGCTGGCATCGGACGCGTGCTCGTGGCGAGCCTGCATCAGGGCATCGCCGACATTCTGCCCACCAGGCTCGGGTTCTACGAAAACTGGTTGAGCGCGGAAGGTCTGCGCGAAGGCACGATCGGCCTGGCGCCGCTGTACGCAGTCCTCAGTTTCCTGCGGCAGGAGGGCGAGGCGTACCAGATCATCACCACGCGCGCCGGCGAATACGCGGCCGAATGGACCGTGCAGTCGATGCCGCCGCTTCGACGGAGCGTGCTGACAGCGATGCCGGAATGGCTGCGTCGCCGGCTGGTCCTGCGGCTCGCACGGCAGGTCGTGCGCAGCAGCTATCGCGGCAGCCGCGCGATTTCGCGGCTGCGTCAAGGGACGGCGAGCGTGGACGTGCGGGCGTCGATCTTCTGCACGGTTCGCGAGCGTGTGCCGCAGCCGCTCTGTGGCTTCTATGCCGCGGTGTTCACGCGGCTGCTGCTGCTGTTCAACGTACGCGCGCGGACCGAAGTGGTCGCCTGCCGCGGAACCGGCGAAGCGACCTGCCTGCTGAAAGTGGCGCTGGTCAACGGCCGGCAGACCGAGACCGTGGCGGATCAGTCGACGGTCGACAGTCGTCAGTCGCCGGTCGACGGTCGACAGTCGACCGTCGACTTTCGACTATTGTGTCTGGCGGGCATCGCGCTGATCCTGGTCGGACTCGGCCCAAGCGTGCAGCTCGCCGCGCAGGTACCGGCACCGGCCCGCATCCTGGTCATGCCCTTCGACAACCCGAGGCGCGATGCGTCCATCTTCTGGCTCGGCGAAGGGTCGGCTGTCGTGTTGGCCGACGATCTCAACGCGCTCGGCCGAGCGGCCATCACGCGCGAGGAGCGGCGCCAGGCGTTCGAACGGCTGCAGGTGCCGGGCATGGCGAGCCTGAGCGATGCGACGATCATCCGGATCGGTCAGCTCGTCGGGGCGTCGGAGGTGGTCACGGGCACCCTGCAGCTCGAAGGCGAGGCGCTCGTCGTGCATGCGCGCGTGATCGCGATCGAGGCGGCCCGCATCAGCCACGATGTGATCGAGCGGGGCCCGATGCCGCACATGTTCGCAACCTTCGAGCGGGTCGCGCGCCAGATCGCGCCGTCCGCCCGATCCACCGAGGAGGTGGAGCGGCAGCATCCGCCGCTCGCTGCGTTCGAGAACTACGTCAAGGGACTGCTCGCGGAAATCCCGGCGACCGCCATCAACTATCTCAACGCGGCGTTGGCGGCGGCGCCGACGTTCGACCGTGCCCGCCTGGCTCTGTGGGACCTCTACGCCGAACAAGGCGATCATGCCAGGGCGCTCGCGGCGGTCGTTCCCGTGGCTGCCGATTCGCCGTGGTCGCGTCGCGCCAGGTTTCTCGCCGCGCTCTCGTCCCTCAACCTCGACAAATACGATGAGGCGTTCGCGGGCTTCAAAGCGATCGCCGATGCGGAGCCGACCGCGGACGCATGGAACAATATCGGCGTCGTGCAGATCCGGCGCGGCGCCACGTCGCAAAGCGGGCAGCCGTCGTATTACTTCAACAAGGCGGCCGAGGCCGATCCGAACGATCCTGATTTCTTTTTCAATCTCGGGTACGCGTATTGGCTCGCGCGCGATCCACAAGCGGCCATCTACTGGTTGCGTGAAGCCGTGCGGCGCAATCCCGCCGACGGCGACGCCCATTTCGTTCTCAGTGCGGCGCTGGCTGCCGGCGGCAGCACCACCGAAGCGTCGCGCGAGCGGGAACTGGCGCGCCGGCTCTCGTCGAAGTTCGAACAGTGGGAGAAGCGTCCTGTAGCCGACGCGGTGCCCAAGGGGCTCGAGCGCGTCAAGGACGGAGTCGAGCTGCCGCACATGAGACAGGTCGAAGCGGCGCTCGCGACGAGCGATCAGCGTGAGCTGGCGCAGTTCTACCTGGACCGCGGCCGGCGGCTGTTCCAGCAGGAAAGCGACCGCGAGGCGATCGCCGAGCTGAATCGCGCGCTTTACCTGTCGCCCTACGAGGCGGAGGCGCACCTGCTCGTGGGCCGCATCCACCTCCGCAATAACCGCGTGCGCGACGCCATCGACGCCTTCAAGATCTCCCTGTGGAGCTCCGATACAGCCCAGGCGCACGTCGCGCTCGGTGAAGCGTACCTGCTGGCGAAAGACACGGCCGCGGCTCGCACCGAGGCCGAACGGGCCGCCGCGCTCGATCCCTCGTCGAGCGACGCGAAACAGCTGCTCGACCGAATCGGCGTTCGGTGACCGTGTTAAAATCCCCAGCGTTGGCCCACCACGTTCAAGACGACGCGTTTCACGAGATCCAACTGAACGGCAAGCAGTTGGTGTTTCTGTTCATGGTTGTGACCGTGTGGTCGGCCGTGATCTTTCTGAGCGGTGTCTTCGTTGGCCGCGGCGTCCGTACCGAGCGCGCCGCGACCCTCGCCGAGGTGGACACTGCGGCGCCCGTCACCACGCCCGATGTCGTCGCGCCGCAGGAAGCGGCGCCCGCGCCGGCCGGATCGGATCCGACCGCGGCAGCGCCGCCGCCCGCCGTCGACGAGCTGAGTTATTTCAGCCGTCTCGAGAAAGACGGTCAGCCGCAGGAGACGCTGAAGCCGGCCCCCGAGAGACTCGACAAGCCGGCCCCCGAGAAGCCCGGGCGCGCCGCCGCCCCGTCGGCCGCCAAGCCGGCGCGCGAAACGCCGCCGCCGTCGGAAAAAGCTCCTGTCGACGCGGCGCTCGCCGACCCCGCGGGCAGCGGCTTCACGCTGCAGATTACGGCGCTCAAGGAGCGCGGTGAGGCCGAGTCAGTTGCCAAGCGGTGGTCGGCCAAAGGGTACGCCGCCTATGTGTTGGCGCCAGCCGCAGGCGCGCCGTCGGTGTATCGCGTGCGCATCGGCCGATACAAGACGCGCCGCGAGGCCGAGACCATCGCGGCCAAGCTGCAAAAAGAAGAGCAGTTGAAGCCCTGGATTACCCGCTAGCACTCGCCGCGGGCGCGCTTCTCGCCCTGAGTTTTCCCAAATTCGGCCACCCCGCATTCGGCTGGATCGCGCTGGCGCCGCTGCTGGTCGCGCTGCTGCCTGCGCGGGGCCGATCGCTGGCTCGTGCGTTCGGCCTCGGGGTCACGACCGGCATCGTGTATTTCGCCGGGACCTTGTATTGGATCACCCACGTGATGGTCGTCTACGGCGGCCTGCAGATGTGGGTCGCCGTTCTGGTCAACGCGCTGCTCGTCGCGTACCTCGCTCTATTTCCCGCATTGTTCGCCGTCGTCATGCGGCGACTGTTGATTGTCTATGGCGCCAGGGTGTTGATGGCCGCGCCGCTGGTCTGGGTGGCCACCGAGCTCGGACGAACGCATCTGTTCGGCGGATTTCCCTGGGTGCTCCTGGGGTACAGCCAGGTGACGCTGCTGCCGGTGGCGCAACTGGCGAGCATCGTGGGCGTGTTCGGCGTGTCGGCGCTCGTCGCGAGCGTGAGCGCGGCTGCGTCGGTGTGCGTCGCGACCCCTTCCCTGCGCGATCGCGGCAGGGCTGTGGGAACGGTCGCGCTGGTCCTGGTCGTCGTCGCCGCGTGGGGAAGCTGGCGCGCATCACGAGCGGAATGGACGCGCGCGGGCGAGCCGCTGCAGGTCGGCCTCGTGCAGGGCAACGTCGATCAGGCAGAGAAGACGGACACAGCCCGGTCTGTGGCGATCTTGCGGGATTATCTGCGGATGACGCGGCAGGCAATCGCCGCAGGCGCCGAGCTCGTCGTGTGGCCCGAATCGTCGACGCCCTTCATGTTCGAGGAGGATCTGGCCGGCGCCGCCCAGGTCCGAACGCTGGCGCGGCAGGCGCGCGTCCCGATCCTGCTCGGAAGCGACCAGATTGACTGGCGCGTGACCAACAACCGTCGAGTACCGGACAGATACTACAACTCAGCGTTCCTCGTGCGTGCCGATGGAACGACGGCGGGCGTGTACCGCAAGATTCACCTCGTGCCGTTCGGCGAGTACGTGCCACTCAAACGGATGCTGTTTTTTGCGGCGCCGCTCGTCGAAGCCGTCGGCGCGGGTTTCGCACCAGGCGAGGAGGCGACGCTCCTACCGGTTGGCGGCCACTGGATCAGCACGTCGATCTGCTACGAAATCGTCTATCCGGATCTGGTGCGGCAGTTCGTGCGCGGCGGGAGCGAGCTGATCACGACGATCACCAACGACGCCTGGTTCGGGACGACGTCGGCGCCTTATCAGCATTTCGCGCAGGCGTCGATGCGGGCAATCGAAAACGGCCGCTACCTGGTGCGGTCGGCCAACACCGGCGTCAGCGGCATCGTGGATCCATACGGCCGCATTCTGGCGCAGTCGGAGATTTTTCGTCCGGCCGTCATCCTCGGCAACGTGAGGTTCCTGAAGGAGTCGACCGTGTACACGCGCGTGGGCGATGTCTTCGCGTATGCATCGGTCGCGGTCACGCTCCTGATGCTGGTCGGCGCGCGGCGGCAGAATACAATAAGAATTGAAGGGGACTGACGATATGGCGACCGTTGACGAGTTGATGCGCCGCTACTCGGATCTCAGCAAACGCGCTGCCGATCTGCGGAGCTATCTTTGAAGCCGCCCGCCCGCAGGACGAGCTGACGCGCCTGGAGGCGCGCGCCGCCGCTCCCGATTTCTGGAAAGATCAGGCCGAGGCCCAGAAGGTGCTCCAGCGCCGAAAAGGCCTCGAGCACGATCGCGATCTGATCGAATCGCTCAAGAAGAAAAGTGACGATCTCGCGGTCCTGATCGAATGGTCCGAAGCCGGCGAACCGGTGGACGCCGAGTTCAGTCAGGCGCTCGAAGCGCTCGACCAGCAGGTGCAGGCCGGCGAGATCAAGAAGATGCTCGGAGGCCCTCACGACAGCAAGCCCGCGATCGTCACCATTCATCCCGGCGCGGGCGGGACCGAGTCCCAGGACTGGGCGGAAATGCTGCTGCGCATGTACCTGCGATGGACCGAGCGGCGCGGGTTCAAGCGCGAGCTGATTGACTATCAGCCGGGCGAGGAAGCCGGCCTCAAAAGCGCGACATTCGTCGTGAACGGCGACTACGCGTACGGCCTGCTCTCGGCCGAGGCCGGCGTTCACCGCCTCGTGCGCATCTCGCCCTTCGACCAGGCAGCCCGGCGCCATACGTCGTTTGCCTCCGTCTACGTGTGGCCCGAGCTGCCGGAGGACGTCGACCTTCAGGTCGAGGAAAAGGATCTCCGGATCGACACGTATCGCTCCAGCGGCGCGGGCGGGCAGCACGTCAACGTCACCGATTCGGCCGTCCGCATCACTCATCTCCCGACCGGCATCGTCGTCTCGTGCCAGAACGAGCGGTCGCAGCATCGCAACCGCGATTCGGCGATGAAGGTGCTCAAGTCGCGTCTGTACGACTTGAAGATGAAGGAGAACCAGGCCAAGCTGGATCAGATCAGCGGCGTCAAGAAGGACATCGCCTTCGGCCATCAGATCCGCAGCTACGTCCTGCACCCGTACCAGCTCGTCAAGGATCACCGGACGAAGGAACAGGTTGGCGACATCAATCGCGTGCTCGACGGCGACATCGACAGCTTCATCAAGAGCTATTTGATGAAGAAAAGCAGCGGTACGCTCGGCGACGCGGCGCCCGACGAGGATGTGTGACGTGCCGGCGCGGCCGGTGCGCGCCAGCCGGCCGGCGCTCCTGGTTGCCGTCGGGATTTTCTGCAGCCGCCTCACGGGGCTGGTGCGCCAGCGCGTGTTCGCCCATTACTTCGGCCTCGGACCCGAGGCCGACGCCTTCTTCGCCGCGTTCAGAATCCCGAATTTCCTGCAAAACCTGTTCGGCGAGGGCGCGCTCTCGGCGTCCTTCATCCCGGTGTATGCGACGCTGGTGGCGCGCGGAGAGCGGCGGCACGCCAACCAGGTGGCGGGCGCGGTCCTGTCGCTGCTCGCGCTGGTCGTCAGTGCCGTGGTCCTGGTCGGCGTATTCGCCACTCCATTGATGATCGCGGCGATCGCGCCGGGATTCACCGGCGCCACGCGCGAGCTCACGATTGAGGTCGTCCGGATTCTGTTCCCCGGCGCCGGCCTGCTGGTCCTTTCCGCCTGGTGCCTCGGCGTCCTGAACAGTCATCGCCGCTTCCTGATTTCCTATCTCGCGCCGGTGGCGTGGAACGCAGCCATGATCGCGACGCTGCTCGTCTTCGGAGGACACACGGCGTTGCCACGACTCGCCGTGATCCTGGCGTGGGGGTCGGTCGGGGGCAGCGCGCTGATGTTCGCCGTACAGCTGCCGGCGGTGCTGCACGCTGCTCCGCAGCTGCGGCTCGCGTTCGACGTCGCGTCCGATGAGGTTCGCATCGTTGTCCGCAACTTCATCCCGGTGTTCATCAGCCGCGGCGTCGTGCAGCTTAGCGCCTACGTCGACACACTGCTCGCGAGCCTGCTGCCGAGCGGGGCGGTCGCCGGGTTGACCAACGCGCAGACGCTGTATCTCTTGCCCGTGAGCCTGTTCGGCATGTCCGTCTCGGCGGCGGAGCTGCCGGCCATGTCGGGTGTCGTGACCGCCGATGCCGCGGGGACTGAAGCGCTGCGGCTGCGGCTCGATGCCGGCCTTCGCCAGATCGCGTTCTTTGTCGTGCCGTCGGCGATGGCGTTTCTCGCCCTCGGCGACATCATTGCCGCGGCCCTGCTGCAGACCGGCCGCTTCGCGCACGTGGACGCGATGTACGTCTGGGGCATCCTGGCCGGGTCGGCGGTCGGGCTGTTGGCCTCGACGCTCGGCCGACTCTACTCGTCGAGCTATTACGCGCTCCGCGACACGCGGACGCCGCTCGGCTTCGCGATCGTCCGCGTCGCGCTCACGACGGTGCTCGGGTATGTCTTCGCGATTCCGCTTCCACGCTGGCTGGGGATCTCGGAACGGTGGGGCGTCGCTGGTCTGACCGCATCGGCGGGGATCGCGGGGTGGATCGAGATGTTGATGCTTCGTCGCACGCTGAATGCGCGGATCGGCCAGACCGGATTGCCAGCCGACTACGTGCTCAAGCTGTGGACGGCCTCGGCGGCGGGCGCCGCAGTGGCGTGGGCGATCAAGATCGCGATCGCGCCCGCGAATCCGGTACTCGCGGCGATGATGATCCTGATTCCGTACGGGTTCGTCTTTTTCGCGGTGGCCTTCGCCCTGCAGATTCCAGAGGCGTCAGCGGCGCTGGCGCGTGTGAGACGGCCGCGTGATTGACGGCGAGGCTTACCGCTGAAAGCTGTTCGCGCCCGGCTGCGTGCCCGAGATGAACGCTTCGCTGATCCCGCTCGGCGTGTCGCCGGAGAGGACGGCGCCGTTGGCTTTGTCGACGTTGACGAACACGATGTTGCCCGGCGCCTCGAACTGCGGCGGATCGTCCTTGTCGGGCCTGCCGTCGATGTAGGCCTTCATAAATTCCATCCAGATGGGCAGCGCGGCCAGCGCGCCCTGCTCCTGCGAGCCGAGCGATTTCTTTTCGTCGTTCCCGATCCACACGCCGACGGTGATGTCGGGATCGAACCCGATGAACCAGGCATCGGTGTTGTCGTCCACAGTACCGGTCTTTCCGGCCAGCGGCCACTCGCTGGCCAGGCTCGCGGCTCTTATCGCCGTGCCGCGGACCAACACGCCGCGCAACAGGTTTGTCATCATGAACGCGGTGTCGGCGCGGATGACGTCCACCGGCTCGGCGCGGTTCTCTTCGAGCAGGTTGCGATCGCGGTCAAGCACCCGCAGCACCTCGAACGGCTTCATCCGGACGCCCTGATTGGGGAACACGGTGTAGGCGCTCGTCACCTCGAGCAGCGTCGCGTCGCCGGCGCCGAGCGCAATCGGCAAGTACGGCCCGAAGTCCTCGTCGAATCCGAACCGCTTCGCAAGGGCGAGGACGTTTTTCGTCCCCAGGGCATCCATCATCTTGACGGCCGGAATATTGCGCGACTCTTCGAGCGCGTGCCGCAGCGTGATGGGCCCTTCGAATTTGTGGTCGTAGTTGTGCGGACTGTAGACCTGACCGTTCCCCGCCGAGTAGCTGACCGGCGCGTCGACCAGGATGGATGTCGGGGTGAAGCCACGGTCGATGGCCGCGGTGTACACGATCGGCTTGAAGGTCGATCCGAGCTGCCGGTACGCCTGCACCGCCCGGTTGAACTTGCTGCGGTTGAAGCTCCAGCCGCCGATCATCGCCTTGATCTGACCCGTACGGTTGTCGAGAGCGACGAGCGCGCCCTCGACAAGCGGCGTCTGATCGAGCGTGACCGTCGCATCCTTCTCCGCCTCGTCCAGCTTGACGATCGCGACTTCGATGAGATCGCCCGGCTTGAACAGATCCGCGGCTGAAGTGCGATGGGTCCAGATGTAGCCGTCGCGCGCGAGGTCGGCGTGATACGCCCCTATGCGCAGCCGCGCGGCCCCAGTCTTCGGAGCGGTGACCACGACGGTGGGGACGACGTCGCCGACCGCAATCGGCCGTATCCAGCGCTCGTCGTTGTACCCCTCAATCGTGTGTCCTTCCGCGACGACGTTGCGTTTCGGCTTCCGGTAGCCGTGCCGCTTATCGAGGGCTCGCATCCCATGCTCGAGCGCGCGGTTTCCCAGTTCCTGCAGCTTCGCATCGAGGGTCGTCGTCACCGACAGACCTTTTTCGTACAGGACCTTCGCCCCGTACTGACGCTCGAGGTGCTTGCGGACCTCCTCGACAAAAAACGGGGCGATGCCCGGCGGCTGCGTCGGCTGGCCGCGGGTGACGATCGGCTTCTGCTTGGCCGCGTCGGCCTGCGCCTGCGTGAGATACCGCTCGTCCGCCATGCGCTGGAGGACGACGTTCCGGCGCTGCACGGCGCGCTTCATGTCCACGAACGGACTCTGCCGCTCCGGCGTCTGAAAGATGCCGGCCACCAGCGCCGCTTCTTCGAGCGAGAGATCCTTGTTGCTCTTGTTGAAGTACAGGCGCGAGGCGGCCTCGACGCCGTAGGCGCCGTGGCCGAGGTACATCTGGTTGCAGTAGATCGTGAAGATCTCTCTTTTCGTGTAGCGCTTCTCGATCTGAATCGCCAGAATCCATTCTCGAATCTTCCGCTCAAGGGTCTCCGCGGTCGTCTCCTGGCTTTTCGATGTCAGGCCGAACTGGTCCTTCAGGTTGCGCGCGAGCTGCTGCGTCAGCGTGCTCGCGCCTTGCGCCCGCCGCCGCTCGATGATGTCGATTACCCCGGCGGCGAAGATGCGCCAGATATTGACGCCGAAGTGGCGGTCGAAGTCCGCGTCCTCGGTGGCGATGATCGCCTGCCGCAGGACCGGATTGATGTCGTCGTACCCGACGACAACCCGGCGCTGGGTCGCGAACTCGCCGATGACCTGGCCGTTCGAGGCATACAGGCGCGTGATGGTGCTCGGCGCGTAGTTGTCGAGCGCGGAAATCTGCGGCAGATCTCCGGCGTAGGCGAACATCACACCGCTCAGGATGCCGAGCATCGCCGCGAAGACAAACAGCGCGACGAGGCCGGCATTCCGAGCGATGCGTACGACGTAGTGCGTCATGCTAGCGCCTGCGGCCATCCCCGCGCGTCGTCTCCTGTGGCGATCCCTCCGTACGTGGCACGGCGCGCGACTCCGGACGGGCAGGCGCAGACCGCTCCGCGGGCGCAGACCGTTCCGACGATCCGACGCGCCGTTGGCCCGCAGGACGTTCGGGTGCGCTGCGCGGCGCCGCCGTGACGGCTGTCGCTGACGGCGAGCGGTCGACCGGACCGGCCCGGCGCACGCCGCCGGATGGTGGCGCGGCCGATTGAGTCTGCGGGTCGGCCGCAGGCGAGCGGTAGCGCGGCCCCGCCAACTCTGGCGCGCGCGGCCTGGTCGTCGTCGATCGTGGATCTCCCGCTGGCGCTCGCGGCACGGCGTTCCGGAGAACTGGTTGTTCTGATGGAGCCGCGGGCCGTGTGCGATCGGCGGCGGGTTCGCGCAATCGGTCGGGCACCGGTTGTCTGAACACGCGACTCGATGCCGGATCGACAGGACCAGACCTCCTTACGCCCGCCTCTTGAGCGCTGGCGTTGGGCCGACCGGCGGTCACGTCCGATTGACGCCGGTCCGCGACGGCCGGACGGCTCTCGATCGGCAACTGACGGCGGTCAACAGATCGACGACCGTCGTCGACGGGCTGCCGACTGTCGATCGATCGCCGACCCGGGACGCGCGGAACCGCCACCGGTGCGGTCGCCTGAGTGATGAACGGCGTGCCGCGCGGAAGTTGATGGGCCGCGACGGCCCAGCGGTGCACGTCGTAATCGCGGTACCCGAACGAACGCCGTGGAACGACGACCCATCCCGCCCACGGGTTGCCGACGCCGATCGACAACGCGAACACGGGGCGACCGTCGAAGCCGAGTGGACACCAGCTCACGTAGTCGGGCGCAGCCGCCCACGACACCCATGCAGGCGCCCACGTGCGGCCGGGGATCCAGAACCAGGAGCCGTGGTCATGGCCCCATCGTCCATAGTGGTGCGTCGGCCACGACCAGACATCGAGTCCGACCCAGGTCCAGCCGTACGAGCGAACCGGCGACCAGTTCCCGTAGTAATACGGCCGCCAGTTGGCGGCGACCGACGGATACCAGACATATCCGTACGGCGCGGCGTACTGCCAGGAGCCGTATCGATCGAGGGCGCCGCCGTACATCCGCAGATCCGGCGGGAGGTACTCCGCAGACCTGCCGGTTGCGCGCGCGTTGCGCCGATCGGCTGTCCAGCGATCGAAGGCGTCGAACCTGGCGGAGTTGAACGTCTGCGGAAATGACGGCGCGCCGTCCTCGAATGCCACGCTGCGCTCGCAGGCGCGAAGGGCGACCGTACCGCGTTCGGTGGTGAGGTCGGCCAACCCGCGCGCCACCGCCAGCTCGGTTTCGGTCGCGTCGCGGCCGGCCAGTACCGTCACCCGGTACTCGCCCAGACCATCGGTGCGCACCGACGCGACAGGCGTGTCGATTTGATAGCGCACGGCGGACCGGGGATCGCCGGTGCCAACCACGGTCAATAGCGTCCGGCCCGCGATCAGGCGGACGAGCGTGAGCGATTGCATGTCGAGCGTCGAGTTTTCGTCGAGATCCAGGGCGGTGCCGTCGGGGAAGAGCAGCTCCATTCGTCCGGTGGCCGTGTGGATCCGATCGCCGGCAATGACCGGCGCGTTGACGCTCGCCGGTTCGATCGAACCCTCGCGCTCGATCGTGGCGGCGCCGCTCACGTCTGCCACGTGTGCGGGTGGCGCAGACGAGATCGACTCCTGCGCGTGGACCGCCGACGTCCAGACGAGCGCGGTTACGATCAGTGTGGCAGGGGAAACGAATCGTCGACAAACCGGGAGGGTAGGCATAAGCCGCCTCGTCGAAGAAGGCAGGACTTGCTGGCAGACGGAGTATAGCACGCACTCCGTGTAAACGCTTGGCGGTCCACCGATTAGAGAACAACCGGCCAGCCATTTGCCCTCACAGATTGACAATAGGCGACTCAATTTTTATACTCTAAGCAGTATCAACTCACGCTGAGAGGACCTCATGAGCAAAATCATCGGAATCGACCTGGGGACCACGAACTCGGTTGTCGCGGTCATGGAGGGTGGCGAACCCGTTGTGATCACCAACCCGGAGGGTGGCCGTTTGACACCGTCGGTGGTCGCGTTTACGAAAACCGGCGAACGCCTCGTCGGACAGGTCGCGAAGCGCCAGGCCGTCACCAACCCTGAAAACACCGTCTTTTCTATCAAGCGGTTCATGGGCCGTAAATTCGACGAAGTCAACGAAGAGATGAAGATGGTGCCGTATGAGGTGGTCCGCGCCAGCAACGGGGACGCGCGCGTAAGCGCGAGCGGCAAGGAATATTCGCCGCCCGAGATCTCCGCGATGATTCTGCAGAAGTTGAAACAGGCGGCCGAAGAGTATCTCGGCCAGACCATCACCAAGGCCGTCATCACTGTCCCCGCGTACTTCAACGACGCGCAGCGGCAGGCCACCAAGGACGCGGGGCAGATCGCCGGCCTCGAAGTCATGCGTATCGTCAACGAGCCGACGGCGGCGGCGCTGGCCTACGGCCTCGACAAGAAGAAGGACGAGACGATTGCGGTGTACGACTTCGGCGGCGGCACCTTCGACATCTCGATCCTGGAAGTCGGCGAAGGGGTCGTCGAGGTCAAGGCGACCAACGGCGACACGCATCTGGGCGGCGACAACCTCGATCAACGGATCATCGACTGGATCATCGTCGAGTTCAAGAAGACCGACGGCATCGATCTGGGCAAGGACCGGATGGCGCTGCAGCGGCTGAAGGAGTCGGCGGAGAAGGCGAAGATGGAGCTGTCGACGGTGATGGAGACCGACATCAACCTGCCGTTCATCACGGCGGATCAGACCGGCCCCAAGCATCTCCAGATGAAGCTGACTCGCGCGAAGTTCGAGCAACTGGTCGAGGACCTGCTTCAGAAGACCGTGGGGCCGACCAAGCAGGCGCTCTCGGACGCGGGGATCGATCCGTCGAAGATCGACGAGGTCGTGCTCGTGGGCGGGTCCACCCGCATCCCGAAAGTGCAGGCGATCGTCAAGGAGCTGTTCGGCCGCGAGCCGCACAAGGGCGTCAATCCGGACGAAGTCGTGGCGGTCGGCGCGGCGGTTCAGGCGGGCGTGCTCGCCGGCGACGTCAAGGACCTGCTGCTGCTGGACGTGACGCCGCTCTCGCTCGGCATCGAAACGCTGGGCGGCGTGATGACGACGCTGATTACCCGGAACACGACCATCCCGACGCGGAAGAGCGAAATCTTCTCCACGGCAGCGGACAACCAGACGAGCGTCGAGGTCCATGTGCTGCAGGGCGAACGGCCGCTGGCGCGCGACAACCGTACGCTCGGGCGCTTCCATCTGGTCGGTTTGCCGCCTGCGCCGCGCGGCGTCCCGCAGATCGAAGTCACGTTCGACATCGACGCCAACGGCATCGCCAACGTGTCGGCGAAAGATCTCGGGACCGGCAAGGAGCAGAAGATCACCATCACCGCGTCGAGCGGCCTCAACAAGGAAGAGGTCGAGCGGATGATGAAAGAGGCCGACTCGCACGCCGAAGACGACAGGAAGCGGCGCGAGGAGATCGAAGCGCGGAACAAGGCCGACCAGGCGCTCTACGGGGCCGAGCGGATGATCAAGGACTCTGGCGACAAGCTGACCGCCGCCGATCGCCAGGCCATCGAAACGGCGATCGAAGAGATCAAGAAAGCGAACGAATCCAACGATCAAGCGGCGATTCAGCGCGCGCTGGATCAGTTGCTGGCGGCGCAGCACAAAGCGGCGGAAACGCTCTACAAGCAGACCCAGCCCGGCGCTCACTCGGCCGGCGCGCCGGGTGGAGACGCGTCGGCGGGCCAGCCGGGGGCCGCCGGCCCAAGCGCGCCCAAGAGCGACGTGATCGACGCGGAAGTGGTGGACGAAGGAAAGCAGTAAGAGTGGATGGATTTTTATATCCTCCTGGGTGTTGACCGCGTCGCGGGGCTGGGCGACATCAAGCGCGCGTACAAGCGGCTGGCGCGCAAGTATCACCCCGACATCAACCCGGGTGATCGCACCGCGGTCGCGCATTTTCAACAGATCTCCGAAGCCTACGAAACGCTGAGCGATCCGGATCGGCGGCGCCGCTACGATGCCGCTGGCTGCGCGCAAGCGACGATCGAAGAGACGACCTTCGGGTTCGAAGGGTTCGACTTCTCGGTGAGCGCGAGCGGATCGTCGGCGTCAACGTTTGGCGATTTGTTCGCCGAGCTCCTGCATCAGCGCGGCAGCGACGGCCCGGTCGCCGCGCCGGTGCGCGGAACCGACCTCCACCACACCATCGCGCTCAGTTTCGAAGATGCCATCCGCGGCGGCCATCACACGGTGACCGTCACCCGGCAGGAGCATTGCCGCACCTGCCAGGGCCTGGGCCGCCTGCCTGTCGCCGAGAGCCGCTGCCTGCACTGTCACGGCAGCGGCATGGTCAAGTCGGCGCGCGGCCACATGGTCTTTTCGAAAACCTGCCCGCAGTGCAGCGGGTCGGGACGGCAGCGGCAGACGCGCTGTCCCACCTGCGGCGGCAATCAGGTCGAAACGCGGACCGAGCCGCTGACGATTGCCACCCCCGCCGGCCTCGGCGACGATGCAGGGATCCGGGTGGCGGGAAAGGGGAACGTCGGGCGCAATGGCGGAGAGAACGGCGATCTCTACATCACCGTGCGGGTGCAGCCGCATCCGCTCTTCCGGCGCGAAGGCGACGACCTGCACCTGGTTGTTCCCGTCGCCGTGCACGAGGCGGCGCTCGGCGTCAAGTTCGACGTGCCGTCGCTTGACGGACCGGCGCGCGTACGCGTGCCGCCGGGGACGCAATCAGGCCAGCGTTTCCGGCTGCGTGAACGGGGCGTGCCGTCGGCGCGGGACGGCCGGCGGGGCGATCTGGTCGTCGAAGTCCGTCTCGTGCTGCCGAAGTTGCTCGACGAGCGATCGAAAGATCTCCTGAGGGAGTTCGGACGGATCAACGGGGAAGATGTTCGAAAGGAACTGAGCGGAAACCGCTGAGCGATGACCAAGAAGCCCGGCAAAGCCTGTTACATGATCAGCGCGGTGGCGCAAAAGTACCACATCCACCCGCAGACGCTGCGCCTGTACGAGCGCGAGGGACTGTTGAAGCCGTCGCGGACCGAAGGCAATACGCGTTTGTACTCGGAAGAGGATTTGGAGCACCTCGAGACGATTCTGTCACTTACCCGAGACCTCGGCGTGAATCTTGCCGGGGTCGAGATCATCGTAAACATGCGCCGCAAGATCGAGCAGATGCAGCACGAAGTGAACGAGTTCATGGAGTACGTCAAGAAAGAGCTCGTGCGCGGCATCGATGATTGGGAGCAGCGCCTCTCGACCGCGCTCGTCAAATCATCCCCGACAGATTTGGTGCGAGCGACGCCTTCCGCCGACGCGTCAACGCGGCAATCCGACGAACCCGCTCAGAAAAAAACTTCCTAGCCGATCTTCCCGCCCCGCACACACGATACAATTCACTGGCATGTCGTGTCCGCTGTGTGACGATACGGGTTGGAGGCCGATCGAAGACAACGGTACCCGTCGCGTCGTGCGATGCGACTGCTGGCGGGAGAGCGTTGGGCGCCAACGCCTCGACGAATCGAAGATCCCGAAACGCTATCAGCACTGCACGCTCGGTAATTTCGCCGCGTACAACGAATCGCTGCAGCACGCGCAGGCGGCGGCGCGCCGCGTGGCGGACGCGTTTCCCGCGGTGTCGCACGGGTTGCTGCTCGAAGGGCAGCCGGGCGTCGGGAAAACGCACCTGGCGGTGGCGGTGCTCAGGCAGGTCATCCAGACGACAGGCGCGCGCGGGCTCTTCTACGACACGCGCGATCTGCTGCGCATCATCCGGAGCACCTACGACCCGTCGATCCGCACTACCGAGCTCGAGATTCTGCGCCCCGTGATGACGGCCGATCTGATCGTGCTCGACGATCTCGGTGCCGAAAAGACCTCCGAGTGGGTCGATGAGACGATGAACCTCATCGTGAACACCCGGTATAACGAGCGGCGCCTCACGATCTTCACCTCGAACTACCTCGACATCCCCGACGACACGGATCCGAACGCGCTGCTGTTCAGGATCGGGTTCCGAATGCGGTCGCGGCTGCACGAAATGTGCGAGTTCCTGCAGCTCGACGGCGCGGACTACCGCGAGCTTCCGACCAACGGCGGCGTCGACGATCTGATGACGCTGTGGAAGATGCGCCGCAAGACGCTACCCTCGCGCGCCGGCCGCCAGGCCAGGGCCCAATTGCGCGAACCGGCGGTCCGCGACGGCAAGGCCGATCTCAAATGGCCCGGAGGACGGGCGGGAAGCTAGGATGCTCGGTCTCTACATCCACGTCCCTTTCTGTGCCGCCATCTGCAACTACTGCAATTTCAACCGCGGCCTCTTCGACGCCGCGTTGAAGGCCCGGTATGTCGAGGCGCTGATCGCGGAGATCGCGGAGGCGGGTAGGTCAGGCAGGTCAGGTAGGTCGGGTGGGTCAGGCGCGGAAGCCGACACCATCTTCTTCGGCGGCGGCACGCCGTCGCTGCTCGAAGCAGCCGAGATTCAACGGATCATCGACGCGTGTCGGGAATCGTTCCACGTCGCCCAGGACCCGGAAGTCACTCTTGAAGCGAATCCCGAGACGGTCACCGAAGAACGGCTCGCCGCCTACCGCGCGGCCGGCGTCAACCGCCTCAGCTTTGGCGTGCAGTCGTTTCGCGACGACGAACTGCGGCGGCTCTCGCGGCTGCACGGGGCCGGGCGCGCGCGGGCGGCGTACGCCGAGGCGCGCCGCGCCGGGTTCGACAACCTCAGCCTGGATCTGATGATGTGGCTGCCCGCCCAGCGCCTCGAAGACTGGCTCGAATCGGTCGACGTCGCCATGACGCTGGGCCCCGAGCATCTGTCGCTCTATCTGCTCGAGGTGTACGCCAACGCCCCGCTCAAGGACGAAATGGCGCGATCCCAGTCGTCGCAGGCGCCCGACGAAGACGCCGCGGACATGTACCTTGGCGCCATGGAGCGGCTCGACGAGGCAGGGTACCGCCAGTACGAGATCTCCAACGTCGCACGTCCCGGTCGGGAATCACGCCACAACCTGAAATACTGGAGCGACGGGGAGTGGCTCGGGTTCGGCTGCGGCGCCCATTCGACGCGCGACGGGGTGCGGTGGAAAAATCTGTCGGCGACCGACGCCTACGTCGACCGCATCGAACGGGGCCAGAGCGTGGCCGTCGATCGGCGGCCATTGTCGCCAGACGAACGGCTTGGCGACGCGCTGTTCACGGGGCTTCGACTGACGGCCGGCGTAAATCTTGACGCCGTTGGTATGCGATACGGCGTCGACGTGTGGCAGCGCTACGGCGCCGACCTGGAGCCATTCATCGAGAACGGGTGTCTAAGGCGGGATGGCGAGCGGCTGTGGCTGACCCGTCGGGGAATGCTTCTTGCCAACGAGGTGATGGCCGTTTTTGTTTGACCAATGAGTACGGTAGAGTACAGCCCTTTCGCCAAGGAGGCCGTGATGTTTCGTTTCCCCACGTCGGCGCTCATTCGCCGGCCCGGTTGGATTGCCCTCGCACTAATCGCCGGAGTGATGTCCCCGAGCCTGGGCTACGCCCAGCAGCCAGCGACGACCGCCCAAGCCCCGGCCGCCCCGGCCGCCCAGGCCCCGGCCGCGCAGGCGCCCGCGCAGCCGGCCGCGGCGCTGCCGACCAAACGCGTGTTTGCGTCCGACGCCGGCATGGTGCTCAACTTCATCAAGCCGGACAAGACCGCCGACTTCGAAATGGTCATGACCAAGTTAAAGGAAGCGCTGGCTAAGAGCGACAAGCCCGAACGCAAGCAGCAGGCCGCCAGTTGGAAGGTCTTCAAGTCGCCCGACCCGGCCGGCGCCAACGCGCTCTACGTGTTCGTCATCGATCCTGCGGTGAAGGACGCCGACTACACGGTGTCGAACATTCTGGCCGAAGCGTTTCCGCCGGCGGAACTGAACACGATCTACAAGCAGTACGCCGACTCGTACGCCCAGGGCCAGAACATCATCAACTTGAACCTGATCTCCGCCCTCGGCAAGTAACGTTCTAGAATTTCAGATTGAGCCCGACATAGAAACGGTGCGCTGGCGAATACAGCGCACCGCTTCCCACCTTGAAGACCCGATAGTCGACGCGCACACGCAACGGTCCCGCCAGCGAGATCTTCGCCCCTCCACCTGTGTTCAACGCAAAGCCCGTGTCGCTGCGGGTGCCAAGCGTTTCGCTGTACAGCCCGCCGCCGGTGGTGAAGTACGGCTGGACGCCGAAGAATGCGGACGGCGGCTGCAGCAGGACGTTGCCGCTGCCGGTGGTGAGCGACGGCGCCACGGCGGTGGGATCGTCGGTGGTGTTCGCGTACTCGAATTCGAACCCGATGATCAGCAGGCCGAACCCGACGGCGGCCCCGCGGACTTGTCGGTTTGCCGGCGTGGTGGTCGCGCCGACAAACGCCGTGATGTCGGCCAGTGCGGGCGCGGCCACCGTCAGCCATATCAGTCCCGCCAGCGCGATCGCGCGCACGTTGGTCATGAATGAATCCTCCCAAATGGCCCGTGCGAGACGCTGACGCTGGAGGCTTGGGGCTGGGGGCTCGCACTACGTCTAGCCTGGCCCTCTAGGCAAGACCTTACATCAAGACAGTCTACGATGCCCTGCCTCGTCGGTCCGGACGACGCTATTGTTGTCGAGGAGAAGGGACCCCTCGGAACAATGGGGCACCGGCGAATCCACCGACAAGGAGGCCTTCTTATCGCGCCCGTCCTGGACGTACGACGCGACGGGGGCACGCTGGTGCTGACCTTCACGAATGGCAGCGTCTCGACCTCTTTCTCCGAACGATCGAGAAGTAAGGAGTAGCCTCCAGGCCCCAGCCTCTAGCCTCTGATGCGGTCCCCGGATGCTACAATCGCCGTAAGCCCCTGTGAAGATTGTGAAAACGCATTTTTACAGCCAGCACGCGACGACGCTTCGGACA
Source organism: Vicinamibacteria bacterium (assembly GCA_041485905.1). GTDB lineage: Bacteria > Acidobacteriota > Vicinamibacteria > Vicinamibacterales > CAVVIG01 > JAHFUI01. The sequence continues at coordinate 39,681 of JBGPKK010000009.1, forward strand.
GAGCTCAGCCACGCGATCCCGCGCGCGTCCCTGCAGGCGTTTCACCGCAAGAGCGCAGCCCGACATCTTGGGGTATCGGCGCGCCAGTTCCTCATCCTCGGCATCGCGACATGGGGTCTCATCGTCGTTTCGACACCGTTCGTGTGGGTTCCGCTGATCGTCGTCCAGGGGTTCACCGTGTTCAACTTCACGGTGCTCCTCCACGAAGTGGTGCATCACACGATCTTCGAACGCAGCCGGCCCGCAGTCGAGCGGGCGCTCGGATGGTTGTACGCGGTGCCGAGCGGCATTTCCGCGAGCCAGTTCACGCGATGGCATCTGGATCATCACGCCGAGCTGGGGTCATCCGAGGACGATCCGAAGCGTCACCACCTGTCGCCGAAGATCAACGCCCGTTGGTACAAGCTGCTGTATTGTTCGCCGGCGCTCTTCCCCATCTACTTCCGCGCGGCCCGAAAGGAGAGTGCGACGTACCCCGAGGCGCTGCAGCGCCGCATTCGGTTGGAACGCCGCGTCTCTATCGCCGCACACCTGACCGTATTGGCGGCTATCTGGGTGATCTTCGGGTTCACCGCCGCGCTGCACGCGTACCTCATCCCCGTCCTCTTCGTTTTTCCGATCGCGTTCATGCTGAACCGGCTCGGGCAGCACTACGACGTCGATCCCACCGATCCCACCAAGTGGAGCACGCTCGTTGGCGGCCATTGGTTCTGGGATTTCGTGTTCCTGAATTCGAATTACCATCTCGAGCATCACTACTTCGCCGGCGTGCCGTTTTACCGGCTGCCCGCGCTCCAGCGCGCGCTCACGCCGTTTTACGAGCGGCACGGGATGCGGTGGCAGAATTATTCCGGGCTGCTGTACGGCTGGCTGGTCGAGAACCGGGCGCCGCACACGAACTGGAGCGCGGAGATGACCGCCGCGACGCCCCAGACCCGATCGCTTCCTCGCGCGCTGTAACAGTCATGGACTTCCGGCTGACGGAAGAGCAGCAGCTGCTCCGCCGCACCGTGCGCGACTTCGCGGAGACGGAAATCCGCCCGCACGTCCGCGAATGGGATCGCGACCAACACTTTCCGAGCGAGCTGATTCCGAAGCTGGCGGCGCTCGGGTTGATGGGCATTCAATTCCCCGAGGAGTACGGCGGCGCGGGGATGTCCGCGATCGACTACTGCATCTGCATCGAGGAGCTCGCGCGCGTCGATCCGTCTGTCGCCCTGTCGGTGGCCGCGCACAACGGGCTCTGCGCCGCTCACATCTTCATGTTCGGCACCGAAGAGCAGAAGCAGAAGTACCTGGTTCCGCTCGCGCGCGGAGAACAGATCGGCGCCTGGGGACTGACCGAATCGAGCTCGGGCAGCGACGCGGCCGGCATGCGGACGAGCGCCCAACAGGCCGGGGCGTGCTGGGTCCTGAACGGTACCAAGACGTTCACGACACACGGCCGCGTGGGTCACGTGCTCGTCGCCATGGCCATCACCGATCGCGCCGCCGGCGCGAAGGGCATTTCCGCGTTCATCATCGACCAGGGCACTCCAGGGATGACGCCCGGGAAGAAGGAAGACAAGCTCGGCATGCGCGCGAGCGACACGAGTGAAGTGCTGCTCCACAACTGCCGCGTCCCGGCCAATCAGCTCCTCGGACAGGCGGGCCGCGGGTTCGCCAACAGCATGCAGGTGCTCGATGCCGGTCGGATCGGCATCGCCGCACTGGCGGTCGGCCTGGCGCAGGGCGCCTTCGAAGCGGCGCGGCGCTACGCCCTTGAGCGCCGGGCGTTCGGCAAGACCATCAGCCAGTTTCAGGCGATCCGGTGGAAGCTGGCCGACAACGCGACCCGGATCGAAGCGGCCCGACTGCTCACCTACCGCGCGGCCTACCTGAAAGACCGCAAACGCCGCACGACGCTCGAATCGGCGATGGCGAAGCTGTATGCGAGCGAGATCGCGGTGAAGGCCGCAGACGACTGCGTGCAGATTCACGGCGGTTACGGCTTCGTCAAGGACTATCCGGCCGAGAAATTCTTCCGCGACGTCAAGCTCACGACGATCGGCGAAGGAACGAGCGAGATCCAGCGGCTTGTCATCGCACGCCAACTCCTGTCTCGATGATCGCCACACTTGCCGATCGGGTGCTCACGGGCGATGTGCGGGCCGTCGCCCGTGCGATTTCAGTGGTGGAAGAAGAGAGCGCGGACAGCGCCGAGCTTGTTCGCGCGATCTTTGCGCACACCGGCCGTGCCTATCTGATCGGGGTCACCGGACCGCCAGGCGCGGGGAAGAGCACGCTGGTTGATCGCCTCGCCGGAGAATTTCGCCGCGCAGGCTCCACGGTCGGTGTGCTGGCCGTCGACCCGACCAGTCCGTTCAGCGGCGGAGCCGTGCTGGGCGACCGCCTGCGGATGCAGTCGCACGCCGCCGACGAGGGCGTATTCATCAGAAGCATGGCGACGCGGGGACATCTGGGCGGCCTCGCGCGCGCGACCGCCGATGCCGCTCTCGTGCTCGACGCCTCAGGCAAAGACCTCATCGTCATCGAAACGGTGGGGGTGGGGCAGGACGAAATCGAGATCGTACGGACCGCCGACGTGTCGATCGTGGTCCTGGTACCTGGCGCCGGCGACGATGTGCAGGCGCTCAAGGCGGGAATCATGGAGATCGCCGACATCTTCGTCGTCAACAAAGCGGATCGCGAGGGCACCGAGCGGCTCGTCTCGGCGATTGAAGCGACGCTGTCGCTGCACACATATCCAGCGGACGAGTGGAGGCCGCCGATCGTGAAAACAGTCGCGACGAGCGGCCAGGGCGTGAAGGATCTCGTGGACAAGGTCGCGGCGTTCCGCGCGCATGTGGAGCGTGATGCCAGTTCGGTGCGTGCTGCCGGGCGTTCGGTGCGCCGCCGCTTGCGGGACGAACAGCGGCTGCGCGACCTGGTCTCGCAGCGGTTCATCGATCGCCTCGAGCGCGAGGTGCTCGCGCCGGGCGAATTCGTGACGCTCGTCGATCGGATCGCGGCGCGCGAGATCGATCCGTACACCGCGGCCGACGATCTGCTGAAGCGGGCCGGTCTCAAGACCGGCCCTTACAAGGGGGATGTAGGGAACGGCTTTGGAGCCGTTCCGAACGCATGAAGGCCATCCTCGATCACGTCGGCATCGCGGTGAAAGACCTGGCCGCGGCGCTCGCGTTCTATCGCGACGCGCTCGGCCTGGAGATCGAACCGCCCGAGGAGGTGCCGTCGCAGCGCGTGCGCGCGCACTTTGTTCCCGTGGGTGAATCGAACCTCGAGCTCCTGGAGGCGACCTCACCCGACTCGCCGATTGCGGCGTTCGTGGAACAACGCGGTCCAGGCCTGCATCACATCACGCTGCGGGTCGCCGATGTCGCGGCCGCCCTCGCGCAGGTGAAGGCGCGCGGCGTGCGCTTGATCGACGAGCGGCCCAGGCCTGGCGCGGAGGGCTCGCTTGTGGCCTTCATTCACCCCTCAGCCGCGCACGGCGTGCTCATCGAGCTGAAACAGGTAACGCCTGTCACGCAGGACTCAGGTCCTGCGCCACAAACGAGTGCCGCACAGGGTGTGGCGCAGGGCTTCAGCCCTGCGAAGCGCGTCGACACCGTCACGCGTTACGCGCTGGGCGATTTGGAACTGATTTCCGTGTGCGACGGCTTCTTCGCGCTCGACGGTGGCGCGATGTTCGGGGTCGTGCCCAAGCCGCTGTGGTCGCCGAAAGCACCTCCCGACGATCGCAACCGGATCACGCTGGCGATGCGACCGCTCATCGTCCGCGGGGCCAGAACGATGATCATCGATGCGGGGGTCGGCGATAAAGAGAACGCGAAATTCGGCGAGATTTACGGGCTCGATCGCGCACGGCACCTCGACCACACGCTTGGGGAAGCCGGGCTGTCGGTCGAAGACATCGACATTGTCCTCGCCACGCATCTGCATTTCGACCACGCCGGTGGCTTCACCGTCCGCGATTCGGGTGGACGCGTGCGTCCGCGCTTCCCGCGCGCTCAGTACATCGTGCGTCGAGGTGAATGGGAAGACGCCACGCATCCGACCGAGCGCAACCGCGCCAGCTATTTCGCCGATAATTACGTGCCGCTGGCGGATGCCGGAGTGTTGCAGCTCGTCGACGAGGATCGAACGATCATGCCGGGCGTGACGGTGCGACGTACCGGCGGCCACACGATGCACCACCAGATGGTGCTGCTTGAATCGGGCGGCAAGACGGCCGCGTTCGTCGCCGATCTGATCCCGACGACCGCGCACGTGCCGAACGCGTGGATCATGGGATACGACCTGTACCCACTAGACACCCTCGCGGCGAAGAAGGCGCTTGTCACGGAAGCCGTCGAGCGGGACACGCTTGTATTCTTCGAACACGATCCGTCGGTCGCGGCGGGGTACGTTCGGGAAGAAGACGGCAAACGCCGTGTCGTTCCAGCGCTGGGCTAACGCACATGACCATTCAAATAGGAATCATCGGCGGCAGCGGCCTGTACGACATGGCCGAGCTGATCGATCGCGAGGAACAGTCAGTCAGTACTCCGTTCGGTGATCCCTCCGGTCCGTACGTGATTGGCACGCTGCGCGGCAAGCGGGTCGCTTTTCTGGCGCGCCACGGCGTCGGGCACCGCATTCTGCCGTCGGAGCTGAACTTCCGCGCGAACATCTTCGGGTTCAAAGTCCTTGGCGTCGAGCGCATCGTATCGGCCAGCGCGGTTGGCAGCCTGAAGCAGGAGTACAAGCCGCTCGACATTCTGGTGCCCGACCAGTTCTTCGACCGGACGAAAGGCCGCATCAGCACGTTCTTCGGCCGCGGGCTCGTCGCGCACGTGGCCTTCGCGCATCCGCTCTGCAAGGTGCTGTCCTCAATCACGGCCGATGCGGCGCAGGCGGTCGGCGCCACTGTTCATCGCGGGGGGACGTACGTCAACATGGAGGGGCCGCAGTTCTCGACGCTCGCCGAATCGAAGCTGTATCGGTCGTGGGGCATGGACGTCATCGGCATGACGAACCTGCAGGAAGCCAAGCTCGCGCGCGAGGCCGAGATCTGTTACTCGACCCTGGCGCTCATCACCGACTACGACTGCTGGCATCCCGATCACGATTCGGTGACCGTTGATCTGATCATCGCCAACCTGCTGCAGAACGCGGCGACGGCGCAGAAAGCTATCGCCGAGGCGGTGGGGCGCATCGGCGGCCCGCGCACGTGCGAGTGCGCCACCGCGCTCGCGACCGCGCTCATCACGCAGCCGGATCTGGTGCCGGAGAAAACGAGGCGGGAGCTCGAGCCTATCGTCGGGAAGTATCTGAAGTAGGCCGGACCCTATCGCGTCTGGCATGTCCGCGCAGATCGGCGGACCTCATAAGGTCCGCCCTACAAGGACGCCAGGCTTTCATCCCAAAACTGTTTAGTGCCCTGATGAAGCCGGGCACCCACCTGCGTGATCACTTTGTGCGCCAGGAAGCTGGCGGCGTGGGCCGCTTTTCCCGGCGGGATGCCGTGCGTGATCCCGTACAGAATCGATCCGGCGAACATGTCGCCGGCACCAGTCAGATCTTTCGGCTCGGACGGAAAGGCGGGAACGTGCGTCTCGACGCCGGCATGACGAATGTAGGCGCCGTGCGCGCCGTTGGTCACCACTGCGGAGCGAACCATCCCCTTGAGCGTGGCGAACGCCTCCTCGGCGCTCGCGGCTCCCGTGACGGCGCAGGCTTCGGACTCGTTGCAGAAGAACAAGTCGGTCTGTTGGAGCGCGTCACGTAGCGCGTCCCCGAAGACAGTGGCGACGAAGGCGTCGGAGCAGGTGACGGCGATCTTGGTGTCGTATCGCCTGGCCAGGCGGATCGCTTCCTGAATCGCCGTGTGGCCGTTCTCGGGATTGGCGAAGACGTAGCCTTCGATGAACAGCCATTCGGAGTTCTTGATGCGCGCTTCGTCGACATGGCGTGCCGCGAGGTGGCTCGCGACGGCCAAACAGGTGCGCATGGTGCGCTCCGCGTCCGGAGTGACGATGCAGACGCAGGTGCCGGTCGATTCGTTGACGATGATCGGGTTGCCGATGTCGATGCCGAGCTCCTCGAACTCGCTCGTATAGAACAAGCCATACCGGTCATCGCCCACGCAGCCGATGAACGCAGCCTGCCCGCCGAGCTGTGAGAAGGCGATGATCGAATTCGCGACCGATCCGCCGCTCACGAGTTTCGGCTCGTGCTTCTGAAAGCGATCGAGAAGCATCTTCTGCAGGGAGAGATCGGCCAGCTGCATGCCGCCGCGCTCGAACCCGAGCGATGCGAATTCCGCATCAGAGAGTTCCAGGAAGATATCGACGATGGCATTACCGAGGCCGCAGAGTTGGTAGAGCTTCATGATTGTGTAAGTGACTCAGGTGATTCGCCAATCGCAGGGCGTTGGAATGATACAACGGACAGAGTTCAGCCTACCGCTCCAGTCTCGTTCGGAAGCGGTTATACAAGTACGACGTCATCAACAGCGTCGCGCCGAGTCCGACGATGCTCAGGACCCGGTAGACCTGGTCGAGCTCGGCGAGGTCGATGGCGAACACTTTGACGATCGTGACGGCGAAGACCGCGATCGCGAAGTAGCGGATGGGCGCGTATTGCTTCCTGATGCCGGCCACTACCAATGCCGTCGCGTACAGGGCCCATGTGATCGAGACCATCATCTCGCGGGCCAGATGGCTGTCGCGCGACGGTGTGAAAGCGGTGAAGTGATTCAGATCCTGCATGGTCCAATACGCCGTAATCTCACTGGTCAGCAGCGCGAGGCCGAGCACGTTGGCCACGATCAACAGAACCGTCACAGGGTGCCACGCGCTGTCGAGCGTCTCGTCCTGGCGGCGATAGATGCGCACCAGTCCGCAGAGTAACGCGACCAGGATCAACGCCGTCAGGATACGTGCGTTGGCGACGACCACATACGTGGCTGACGGCCCGGCGAGCTCCAGGCCGAGCAGCCGCAGAACGGCGATCAAGAGCACCGCCGATCCGATGACCCGCGTCCACGCCTCGCGTCGAACCACGCCGAGCCACACGAGCGTGGCCCCCACAGCGCCCCACGCGATCGTCTTCAGACATTCCCGCGTCATCGACCACATCTCGCCCGCGCCGCGCGCCGCCCAGTACGCGTCGATCTCCGAGGTCAGCAGCGACAGCGTGAACAGGCTCGCACCCGTCAAGAGCACGGCGATGTTCAACGGCAGATCCTCGACGTGCTCGCCGAGCCGTCGGTGGATGGCGGCGAGCCCGTAGAGGACCGCGATCGCGAGCACGCCCGCGGCCGCCCGCGCGTTCAAGACAACCGCGTATCCTGCGGGGGCCGTGGAGAACTGGATCGCCAGCAGCGAGAACGCGCTCACAAAGACTCCCAGGGCGCCGATGGCGCGCATCCATTCCTGTCGGCGGACGAGCCCAAGCCAGACGATCGCGGCGCACACCAGCAGCGACGCCGCGATGATCTGTGATGCAGGCTCGAATGGCCTGGGAGCGTGAAGCATCCAGTAGTCGGTAATTTCCGCGACGGCCGCGGCGAGGATCAACAGTGTGGCGGCGGTCAGCGCAACGCCGACCTGGGTCCTGCGCGCTGGGAGATCTCGGGCGCGATCGTGCAACCACGCGAGCCCGTACGCCAGCGCAATCACAAACGCGCCGCAGCCGGCTTTGGAATTGAGCAGCAGGACGTGGTTGACGCCGGGCGGCGTCATTTGCAGCGCGAGGAGTTGTGCCACCGCGATCGCGAACACGACGATGCCAGAGACACGCAGCCATTCGCGCCGCTCGCGGAGGCCGAGCCAGATGATCACCGCGCCTTCGGCCGCCCATCCGACGATCACGGCGGCGCCGTCATATTCGAGCGTAATGGCGATCGCCAGCAGCGTGAAGGCGACCGCGGCAAAATGCAGCGCCTGCTCACGCCGGCGTGTCGCGACCGCGAATGCCAGCAGGGCGTGCCACAGCGCGAAGAGCGCGGCGACGAGACCGGTCGCGCTGCTGTTCACCGCCGCAATCAGCAGATACGCGCTGGCGTACGTCGCGAGCGCGTTCAGGTGTGGGGCCGCAATGTCCGCGCGATCCAGGGGCCGGTCGTTCCTGAAGATCCACTCGAGATGCGCGAGCAGGAAAATGACGTACACGCCCGCGGACGCCGCCAGACCGGGCACCAGCCACGTCCGGCCCGCGTGGACGTCGGCCCACGACAGAAGCGGCAAGGCGACTGCGAGCCAGAGCACCAGTCGCACCGACGATGCCGCGCCGACGTCAACGCGCGTGCCGGCGATGGCCCCCGTCAGCGCGAGCGCGAGGAGGTACACGAGCAACGGAGCCGGATGAGGCCCCAGGACCGCGAGCGACACCGTGTAGTAGCCAATCGGCGCGGTCCACAGGACCGCCTGCGCAAGCTCTGCGACGGGACCGGGCCTGCGGCGGCTCTCGCGAAGAATGTACAGATACATCGCGCAGAAGAGCGTGAGGAAGAGCTCCGTCGGAAGGTACTTCGCCGGCGTGTAGAAGCGTTCTGCCCAGCCGCCGACAGTGAGCACCGTGAAGAGGTAGCTGACCACGTTGAGCGCGGGCCATTCGCGCCGGTGAGCGAGGAACATCGTGCCGCCGATGAGAATGCTCTCGTAGCCGAAGAGCGCCAGCTGCGCGTCCATATCACTGGGGATCAAAAACGGCGTCGCGAACCCACCGCCGACTGCCATCAGCGCCAGTCCTTGCGAGCGCTGCCGATCGGCCAGCCACGCCGCCAGCGTGGTGACCCCGCACATCAGGATGAAGGCCGCCGGACGATCGATCAGGTGATAGAAATTGAACGCGGCGTAGGTCGACACATACAGCACCGCGACGCCGCAGCCCGAAATCATCTGTCCGTAGACCGCGTAGCCGGCACCGACGAACCGCAACCCGGCATACACAAGGAGCAGCCCGACGAAGCCGCCCTGCAGGACCCTGGCGGTCTCGCCGATCCAGTGATTGTCAATCGCCAGCTTTTCGAAATAGCTGACGCCGACCACGATCGCAATGACGCCGATGTACAGCAGCCACCGCGATCCGATTCGCGACTCGAGCGACTCTGCTGAAACTGCCGCCACTGACGGCACCGCGGCGCGCTCTGGCGCCGGGGTTGGCGGCGCCGTCGGCCCGGGCCGAGCCGGGGGGGGCGTCGAGACGCCTGGCGCCGGCTCCGCACTCGGAAGCCTGATAGGCCGCGGGCCCTCGGGCGCAGTCGGCGGTCGAACCGCTGCCGCGGGCGTCGCCGGAGCGGCCTTGAGGATCGGATCTGGACCCAGCGCACGATCGACCCGGCTGTGTCGTCTTTCGACCGCGTCCAGTCGCGCCGCGAGCTCGTTGACTGTGATTTCCAGCTTGGCCGCCAGCGCCCGAGCGCGGAGGGCGATCAGGGCGACTACGAGAATGACGAGATAGATCATGGATTACGCTCTCCACCACGGAGGACACAGAGGACAGGAGGAAAAGCCCTATGTCTCGTCAGGTTTGAGCCTCCGTGTCCGTGTCCACCGTGGTTCATCGCTACAGTCCGATCGCCGACGCCTTCGATCGCTCGCCTGCGAGGGCTCGCACGGCGCGCAAGTCCACCTTGCCCGTCCCAAGCACGGGAATCGATTCGATGACGTGCAGATCGTCGCGTTTCGGCAACCAGAGCCTCGGCAGCTCGGTGCGGCACAGCCGCTCCCACAACTCGTACGGCACGACCTGTGTGTCGGTATAAAACGCCACCAGGCGCTCGCCCTTGGCGGGATCGGGGATCGCCGTCACGACACACGTGTGACGCGCGTCGAGCAGTGCCTGAATCTGCTCTTCGACCTTCATGTGCGGCACCATCTCGCCCGCAATTTTGCTGAACCTCGAGAGCCGATCGGTGATGCGGATAAACCCGCTGTCGTCCATTGTCGCGATATCACCCGTGACGTACCAGCCGTCACGGATCGCCTCGCGGGTCTTCTCGGGATCGCCGAGATAGCCGAGCATCCGGTTCGGACCGTTGATCAGCAGGAGGCCCTCCATTCCGAACAGCGGTCCCTCGCCCGTGACGGGATCGACGATCTTGCCGACGACGCCGGGAAGCGGGTGACCCACCGATCCCGCCAGCGTGCCGCGCTGGCGTTGGCCGCGATCGTTGACGTCGGGCACGTTGACCGCCACGATCGGCGACATCTCCGTGCAGCCGTATCCCTCGAGCAGGTCGAGGCCGAATGCTTCCTTGAAGGCGGTTGCGACAGCCTCGCGGAGCTTCTCGGCGCCGACGATCGCGTAGCGCAGGTGCGCGAACTGATCGCGCCCGCATTTGCGGATGTAGGTTCCGCAAAAGGTCGGCGTGCTGATCAAGACGGTCGCGCGATACCGCTTGGCCAGCTCGCCGATGGTCTTCCCATCCATCGGGTTGGGGTGATAGACGACACCGAATCCCCCTATAAGCGGTAGCCACAGTGTGCCCGTGAAGCCGAATGCGTGAAAGAGCGGCAGCGTCCCGAGCATGACATCGTCGGATCTCAACTCGTACACCTGGCGCACCGCATCGACGTTCGCGAGGATGTTGCGATGCGTCAGCATCACCCCCTTGGGCACCCCGGTGCTCCCGCTCGAGAAGATCACGGCGGCGAGCTGCTCCGCACCCGAATCGTGGACGTAGAGGCGGTTGAGCGCCCACGCCGGCAGCAGGAAGGCGGTCAGGAACATCTGGATCTTCGCCACGGCGCCAATCTGCGGCAGCACATCCTCGAGAAACAGCATGCCGTCGGTCTGTTCGAGGCCCGCTTTGGACAGAAATATTCGTGACGTGAGAATGGTCTTGATCTCACAGCGCTCGATCGCCGACGCCATGGCCTCTTTGCCGGCCGTGAAATTAAGGTTCACCGGAACCTTGCCGGCCAGCGACGCCGCGACGTTGACCAACGCGCCGCCGACCGACGCCGGCAGCAGGAGGGCGATGTTGCTTTCCCGCGCGCAACGCCGCCGAATCCATCGCGATAGCAGGAGGCTGGCGACGAGCGTGGAGCCGAACGTCAGCCGCCGGCCGGTCGAATCGGCCATGCAGAACGACCACCACCGATGTTTGGCGGTCCGAACGAACTGGCGGCCGAGCACTTCATTCGCCGGACGTCGTTGCATGGCGACTTCCGAGCCGAGCGCCATCAGCGCCAGCCGCGCGCCCGGGGCGTCCGTCGTGGACGGCAACGGCCGGCCGAATGCCACCGTGACCGGATACGGCACGCGGGACGGCCACTTCCAGAAAAATCGTCCGCCCTTGAAGCTGAAAATGCTGCCCCAGACCCGGTCCAGGTAGACCGGAACGATCGGCACGTCGAGGCCCTGCACGATCCGCTCGAAGCCGCGTTTGAGCGGCAGCATGTTGCCCGTTCGGCTGATCGACCCTTCGGCGAAGATGCAGACGACGTGACCGCTCTGCAGTTCCTGGCGCGCCTGTTCGAGCGACGCCAACACGTCGCGGCCGCCCGCCGCGACCGGGATGGCCTTCATCAGCTTCAGCAGCGGGTGGAAGACCCAGTGCTCGTAGTACGGGCGATACACCAGGAAGCGAATGAACCGCTGGACGCACGCGCCGACCAGCAGGCCGTCCACGTGAGACAGATGGTTGCAGACGAGCAGCGCCGGGCCGCGAAACGGCACGTGCTCCTGGCCGACGATGCGGATGCGGTAAATCGTGTGAGTGAGCAGCCAGAGCGAAAAGCGGATGAGGAACTCGGGCACGACAGTCAGCACGTAGATGCTGGAAAGCAGTGTGAAAACTCCGAAGATCAGCATGATCTGGCTCGGCGACATGCCGAAGTGTCCACAGACGGCCAGGGCGCCGGATGCCAGAAGGATCCCGACCATGTTCAGAAAGTTGTTGGTCGCCATCAGGCGTCCCTTTTCCCGGTCGCCGCTGCGCTGTTGCAGCAGCGCATTCAGCGGAACGGCAAAGAGACCGCCGAAAAACCCGACCAGCGTGAGATCGATTGCGGCCAGCGCGAACGAACCGCCGGACCGCGCGAGGAGGATCGCGAACACGCCCATGCCGATCGATCCGATCGGCGCCAGGCCGAGCTCCACTTTGTCGCCCGAGAGTTTTCCGGCCGCCATGCTGCCGGCAGCGATGCCAACAGCCGCGAACGCGGTGAGCATCGCGACCCAGCGGTCGTTTAAATGCATCACCTCGGAGCCGAAGAGGATCATCACGAGCTGCAGCAGCGATCCCAGGAACCAGAAATAGGAGATGCCGAGGACCGTCAGTCGCAGGATGCGGTCGCCGGCCAGGCGCTTCAGGCCGTCGGCAATCTCGCCCCACGGATTGAGCCTGATCCGCGCGCCGGGCGCCGCGGCGGCGACGCGAGGGATCCGGAAGCTCACTCCTGTGCCGACCACGGCGATCGCCAGGACGATGACGCCGATGAGCCACAGGCGATCGCGCCAGGCGTCGAACACGAAACCGCCGGCTGCGGTGCCCAGCACGATCGACGCGAACGTCGTCATTTCCAGCAGGCCGTTGGCGCGCGACAAGTCGCGGTCAGGGAGGATCTCCGGAAGGATCCCGTATTTCGCAGGGCTGAAGAACGTCGCCTGCACGGCAATCAGGAACAGCACCGCGTACGTGATCTCCAAACGGCCGAGCGCAAACGCGACGAGGCCGAGAGTGGCCGCGATGATTTCCAGCGACTTGGTGACGACAAGCACGGTGCGCTTGCTGTGGACGTCGGCGAGCTGCCCCGCGTAGCCGGAGAAGAGGATGAAGGGAAGAATGAAAATGGCGCTGACGATCGACAGCTGGCGGTTCGCGTCAGCGCTCGTCGCGGCGTGCACCGCAACCAGCGACACGACGATCTTGAACAGGTTGTCGTTGAAGGCGCCGAGGAACTGCGTCCAGATGAACGGCTGCAGTCCTTTGTGGTCGAGCGTCTCGCGATAGCTGCCGGCGGTCATGCGCACTCCTTGATGTCACACGATAGAGCACGCGCCGACGGATGTCCTGAGCGAGCTGTGAAAAACCTTGAGAAACGCTGAGGTGACTACCTCGCGCGCTCGGTCAGGCGGGAGAGAATGGCTGCAAAGCCTTTGGTGTCATTGATTTGCCGAAAGACAGGTTCGACCGGGAGCGTCCAGCCGGCAAAGCCGGGCGGCGCCTGGCCGAGGATGTGATCGAGCGAGGCGATGGCCTGGTCGACATGCCCGCGAGCCGCGAGCCACTGGCTCCGAACGATCGCCGCTTCGACGGGGCGGGCGCGCGTAAGCGTGGCGATCGCCGCCTCGGCCGCCGCGAATGCCTGATCGGCCTGGACCGTGGATTGGCTGGCGCCAAGGGCGAGCGCGAGGCCGAGACGGGACGAAGCGTGGTGCGGATACAACGCCAGCGCGCGCTGGAAGCTGTCAATCGCGTCAGCGGGACGCTTTGCGCGGAGCAGCGCGGCGCCGCGCCCGTGCAGCGCATACATTGCGAACTCGCGGCCGTACAGCCGATGCGGCTCCGCGAGCCGAAGCTCCCGATCGAACTCGTCGATCGCTTCGTCGACGTCATCCTGTGCAAGCCGGACGAGGCCGAGCAGCCAGTGCAATCCGAGTGCGGGATACCGTCCGCCGCGCGCGATCTGCCGGTCCTGTACCGCGGCGCCTTGACGCAGCACCGCCTCGGCCTCCGACAGATGATGGCGGGCGACGTGGACCATCGCGATTTGAAAATGAGTAAACGCGAAATCCGGGTACAGCTCGAGGGTGTTCGCTGCAGCTCGCAGCCGCGGCTCGCCCCACGTGGCGTGACCGAGCCTGAAGAGGTGGCGCCAGTTCGACGACTCGAGCGCCACCGCCCGCCGCGCGGATGCCGCAGCCGCGTCCGTTTGCCAGAGGCTGACGAGCACGAGCGCGAGTGTGGAGTGCGCCTCGCCCAGACGGTCATCGAGCTGCACGGCGTGGCGCGCATGCTGAACCGCGCGCTCGAGAAGATCCTGGGCCGGCTCGTTGTCCGATCTCGTCGTCTCGTACTGTGCGAACTCCGCGGTCGCGAGCCCCGTGTACGCGAGCGCGTAGCGCGAATCGGCAGCGACCGCGCGCCCGAAATCGGCGATGGCGTCCGGGATCTCGCGGATGTCGAGCGACTCCAGTCGAAGCCACCCTTGGCTGAACGCGCGGTGCGCTTCGAGACTGGTGGTCTCGCGGACGCGGGGACGCGGGCCGGCGGACGCGACCGGAACACCAAGCTCGCTCGCAAACTGCGCGACGACCTGGTCCTGTAAAGCGAAGATGCCGTCGAGCGGACCGTCGACCTTCGCATGGGCCAGCGCTTCGCCGCTGATCACATCGACCAGCCTCGCCGTGATCCGAACGTGCTCGCCGTTGCGCTGATAGCTGCCCACCACCGCCAGTCCCGCACGAAGATCGGCAGCGACGTGCTGGAGCGACCCGTCGGTGCGCCGCGCGGCCTCGACCACGCGCCAGCGATCGACGACATGGAAATCGCCGAGCGCACGCAGATCGCAGGTGACGGTTTCGGCGATGCCGGCCGACAACCAGGCCGCATCCGCGTCGCCGCTGACGTTGACGAAATCCATGACCGCGATGGTCCGCGGATCGGCAGCGCCTGGTGGCGGGTCGGCGTGGCTGACAGCGGTCGTGTGATCAACGGTCTCGACGGTCTCAACGGCGGCGATGAAGCGATAGCCCCGGCGCGCCACGGTCTTGATGAACTGCGGCGCGGCCGCTTCGTCGCCCAACGCCTGCCGCAGCTCGGAGACGGCCTGCGCCAGCGCGTTCTCGGTGACGTTGGCGTCCGGCCACAGCGCGTCGAGCAGCGCTTCTTTGGTGATGAGCGTGCCGGGATGATCGAGGAGATACAAGAGCAGATCGAGCAGCTTCGGCGTGAGATCCAGCGGCTCGGACCCTCGGAGCACCCGGTACCCGGTTCGATCGACCAGGAACGGGCCGAACCGGTATGACGCACCAGCCATGGACGCGCGATTGTATCCCGCTCGGACGTTTCGTTTTCTGCCAGGCATAAGTTGGCCGAGCATTGCAAAGCCTGCCATGCAAGCCGCCAGCTGACCCCGTTTCCTGAGCGTCGACTGATGGCACGTTCCTCGCGTCCGTTATCGCCGCCGGTACGGAGCGTCACATGGCCACACCAATCCCGCCCGCTCCAGGACCTCCTCGTCTGCTGGGTCAAGTGCGCCAGGCGATCCGCATGCGTCACTACAGTCGCAGGACCGAAGGAGCCTACGTCGGGTGGATTCGGCGGTTCGTCGTCTTTCACAAGAAGGCGCACCCATCGCAGATGGGTAGCCGCGAGATCTCGGCCTTTCTGAACTGGCTGGCCACTGTCCGTCACGTCAGCGCGTCGACGCAGAATCAGGCACTGAGCGCGTTGTTGTTCCTGTACCGCGACGTGCTTCAC
>JBGPKK010000010.1:0-54872 GCA_041485905.1 Vicinamibacteria bacterium
CGACGACAAATTTGTCGCGCGCGATCTCCGAGCTGGGCATCTATCCGGCGGTCGATCCGCTCGCGTCGACCTCGCGCATTCTCGACCCACGCATCATCGGCGAGGAGCACTACCGCGTGGCGCGCTCGGTCAAGCAGATTCTGCAGCGCTACAAGGATCTGCAGGACATCATCGCCATCCTCGGCATTGACGAGCTGTCCGAGGACGACAAGCTCGCGGTGACGCGGGCGCGGAAGATCCAGAAGTTCCTGTCCCAGCCGTTCTTCGTGGCGCAGCAGTTTACGGGTCTCGAGGGGAAGTACGTGGCCATTGCCGACACGATTCGAGGCTTCAAGGAGATCGTCGAAGGCAAGCACGACGACATTACCGAGCAGGACTTTTTCAACGCGGGCACGATCGACGAAGTGATCGAAAGGTCCCGCGCGCGAACGGCTGCATAGCGAGGACCAAGCGTGGCGCTTCCCACACACCTGCAGCTGCAAATCGTGTCGGCGGATCGACTGCTCGTCGCCGAGCAGGTCGATGAAGTCGAGATCCCGGGGGCCGAGGGGTATTTTGGCGTGCTCCCGGGTCACACGCCGCTGCTCGCGACGCTGCAGGTGGGCGAGCTCTGGTACCGGCAGGGACAGGAGAGGCACTATCTGTCGATCGCGTTCGGCTTCGCCGAAGTACAGCCCGATCGCGTCACGATTCTCGCGCAAATCGCCGAACGCGCCGACGAGATCGACATCTCGCGGGCCGAGGCGGCCAAGAGGCGCGCTGAAGAGCGGCTGGCCAAACCGAGGGCCGACCTCGATTTCGAGCGCGCGCGAGTCGCGATGATGAAATCGCTAATCCGCCTTCAGGTCGCCACTCGCGCTAGAATCCGCTCGTAATTGTTCGCCACCCTCGCCACCCTGATTCGCTACCGCGGGCTCATTCAAAGCCTGGTCGCGCGCGAGCTGAAGGCGCGCTACCGGGGGTCCGTTCTCGGCTTTTTCTGGTCGTTCATCAATCCGCTGCTCCTGCTCCTCGTGTACTCGTTCGTGTTCAGCACCGTCATGCCGAACAAGACCGAAGGGATTCAGCCGTATGCGCTGTTCATGTTCTGCGGCATCCTCCCGTGGACGTGGTTCTCGGCGTCGCTGACCGAGGCGACCAACTCGCTGATCTCCGGCGGCAACCTGATCAAGAAAGTGCTGTTCCCGGCCGAGATCCTGCCGATGGTGAGCGTCCTGGCCAACATGGTGAACTTCTTACTGGGGCTGTTCATCCTGGTGCCGGGCCTGATCTACTACCATCGCCTGCATTTCACCGCCGACCTCTTGTGGTTTCCCGTTACCGTGCTGGTGCAGCTGGTGTTCACGGCGGGGCTCGGTCTGATTCTCGCCGCGCTCACCGTACACTTCCGGGACATCCGCGACCTGCTCTCGAACCTCCTGATGCTCTGGTTCTTTGCGACGCCGATCATCTACTCGTGGCGCCAGGAAAACGTTCAGCGGTACAAGTCCCTGTTCAACCTGAATCCATTCACGCACATCGCGATCTCGTACCAGGAGATCCTCTTCTTCGGTCCGGTCGGCCACTGGAAGTGGCTGCTGGCACTGGGCGCCGCGTCGGTCGTGCTGTTTCTCGCGGGCTACTGGTTGTTCGACCGGCTCCGCGACTCGTTTGCTGAAGCGGTATGACGTCCGCCATCGAGCTCGTCAACGTCTCGAAAATCTACCGCCGCTACAGCGGGCGGCAATTCGCGACGCTGAAGAGCGCGCTGCTGCAGCGCAGCATCCTCCGCGACCTGCGCCCCAGCGACACGTTTCCCGCGCTCTCCGAGGTGTCGTTCAGCGTGCCGACTGGATCCACGTTCGGCGTCATCGGCCGTAACGGGTCGGGCAAGAGCACGGCGCTCAAGCTCATCGCCGGCATCACCAAGCCGACCAGCGGCACCGTGCGTGTGGAGGGGCGTATTTCCGCGCTGATTGAGCTGGGCGCGGGATTTCATCCGGAGATCTCCGGCCGGGAGAACGTCTACATCAACGGGATCATGCTCGGCCTGACCAAACGGCAGATCCAGGATCGTTTCGACGAGATCGTCGACTTCGCCGAACTGCGCGAATTCATCGACGCGCCGGTGAAAACGTACTCGTCGGGGATGTACATGCGCCTGGGATTCGCGGTGGCGATTCACGTCGATCCCGACGTGCTGCTCGTCGACGAGGTGCTGGCCGTCGGCGACGAGGGCTTCACGCACAAATGCCTCGACAAGTTCGCGGAGCTGCGCCGCCGCGCCAAGACGATCCTTCTGGTCACGCACTCCCTCGGCCTCGTCGAGCGGTTCTGCGACACCGCGGTCTGGCTGGACAACGGCCGTGTACGCGCCCACGGGGATCCGAGGAGGGTGGTCGATGCGTACCTGATGGATGTCGAGCACAGCGAGGAGCAGTTGCTCGCCACGGAGACGGCCAAGGCCGTTGAGGCCACGAACGCACCGGACACGGCATCCCAGGCGGAAGAAGCAGCCCATCACCCCGCGGCGCCCGCGGGGCCGGAACCTGGTCAGCTGATGGACATGTTTCGCGCGACCGAGGGCCGCTGGGGATCCCGGGACGTCGAGATCACGGACGTCGCGTTTCTCGGCCACAACCAGGAGCCATCCTTCGTCTTTCACTCCGGCGAGCCGATGTCGATTCGGCTCAAAGTCCGTGCGCACCACGGGGTCACCGATTTCGTCTTCGGCGTCGGGTTGTTCAACGTGGACGGCGTCTGCTGTTACGGCACCAACACGTACGCCGAGGAGATGGACCCCGAACATCTGACCGGCGACGCGGAAGTGACGTTCGCCGTCGACGCGCTCGATCTGGTCGAGGGCACGTACAAGGTTGACGTGGCGGTCCATAAGTGCGACGGCGTCCCGTACGATTACCACCGGCTGCTCTACACGTTCCGCGTCAAATCGCGCACGCACGACGTCGGCATCTATCGGCCGCGCCATCGATGGACGTTCTCGCCGGGCGTGCAGTTCAAGCCGCACGAACAGAAGCCATCCGGCTAGAGAATCCACCGGACCGTGACCACCTCGACTTCCCTCAACCTTCGTGCGCTTCTAAAGACTGCGAGTGCGCGCAGCGGCATCGACGTGCCCGCCCGTGTCGTGTCGGGCCTGACGCCTGCCGCGAAGGCGCTGTTTGTGGCGGCGACCGCCCACAGCCTGCCGCACGGGGTCGTCTTGTACGTCCTGCCGGGCGACGGCGACATCGAGCAGGGCGTCGAGGATGTGGCGTTCTTCGTGTCGGCCATGGAAGGAATGTCTGCCGCCGCTGCCGACCGCGCGATTCTGCCCTTTCCCTCGCACGAAGTTGATCCATATCGAGGGCTGTCGCCGCACGTCGGTGTGACGTCCGCGCGGGCGCGCGCGCTGCACGGGATTGGCGTGGGCACGGCCCGCGTCGTGGTGGCGTCGGCGGCGGCGCTTCTGCCTCGAATCAGCTCTCCGCGGCGGCTGGTCGGCGCGGCGCTTGATCTGAAACCGGGTCAGGACATCGCACCGGCCGATCTGGCTGAGCTGCTCATCGATGCCGGCTTCACGCGCGAAGACCCGGCCGACGAGCACGGAGAGTTCGCGGTTCGCGGCGGCATCGTCGACATCTTTCCGGCGGGTGACGTGCAGCCGGTGCGACTGGAGTTCGTCGGCGACACGATCGAGTCGATGCGGCGCTACGATCCTGCCACTCAGCGCTCGGTCGAATCGATCGATCAGGTGACCATCGTGCCGCTGCAGGACGTGCTCGCAGGGCTAAAGCCCCGCGTCACAAATGCTGGTGAGCGCGCCACAAACACTGCTGAAAATGTGGCGGAGGGCTTCGGAGATGTGACGCAGGGCAGGGATGTGGCGCAGGGCTTCAGCCCTGCGGATCTGGATCGATCGGCCACGGTGTTCGACTACCTCAAGCTGGTTGCCGACAGCCGCATCATCGTTTCGGAGCGAGACGAGGTCAACGCCAGCATCCTGAAGCTCGTCGAGCAGCTGCAGCAAAGCTATGACGAGGTGTTGGACCCGAAAGCCACGCCCCTCCCACCGTCCGAGATATGTGCGGACTTGAATACGGTCACGGATCGTCTCGATCGGGGAATCGCGCTCGCCACGCTCGGATTGGATGACGATGGCGAGGCGGCGGTCAGCAGGGATCCGAACGCGCTTCCCGTCATCCACGTTCGCTGTCAGCCAGCGGTTGCCATGCACGGCAGGGTGGCCGATTGGGTGGCTGAAATTCGGCGCTTGCGCGACGAGGGCGAGACCACGCTGTTTGTCGCCGCGACGGCGGGTCGTGCGGAACGAACCATCGAGCTCCTCAAGGAATACGAAGTCTTCGCGGTCCCCGTCGATCGCGCCCAGGACGCGCGTTACGCGGCGGTCCTCGTGGTCATCGGCGTCCTGTCTCGCGGATTCCGCCTGCCCGCCGCCGGCCTGCAGATCTTCACCGAGACCGACGTGTTCGAGGAGGAGCGGCGCGCCCCTGAACGGCGGCGGTCGGCCACCAAGGCCTTCCTGTCGGATCTCCGCGATCTCAAGGTCGGCGACCTCGTCGTGCACATTGATCACGGCATCGGGATGTTCGCCGGCCTCAAACAGATCGGCGTCGCAAGTGATGCCGTGCAGGAGTTTCTGGAGCTCCGCTATGCCGGCGAGGACAAGCTGTTCGTCCCGGTCGAGCGTCTCGACCTGGTCCAGAAGTACACGGGCGCGTCCCGGCCGCCGCTCGACAGGCTCGGCGGCGCGTCGTGGGAGCGCGCGAAGAGCAGAGTCAAGAAGGCCATGCGCGACATGGCCGAGGAGCTGCTGAAGCTGTATGCCGCACGCAAGGCCGTCCCCGGCCATGCGTTCAGCTCGGACTCACACTGGCAGCAGGAATTCGAGCAGGCATTCGAATACGAGATGACACCCGACCAGAAGACGGCCATTGCCGACATCAAGCGCGACATGGAATCGGCGACGCCGATGGACCGTCTGCTGTGCGGCGACGTCGGGTACGGCAAGACCGAGGTCGCGCTGCGCGCGGCGTTCAAAGCGGTGATGGACGGCAAGCAGGTCGCATTTCTCGCCCCGACAACCGTGCTGGCGTTCCAACACGAGAAGACGCTCAAGGAGCGCTTTGCCGGCTTTCCGGTCCGCATCGAGATGGTCAGCCGGTTCCGAAGCAAGGCCGAGCAGACAATTTCGCTCACGGATCTGGCCGCGGGCAAGGTCGACATCATCGTCGGCACGCACCGGCTGCTGTCGAAGGACGTCGTATTCCGCGATCTCGGCCTGCTGGTGGTCGACGAAGAGCAGCGCTTCGGCGTCGCCCACAAGGAGAAGATCAAGCACCTGCGGAAAAAAGTCGACGTGTTGACGATGAGCGCGACGCCGATTCCGCGCACGCTGAACATGTCGCTCGTGGGCATTCGCGACATGTCCATCATCGAAACGCCGCCGAAAGACCGGTTGTCGATTCAGACCAACGTGGTGAAGTTCGATCCGCAGGTGATCGCGCGCGCCATCCGCAACGAGATGGCGCGCGGCGGCCAGGTGTACGTGGTCCACAATCGTGTCGAATCGATTTTCTCCATCGGTGCGCTGATTCAGCGGCTCGTGCCCGAAGCGCGCGTCGTCGTCGGGCACGGGCAAATGGGTGAGGATAAGCTCGAGCGGGCGATGCTCGACTTCGTGGCGCGGAAGTTCGACGTGCTTCTGGCGACCACGATCGTCGAGAACGGGCTCGACATCCCCAATGCCAACACGATCGTGATCAACCGCGCCGATCGGTACGGGCTGTCGCAGTTGTATCAGCTTCGCGGACGCGTCGGCCGATCGGATCGGCCGGCGTATGCGTACCTGTTGATTCCACCGGAAGACAACCTGTCGCCCGTGGCCAAGAAGCGCCTGGCCGCCATCAAGGAGTTCAGCGACCTTGGCAGTGGTTTTCGCGTGGCCGCGCTCGATCTCGAGATCCGGGGCGCCGGCAACCTGCTCGGCGGGGAACAGAGCGGGCACATCGAGACGCTCGGCTTCGAGATGTACATGAAGCTCCTCGAACAGACGGTCCGGGAGCTGAAGGGCGAGGAGCTCGAAGACGATCAGCGGGCGACCGTCAATTTGCGGGTCGATCTGCGAATCGACGAGGCGTACGTGCCGGACATGAATCAACGACTGATGCTCTATCGAAAGGTCGCCGCAGCCCGTCGGGAGGAAGAGATCGACCGGGTTCTGGAAGAGACGATCGATCGCTACGGTCCGCTGCCCGATTCCGTGCTCAATCTCGCCGACTACGGCCGCATTCGCGTGATGGCGGATCGGCTGGGGATCGAAGCGATCGACCGCGAAGCCCGTACCGTCGTCTTAAGATTCAGACCGCAGGCGAACGTCGATCCGGTGCGGCTGGTGGCGCTGGTGCGGCAGCGACCCGACCTCACGCTCGTCCCGCCTGCGGCCCTTAAGCTCGATCTCAGCAGGGCTGAGGGCGCAGGGCAAAGGGCAGAGGCGTCAGGCCCCAGGGCAAGAGCCGCCGCTCCACTTGGCCCTTTGCCCTCTGCCCTTAGCCCTAAGAAAGGCGCCTCGCGGTTGCACGGCGCCTCACCCAGTTGGTGGACCGCTCGGGCGCGGGAGACCGAGATCGCGCCCGGATTTACGAAAGAAGAGATCCTGAGACCCGCCCGCGAAGATCCCCGTGCGCCCGGGGGCACGTTTGAGCGGGTCGGCGGGCTATTGAGTGAGCTGCTCGATCGAGGGTAAAATATTGGGTTGCAGAGATTTAGCTATGACAACTAGTTGCCGGTTCCGTGTCGCGTCGGCCGTCGTCGCCCTGCTGGTCGTTCCCTCCCTGGTGGGCGCCGAGATCATCGAGCAAATCCTCGTCAAGGTGAACGGCGAAATCTTCACCAAGACAGACCTTGAAACACGCCAGGTGGTGGCGCTGCGCCAAAAGGGTCTTCAGGTCGACCCCAAGAACGACCTGAGCGACGCGCAATTGCGGCAGGCGTTGAACACGGTGACACCCCAGATCATGGTCGACGCGCTCTCAGAAATGTTGATGGTGCAGCGCGCCAAGGAGCTGGGCTACAAGGTGGGCGACGATCAGTTCAAAGGGGTCGTCGACAACATCAGGAAAGAATACAAGCTCGACACCGACGAGAAGTTCCAGGCCGCGCTCAAGCAGGAAAATATGACGCTGGCGGATTTGCGCCGGCAGACCGAGCGGTCCATCCTGGTGCAGCGCGTAGAGCAGGTCGAGGTCTTCGGTAAGATCGGCCTCACCGACGACGAAGCGCGCAAGTACTACGAAACGCACATCAACGAGTTCACCTCGTCGGCGACGGTTTCGCTGCGTGAAATCCTCGTCGCAGTGCCCAACGACGGCAAGGCGCTCAACGTCGGTCAGGACGAGGCAGCGAAGGCGAAGGCCGACGAGCTCCGCGCACGGGCCGCAGCCGGGGAGAACTTCATGAAGCTCGCTGAAGATTCCTCCGACGCGCCGTCGAAGGCGAACGCCGGCCTCATCGGACCGATCAGCCTCAGCGATTTGTCGCCGGAGCTGCGCACGGTCATCGAGCCGTTGAAGAACGCCGACATGACCCCGGTGATCCGCGACCGGCGCGGCTATCAGTTTTTTAAAATCGAATCGATGACCGAGGCCCAGAAGATGCCCCTCGCGCAGGCACGCGAACAGATTGCCGACCGCGTCATGACCGGCAAGCGCAAAGAAGAGTTCGAAAAATACCTGGCCAAGCTGCGCTCGCAAGCGATCATCGACTGGAAAAATCAAGACATCAAGAAGGCGTACGAAGACGGGCTCGCGGAAGAGGCCCGGCAGGCCAAACAGCCGGCTCAATAGAGGCAGGGACTAGAAGCTGGCGCATTCATCTTCTCCAATCCCCAGCCTCCAGGCCCCAGCCTCAAGCGAGCGTTGGTACGCCATCTGGACCAGGTCGCGCCACGAACAGGTGGTGCGCGAGCAACTGGAGCGGAAGCAGGTCGAAGCGTTTCTACCAACCATCACGCGCTGGAGTCGCTGGAAAGACCGAAAGAAGAAGATCGACTGGCCGTTGTTTCCTGGTTACTGTTTCGCCCGCTTCGATCCTGCCGACACGCTGGCCATCCTCAAATGCGCGGGCGTCGTGAACATCGTCTCCTTTGAAGGGAAGCCGGCGGCGATTCCGGCGTACGAGCTCGACAGCATCCGGCTGCTCGTCGGAAGCGAGCTGCAGTACGACCCGTGTGCGATGATCCGCGAGGGCATGATGGTCGAGGTCGTTCACGGGCCGTTGCGCAACGTCGTTGGACGGCTGCTGCGCAAGGACGCGAAAACCGCACGGCTCGTGCTGTCTGTGGACCTGATCGGTCAGGCGGTCTCGGTTGAAGTCGACGCCGCTGACGTGAAGCCGTATTAACGGAGCCGCTCACTGAGCAGATAGTCGTATCTGACCAACGCCGCGAGCGAACAAGCGAGCGGCGGCAGGTGCGCGGGGTGGGCCCCGCGCACAAAGTAAATAATGAAGATCGGTCCCGTGAATCTGCCGTCGCCATTTGCCATCGCGCCGATGGCCGGCATGACAGATACGGCCTTTCGCCGACTGGTCAAACGCCACGGCGGATGCGGCCTCGTTGTCACCGAGATGGTGAGCTCGGAAGGGCTGGTGCGCGGCATCGACCGGACCCTCGAGTACGCGGAGTACACCGAAGAGGAACGGCCCATCTCGATCCAGATCTTCGGCGGCGATCCCGAGAAGATGGCGGCGGCCGCTCAGATCGTCGAAGGCATGGGCGCCGACTTCGTCGACGTGAACATGGGCTGTCCCGTGCCAAAGATTGCGAAGCACAACGCGGGCTGCAGCCTGATGCGCGAGCCCGAACACGCCGCGGCGGTCATCGCGGCGATGACCCGGGCGGTCACGATTCCGGTGACCGTCAAGATGCGGGCGGGATGGAACGACGACGAGAAGAATGCGCCGCTCGTCGCCAGGATGATGGAGGATGCCGGCGCGGCGGCCATCGCAGTGCACGGTCGAACGGCGGCGCAAAGCTACAGCGGCTCGTCTGATTGGGATCTCGTTGCGCGCATCGCCGACGATCTGAACATCCCGGTCCTCGGCAGCGGAGACTGCAACGAGCCGGAGACGGTTATTGCGCGATGGCGCTCGGGTGTGGCCGGCGTGCTGGTGGGCCGGGGAGTCCTGCGCAATCCGTGGATCCTCGCGCAAGCCGCCGATCTGGCGGATGGCCGCACGCCGCGTCAGGTCACCCTTGCCGATCGCGGGCGCTTCCTGCTGGAGTACATCGAGCTGCTCGGCCGCGAACGCGTCCACGAACCGGATGGCTTCAGACATCTCGCGCCGACGACCGAACCCGCGACGGGCGAGGGGCGACCGGCGATCGGCCACGACCGGTGGGTGATCAACAAGGTCCGCGCGTTGGGATCGTGGTACACCAAGGGACTGGAGAATGGCTCCCACCTGCGGACGGCTATCAACAGCGCCGAATCGATCGACGCGCTGCACGAGATTGTCGACGCATTTTTTCTCGCCGACGCCTGCGCAACTGCCTAACCCCTCGAACCTATCAGATCAGACTTCGTAGGCCGCCTGGTTCAACCTGCTCGAAGTCGTACACGAACGCTGCTGCGAGCGATTCGTTGAAGCGGCTGCCGAGATCCTCGTGGGCGGGATGGCGCAGGTACGTCGCCAGACCGTCGGCGTCGTCGAAGTCGATCAGCACCAGGTAATCGGCGGCGTCCGGCATGCGTTCCTCGTAGGCTGCGCCGTGAGTGATGCGGCGCCCGACGCGAACGTTTCGGACGGCCGGGATCTCCCGCGCCGCCGCTTCGAATGCCGCGATCAGCCGTTCGCGGTCGGCCGGCGACAAATCCGGTCGAGGCTTCATCAACACGAGGTGAGACACCATCAGCGGACTTTCGGCGGCAGGGTCCCGTCAGGAGAATCGGGCTTGATCTTCCGCGGCTCAGCCGCAGCCGACGATGGCGGCGTCGCCGCGCCGCGAGGCTTCTCCCGCCACGGCTGTTGCGGTCCGCGTGGTGGGGCGCCGCGTGGCTTATCGCGCCAGGGCCGTTGCGGTCCGCGTGGTGCGGCCCCGTGTGGCTTATCGCGCCAGGGCCGTTGCGGCCCGCGTGGTGAGGTCCCGCGTGGTTTATCGCGCCACGGCTGTTGCGGTCCGTGGGGTGGGGTCCCGCGTGGTTTATCGCGCCACGGCTGTTGCGGTCCGTGGGGTGTGGCTCCTTGCGGCCTGTCGCGCCATGTCTGATCACCCGATCGGCTGACGGCCGCCGGTGCTCGGGCAGATTCGTGCCGCCGGTTGCCACCTTTCTTGAAGCGATCGCGCGGATCCTTGTGTATGCCGCCCGGCCGCCAGTCGTGGCCGCGTTTCTCTCGCGGCTCGACAGGCACGTGGCGCGCCGCGTCTGCGGCTTCCGGCGTGTCCCACAGCTTGCCGCGTGTAAACCACTTCAGCACGACGTCCTTGTTCGTCCGCCGAAGCTGATTGAATGTCGGCAACAATTCGTCCTTCTCGCGGGCGCGGAAGGCGGTGGGGGCGCTGTCGATCAGAATCGTCCAATACGCGTAGCGGGGCGGCATGATTCCAGACTACACCTGATCGCGTGCGATGCGTTTCAGCTTCTCGACCAGCGTCGTGCGTTTCAAATTGAGGAGTTTCGCGGCTTTTCCTTTGTTACCACTCGTGCGTTCCAGCGAGCGCTCGATGAGCTCGCGCTCGATCGTCGCGACGAGCTGATCCAGATCGATGCCGTCCTCCGGTAACGTGATCGCAGACGATAACGCCACCTCCTGCGCCTGCCGGACCTCGGGCGGTAGATCGGCGACCTCGATCTGCAATCGTCCGGCGCCCAGTGCACACGCCCGCTCGATGGCGTTCTCGAGCTGGCGCACGTTTCCGGGCCAGGCATAGGCCATCAGACGGCGCATGGCTTCCTGCGAGACGGTCATCGGCGGCCGCGACGTTCCCGCGTCGGCGGCGAACTTTTCGAGGAAGTGTTGGACCAGGAGCGGGATGTCCTCCTTGCGCTCGCGCAGCGCCGGCAACTGCACCGGGATGACGTTCAACCGGTAGAAGAGATCTTCGCGGAACAGGCCGTCCGCGACCAGCCGGCCGAGATCGCTATGGGTCGCGGCGACCACGCGCACGTCGACCTTGGTCGTATGGGAGTCGCCGACCCGTTCGAACTCGCGCTCCTGCAGGACCCGCAACAGCTTCATTTGCAGCGCCGCGCTCATCGTGCCGACTTCGTCGAGGAACAGCGTTCCCTTGTGCGCCTGTTCGAGGCGTCCCTGCCGGTTGGCGACCGCGCCGGTAAAGGCGCCGCGCACATGACCGAACAGCTCCGCCTCGAGCAGCGTTTCGGGAATCGCGCTGCAGTTGAGCGCCACGAACCGGTGGAGGCGCCGCGGGCTGTTGTGGTGGATCGCGCGCGCGACCACTTCTTTGCCGGAGCCGGTTTCGCCGGTAATGAGGAGCGTGCTGTTGGTGGCCGCGACGGTTTCCAGCAACTGGAACAGATGCGCCATCGCGCGGCTCTTGCCGACCACCCCTTCGAACCGGTAGCGGTCCTCGAGCTGCGCGCGCAGGTACGCGTTTTCGGATTTCAGCCGCCTCTGCTCGAGCGCCGAATCCAGCACGTGGAGCAGCTCATCGATCTGAAACGGCTTGTTCACGAAGTCCCAGGCGCCCCGCTTGATCGCTTCGACCGCGTCCTTCACCGTGCCGTACCCGGTGACGACGATGGCGATGATTTCTGGATAGCGGGCGACAGCGGCTTCGACAACCGCCGAGCCGTCGATGCCAGGCAGGCGCAGGTCCGTGATGATGATGTCGTATGCGAAGTCGGCCAGAAGGGCGACGGCGGCCTCGCCCGATTCGGCCTGATCGACTTCGTAGCCGCGATCGCCCAACTGCTCGGCGATCGCCTGGCGTAAAGACTCTTCGTCTTCCACCAGCAGCAAATGTTTTGTCGTTTCAGCCATTTAGCGGACCGCCAACATCTTGACGCCTCGCGGCGCGGCTGTCTATACGTTAGAGGCTGGAGGCTAGCGGCTGGAGGCTGGGGGAGCGAAGCAACCTGGCCCCAAACCCCCCAGGCCCCATCCTCCAGCCTCCAGTCCCTGTAGCGACAGTTGTGAGGGTCCGATACATTCCCCGGAGGCAAACAGCCAAGTGGAACGAAAAACGATTTCGATCATGAAGGCCTGTGAGCTCGTTGGTGTAAGCCGACGCACAATCTACAACTGGCTCGCAAGCGGCAAAATCGAATACGTGCGCACGGCGGGTGGATCGGTGCGCATCTTCGCTGACACGCTGTGGCGCGACCCGCACCGGTCCAATCAGCCGGCGGTCGACGCCGTATGGGAAGCAGAAGGACGGACTCGGATCTGATGCAATCGCTCAGCGTCGAAGAACTGCTCGCGAGGAGTCCGATGGACCATTCTCCGGAACTGCGACTCCTCTTTCATCGGCTCAACAATCAGCTGGGAATCATCCTCGCGCACGCGGAGCTGCTCGAAGCGAAAGCGCCCGACGACATGAACCGCGCCCGCGCGGCGCAGGTCGTGGCGAGCGCGCTCGCCGCCATGGGCACCGCGAAAGAGATCCGCCGCGAGACCAGTACCTCCCCGGACGCCGAATAGCCCTCGTACAAAACCGTAATACAGCCGTCAAATACTTGACGGCCAGCGAGCGAATTCCGCCAATATTTTGACGAAATTCGCCACGCTGTCCTGTCCCAGACTCTGACTACGGCTCGGAATAAAAGACGATAAGCCAAGCAACTGCAGCAATTTAGCCGTCTGCTCAGCTCGTCTTTGGCCTCGCGTAGTTTTCAGTCTCAGCCGTTGGTATTTCCGTTGCGATGTGCGCAGTCGCCGGAAACGTCGAGCAAGCCGCCAACATGGCCGACGCCCACGGGCGTCTCAGGAGATCCGATGCGAGTCCATCCCGTTGCCGCGAGCCAGAATCGTCGAGTCGTCGCGAGCCTGCCGTTTGTCGAAGCCCTCGCGCGACGCATGGCGGCCTCGATGCCGCATTCGATCGACGTGGGCGACCTCGTCCAGGACGGCGTCATCGGACTGATTGATGCGGCGCATCGATTCGACGAAGCGCGCGGCATCAAGTTCGAGACGTTCGCCGAACGCCGCGTCCGAGGCGCGATGATCGACGCGCTGCGCCGCGATGCCTGGCCGCGCGGCGTCAGACGGCAGCGGCGCGAGCTGGAAGCCGCACGCGAGGCGCTGCGCCGCGAGCTGGGCCAGGAGCCGTCGATGGCCGAACTGGCGGCCCGCGTCGGCTCCGACGAGAAGCGGCTGGGCCGGACGATCGTGCGCATCAACACCATCGAATCGACGTCGCCGATGGCGACCGGCGAGCACTTCAATGAAAGCGCGCTGCCCTCCGCGCTCGTGCCCTCGGAACCGGACGCGCCCGATTGTGCGTACGAGAAGCTGGAAACGCGCGAGCGCGTGCGCGCCGCCATTGGGTCGCTGCCGTGGCGCGAACAGAAGGTCATCGGGCTGTACTACTACGGCGAAGTGACCATGAAGCAGATTGGCGCGGAGATTGGCGTCAACGAATCGCGGGTCTCGCAGCTGCACGCGCGCGCGATTCGCCGCCTGCGCGCCGCGTTTGGGCAGATGGGACCGCAGCATATGGCCGAGATGCGCCGCGCTCTCGTGCCGTTCGCGAGCCACAAACCGAAGATGCTGAAGGCGGAGCTGCCTTCGGCGCGCGCCGAGCAGCTCGCGGCGCCGCAGGCGGTGGTGCTGCCTTACAAAGTGCCGGTCAAGCGTCCCGCTCCCGCGCGTGCGATGCTCAAGATGGATCGAACGCGGCGGGCCGTGGCGGCGGCGAGATAACAAGCGTTTATTCCGTCTACGTCAGACCCTCACGCACCGCCCGCAACAAATCCGCGAGCCGAAACGGTTTCGCCAGCCATCGGCAGCCGCTGTCGTTGAGGAACTGTTCCGCGTCCGTGCCGGCGACGTCGCCAGTCACGAAAATGACGCGCTTGGACAGCGCCGGGCTCGCTTCCGCCAGCGCGCGGTAGAACGCCTTGCCGTCGAGGCGCGGCATCTTCAGATCGCAGATCACGAGATCGAACTGCCGCGCGTGGACTTCCGCCAGCGCTTCTTCGCCGTCGGCGGCACGCGCCACGACATACCCGGCGTCGCCGAGCGCATCGGTCACGGCGCTCGCAAGCGCCGCCTCGTCTTCGACCACGAGAATGGACGCGCCCGCGCCATCGTCAACCGGCGCCCGCAGCCGCGCGCCCGCGACCGATTGCGAGAGCTTGGCCCCCGTCACCGGCAGCTCGACGTAGAACGACGCGCCCGCACCCGGTGTCGATTCGAGCCGGATGCGCCCTCCGTGCTCGTGGATGATGGCGTACGCGACCGTCAGCCCCAGGCCGGTGCCCTTCCCGACGTCTTTCGTCGTGAAAAACGGATCGAAAATCTTCGGCTGCACGTCGTCCGGAATGCCCGGTCCATCGTCGTTGATCTCGAGGATGACTGATTCCTGATCCGCGTCATGCCAGGTGCGGACGACCAGGATGCCGCGGCCGTGGGCGGACAGCATCGCCTGCTCGGCGTTGATGATCAGATTGAGCAGGACCTGCTGCACCTGGTGGCCGTCCGCGAATACCTGCGGCAGACCGGAGGCGAGCGCATCGACCACGGTGATATTGGACACCCGCTGCTCGTACGATCGCAGCGCCAGCGTTTCGCGCACGACCTGATTGACGTCCACCATCGCGCGCGTGGTCTGGCGTTTCCGCGCGAACGTCAGCAGGTTGCGGACGATGCGGGCTGCGCGCTCCGATTCGCTGAGGATGGTCTCGAGACCACGGCGGACAGAATCGTCGAGCGTCGTTTTCTGCGAGAGCCGCTCGGCCCAGCTCAGAATGGTGGCCAGCGGGTTGTTGAGCTCGTGGGCGACGCCAGAAATCGTCTGGCCGAGTGCCGCCATTTTCTCGGCCTGCAGCAGCTGATGGTAGATATCGCGCGTTTCATCGTCCAGCTTCTTGCGCTCGCTGACGTCGCGCACGAGCGCTTCGACGCGCAGCGTGCGGTCCGCAGCCGGCGCGTCGGCGCGGGCGGTGAGCTCGACCCACACCGGCGTCGTGTCCGCGCGCCGCAATCGGAGCAGGTAGTCGGTCACGGACCCGTCCGTGGCGAGCCGTTCGATGAGCGCGGTGCGCGCGTGTGGATCCACGAACCGCTCGCCGTCGAACGGACGGACGTCGGATTCGGGCACGTCGCTCTCGTAGCCGAAGATCAGCTTGAGATGGGGGTTTGCGGCGATGGTCGATGTGGCATCGGGACCGAGCGTCCCGATGTACACCCCTTCGCGGACGGCCTCGAACAGCCGCGCGAACGCCGCGTCTCGTCTGTCCACGCCGGAATTATAGGGGCTGAGGGCCCCTGATCAGTTCTTGGGTGGTTCCGGCGTCGGCGTGTGCGCGTGATTCTGAGCGCTTTGCGTCGCCCATTTACGCTCGACGGCCGAGCGGATGTCGCGCACGGACGCGCCAGACGCGTACATCTGCATGGCCTGCTGCGCAACGTCGAGGCAGACGGTGCACTCCATGCCGTGCTCGGTCCACTCCGTCACGTCGCCGTTGGCGCCGCGCTTTTGCACGAAACAGTCCTCATTCCCGTGGTGTCCCATGCGCTCGCAGCCGCAGAAGCATGGGACATAGCTCAACACTTCCGGATGTTCGGCGGCGAACTTGTAAGCCGCCGTGATCACCTCAGGCGAACGCGCCGGCGCGTAGGCAGGCAGCCGCAGCGGAGGGAACTTCGTTTGCGGATGCGGTCCCAGCGCGACGGCCGGCTGCGTCGCCGGGGCAGTTGGTGTGGCAGGGGGCGCGGCGACCGGTTCGACCGGCACGGCTGCCGCCTGCGCGGGCGCTTCCGCCGGCACGCGGTCGGGCTGCGTGAAGACGACCGCGGCGATTACCACGCCGGCCAGCGCGACGCCGCCGATCGCGATCAGCGTTCGGCGCGACCGGGGCTTGGTGGGGGGCGCCGCCGGGGGCGGCGAGCTCTTCTTTGATGGTTTGGACATAAACAATCCATTTTACCGCGCCCGGGGGTTTACGCTAGAGTCGCCAAATAAATGCGTTTGTTCGCCCGTCAAGACCGCGGCCTGCTGGCAGGGCTCGCCCTCGCGGTGGTCGTCGTGTTCGCCAAGCCGCTCCAATACGTGCTGGACGTCGCGCGCGACGTCGAGCGCAGCACCGGGATGGCCCTGCTGCCGGCGCTTCTCATCCTGGTCGTATTCTTTCTCTACCACCAGCAAGGCAAGCGGCAGGAGGCCAAGACCGACGCTGCTGCGGCAGAGACCGAAAGCCGTCAGGCGAACGCGCGGGCCGGCGAGCTGGAAAGGCTGGTGATGTTCGGTCAGGCGCTCGGCCGGTCGCTCGATTTCGACGCGATTCAGGACGTCGTGCGGCAGCACCTCGAGGTGCTCGCAGGGACCCCGCAAGCCTCGGTGATTGCCCGCATCGACGGCGAGTGGCAGCTGTTGGCTGGCGCCGAGACCGACGTGGAACAGCGTGCGCGCGAGTCGGGCCAGCCGCAGGTGGACGAAGCGCTGCTGCAGCGCGCGCGCGAATCAGAAGGCGGCTCGATTTTGTGGGCCGGCAGCCTCTGGTGGCCGATGAACGTCGGCGGCAACGTGATGGGTCTGGTCGGTGTTCCGGAATCGGCCGGCGTGCCTTTCGGCGCCCGTCAACGCGTCGTGGCGACCGCGGCGACGCTCCTGGGCATCTCGCTGCGCAACGCCGATCTCTTCCGGGAAGTGCGCGAGAACAGCCTGCGGGATGGACTCACCGGCTGCTTCAACCGCACGCACACCGTGGAAGTGATCGGCGCCGAGCTGCTGCGCGCGCGGCGGTCGCACACGCCGGTCTCCCTCATCATGTTCGACATCGACCGGTTCAAGGGCATCAACGATAATCACGGTCATCTCTGCGGCGACGCCGTGCTGGCCTCCGTCGGCGTCTGCATGCGCGACGTGCTGCGCGGCAGCGACGTCAAATGCCGCTACGGCGGCGACGAGTTCCTCGTGCTGCTGCCGGACACCCCGCTCGAAGGCGCCAAACAGGTGGCGGACACGCTGCGCCGTGAAATCGAAGAACGGACCATCCTCTGGAAGGACCAGACGCTCACGATCACGGCGAGCATCGGCGCCACCGCCGCCAAGCCTTCGGAGATCGACACGCCAGCCTTCATCGGTCG
This sequence comes from Vicinamibacteria bacterium, assembly GCA_041485905.1. Lineage (GTDB taxonomy): Bacteria > Acidobacteriota > Vicinamibacteria > Vicinamibacterales > CAVVIG01 > JAHFUI01. Next base: position 17,272 of record JBGPKK010000010.1, read on the forward strand.
CGCGGATCTCGCGCTGTACCAGGCGAAGCATGAGGGACGCAACCGCGTCTGCGTGTCGACAGAAGCCGCCCTCGCGTAAACTGCCCATAATGTCGCGTCGTCGACGCGGCGCGCCTGGCCGGCGTGGATCGTCGTGTGCGCTCGGGCCCCAGGGATTAGGACGTCTGCGCCGGGCCGAGGGCGAACATCATCGTGCCCTCGATCACCACTTTGCCGTCCACGCGGCCGATGCCTTTCATCAGGCCCATTCGACTTCGCAGACGCAGGACAGTGGCTTCAATCTCCACGACATCGCCGGCGTAGACGGGGCGGCGATAGCGGACCCGCTCGATGCCGGCGAAAAACGGCAGACGCTGACGATTCTCGGGTTTCGCGAGGATCAGAATGGCGCCGACCTGTGCGACGGCCTCCGTCAGAATCGTCGGCGGCAGCACCGGCGATCCGTTCGCGGGGTGCGACAGGTAGCGTTCGTTGAGCGACACGTTCTTGATGCCGACGATCCGTTTGTCGACCTCGAATTCGGTGATCCGATCGACGAGCAGAAACGGATAGCGGTGCCGCAGGATGCCGGCGATCGCCGCGTAGTCGAGGGGCAGCGTCAGATCCATGTGAGAGGAACGATTATACTGGCAGCACCTGCTCCCGTGACCGACATCACCATCACATCCGCGTCCGACTCGCAAGTGACCGCGATCGAAGCGCTCAAAACCCTGTTCGCGCTCGGCCGCGAAGTGACGTCGGTGCTGGATCTCGACGAGCTGCTGCACAAGATTCCCGAGCTCATCGCGCGGCTCACGAAATTCCACGCGTTCGCCGTCTACCTGCTCGATCCCAAGACCGACGAGCTGACGATCGCCTACTCGGTCGGGTACCCGGAACATGTCGCGCGGACGCTGCGCCTGAAGGTCGGACACGGGCTGGTCGGCGCGGCCGTCGCCGAGGCGCAGCCGCTTCTGGTCAACGACGTGCACGCCGATCCCCGCTACGTGGAAGCGGTGCCCGGGTCGAACGCCGAGCTCGTCGTGCCGCTCCGGCGGAAGGGACGGGTCATCGGCGCGCTCAATCTCCTCAGCGACACGATCGGTCAATTCACCGAGACCGACGAGGCTGTCCTGCGTCAGTTTGCCGCGCACGTCGCCGTCGCGATCGAGAACGCGCGTCTCTTCGAGCATGAGCGGGAGTACACGAGCACGCTCGAGACGCTGTCGGACATCGCCCGCGAGTTCGGCGCCATCCTCAACCTCGACGAGCTGCTGACTCGCATCGCCAGCCTGACGCGCCGCGTCGTCGATTACCGCACGTTCGGCATCGTTCTGGTCAACGAGGAGACTCAGGAGCTCGAGATGAAGGTCGCCGTGCGCTACGGCGAGAAGGTGTCGCTGCCTCCGCTGAAGATCGGGAGCGGTCTGGTCGGCTACGCCGCGCTCCATAAGGAGCCGGTGCTCGTACCGGATGTGTCGGTCGATCCCCGTTACATAAAAGTGGTCGAGGACGTCCGGTCCGAGCTCGTGATTCCGCTGCTGCTCAAGGATCGCTGCATCGGCGTGTTCGATCTCGAGTGTCCAGAGCTCAACGCCTTCAACAAGAGCCACGTGGAGATCCTGACGCTGCTGGCGAGCCAGGCGGCCGTGGCGATCGAGAACGCACGACTGTACGAGACGATCCGCGGCAACGAGCATCGGCTGGAGAAGGAGCTGCGGTTCGCCCAGCGGGTGCAGGCCGCCTTGCTGCCCACGGCCCTGCCCAAGCGGCTCAAGGGCGTCGACGTCGCGGCCAGGTTCACGCCGGCACGCGAGCTCGGCGGCGATCTCTACGATTTCCTCATGCCGGAGCCGAACAGCCTCGTGGTGGCCGTCGGCGACGTGTCGGGCAAAGGCGTGCCGGCTGCGCTGTACAGCGCGTTTGTCGGCGAGCTGGTTCGCTCGCGCACGTTCCGCCGGCGCTTCACGCTCGATCGGTCGAGCCCCGCCGGCGTCCTCGCGTCGATGAACACCATCCTCCACGAGCGCCAGCTCGAGGAGTACTACTGCACGCTGTGCTACGCCGTTTTCGATTTGAAGCGTCGCACCGTCGTCATTGCGAACTCGGGCCTGCCGTATCCGATTCGCTGCTCCGCAGCGGCGGAGCGCGACCAGAGCGCCGGCATCAGCGTGTCACAGGTCGTGCTGCCCGGCGTGCCGCTCGGAGCGTTTGCCGGATCGTCCTACGACGAAGTCGCGTTCGACCTCGCGGCCGGCGACGTGTACGTCTTCTGCAGCGACGGGGTGTTTGAAGGGCGCGACGCGCGGGGCAGGGAATTCGGCGCGACGCGGTTAGTGGATGTTGTGAGTCGGAACCGCCACGGAAGCGCGCGCGAGGTGGTCGACGGGATCGTGGCCGCCCTGCAGGAATTCTGCGGTGACACGCCGTCGCACGACGACATAACGGCCGTGGCCATCAAGATCACCGCGTAATGCGGAATGCACAACGCAAGATGCATCGGGGCGGTGCATTCTGCATTCGACATTGTGCATCAGCGTTTTACGTAGAGAGCTTCCTCCCGCAGGTGCAGCCCGATCGGCTGACCGCCGAGCACCGCGACGTCGCTCACGCGACCTTTGACCCGGACGCGCTCGCCGCGAGCGGGCATGCGCGCGCCCTGCGACAACACGGTCACTTCACCGGTGCCGTCGTCGACGCTGTACAGGCGGAACGGGACCAGCGGCAGTCCCCAGGACGTCGTCACGATTCCGTCGACGCTGACCGTGTGATTCTGATAGCGGCCGGGATGGTTCTGAAGGTCCGCGACGGTTGGATTGCGCAGCGAGACCGCGCATGCGGGAACGACCACAGTCAGAACGGCTATCGCGACAGCGCGCGAGGCTTTTGACAGCAACGCATTCACAAGTCACCTGCTCGAGACGTGTAGCGGCCGCGCCGAATCGTGAAACTTGGCAGACGGGATGCGGCGATGCCAGCGCCTGCCTGAAGTTACGCATCCCGTTGATTCGACGCGACCACTTCGGAGCACATCAAATCGCGTGCCCGGCCGTGTGCTCGAAATTGCTGGACAATCCGCGGTGTCTGCGGGGCCGCCGTCCTGCGACGGAGACGACAGGCTGACCTTTTTAGATTCGGAAATGATGAGCTCGGCTCGAGCGACCTCGATCTACAAGGCAGCGCTTCCGGTCGCTCGCTCTTCGTTGGGCGCCGGCGCGGACGCGAGCACGCCGGCCAGTTGCGCGGCGATAATCGCGGCGAGCGCCTGTACTGTCTCTGAGGCTTCGCCGCCGTCGCGAATCTCGGCGGACATTACGCCGATGCAGCCATCAGCCGTGAGTACCGGCGCGACGATCGCCCCCTGGGCCGAACCCGGCCGCGACAGCACGATTTGCAGCGTCCCGGTCCGATAGGCAGCGGCGGCGGCGTTATTGGCCGAGCGCGCAACCGACGGCATGCGCGCCGTCATGGCTGCGTCGTACCCGTGCGTCAGGGCCGCCTGCAGCTCCGTGCCGGACGAGGTGCCCATCCAGAGCACGAGACCGCTGGCGTCGAGCGCGTCCGCGGCTCGGCCCAGCACCACCTTCAATTCCTGAGAATCGCCGACGCGTCCGATCTCGGTGCACACGTGAGCGGCCGCCTTCAGCGCCGATGCCGCGCCGTGCTTCGCGTCGCCGGGTGACGGCGCGGTTTCCTGCTTTGGTGGCGCCGCTTCCTCGTGCCGCAGGGCGAGGTCCCCACCAGGGGATCCGGCGGCCGGTTCCACCTGCCGACGCACGAGGGGACTCAGCGACAGCGTTTCCTGATCGCGGACAGCCTTTGCCGGCATCAGGGCGAGCGCGATCACCACGAGGATCAACAGGCCGGCTGCACCGGCCGCCGCCATCGCCTGCTGTTTGCGGCGCGCCGCCTCGAACGCATCGAGACTCTGCTGTTCTTCGAGGCGGGCGCGCTCCACGTGGCGCGCTGCGGCCGCCGCCGCCTCGCCGCCTTCCGTGAAGACAATATCGGCCGCCATCAATTGCGCGTCTGCCCTGATGTAGTCGCGGATCCGTTTGTCCACGCTGCCGAACTCGGTAAGCGTGGCCGACGCCGCGTCGAGCGTCGATGTCGACGCGGCGCCGGTTGCGGACTGTTGGAGCATCGACAGGCTGTTGGCCACCGCCCCCAGCGTGGTGTCGACCTTCGGCATCCAGAAGCCTACGCCCTGGCCCGCGGCGACGTACGCCTGCTGCGCGGCGCGAAGGTCGGCGAGCGCGTCGGTCGTCTCTCTGGCGCGCATGTCGAAGGCGCGCATCGCCGCCTGCCGCTCGGCGAGGTCTTTTTCGGAGGAGGTGAGGAACACTACAGCCGCGCCGGCGGCGATGCAAGACACGGCGGCGAAGAGCAGTCTCACAGCACGCGACATCGCGAGTCAGGGTATCACGATCTCGACCTAGTTCTTGGGTCGCAGGATGGCGTAGGTAGGCAAACCGACGGCGTTGAAGCGTTGCATGAGCTCCTTGGCCGGCGGCTTGTCGGGCTCCTCGGCTTGAAACTTAATCTTGATGTAGCCTGCCAGCGCCGCCTTCACGTCCTCGTTCTCGAGCGTCGTTTTGTCCATCGTCAAACAGTTCTTGCACCACGTCGCCCACATGTCGATGAGCACCGGCTTGTGCTCGCGCTCGGCAGCCGAGAGGCCGTCGGCGAGCGACTGATGCCAGCCTTCATTGACTTTTTCGCCGACGCTCGACGTCACCTCGTTCGCGTCCACCCACCGGTTCGACAGCAGTTCGAACGCCAGGTACCCGTAGTAGGCGGCCGTCACGAGGATGAGCACCCCAAGCGCCTGCTTCACGCGAACCATCCACGCACCCGGCTTCGGAAGAGCCGCCAGCCCTGCTCCGGCGATCGGCCAGGGCACCGCCATGCCAATCCCCAGGCAGAAGGGCAGCGCCAGCGCGATCTTGGTTCCCGTCGCGTACAGATTGCTCGAGAACAGCACGACCTGGATGACGACCGGCGCCACGCACGCGCCCGCGAGCAAGGCCGCGACGCCGCCCATGCTGAATGCCAGCAGCAGCGAGCCGCGGCTGCTGTCGCCGGCACGGAAGCCGCTCGCAAAACGGGAGAAGTCGATCAGGATGATGTCGAACATCGCGAGCCCGAGCACGACGAACAGGGCGGCGATGCCGGCGTTGAACCATGGCGACGAGTTGATCGTGCCGAACGTTCCGGCCGTGAGAATGACGATGAGGCCGAGGACGCCGTAGACGAGCGCCATGGCGGCGCCGTAGACCGAGCCGAGCAGGAATCCGCGCCCTCGCGACCGGGCCTGCGCGCCGGCGCCAATAATCGCCAGGTTGATGGGAATCATCGGGAGGACGCAGGGCGTGAGGTTCAGCGCCAGTCCGCCCAGAAACACGATCAGCAGGATCGCGAGCGGACCGCGGCCTTCGAACAATCCGCGTTCCTTCACGCCCTGTTCGGCGTTATGGATGAACCGCAGGAATTTGTCGCTGCCGATGTAGCCGCCGTTGGTCGCCAGCACGGTGAAACGATCGAGGTCGGCGACGCCGCGTCCGCCGGCGGTTCCCGTCGCGGGCGGTTGGACGAGGGAGACGGAAGCGGGTGCCTGGCCGCCTCCGAACGCGATGTGATCGAACACCTCGGGGAAGCGGGTGGCGCCGAGAGGCGCGCCGGCGGCGGCAATCCGCAGCGACCATTGCGCGTCCGCGGTGGCAGGCGGGTAGCACACGGTCGCATCGCAGGCCTGATAGCGAAGATGCAACGGCACGCTGAGGTCGCCGGCCGGCAATCCCGGCGCGAGCGTCAGGTGGACGCCGACGGCGAATGCGCGCTCGAAGACGGCCAGCGGCTGATTCTGACCGACCTGTTTGAGGTCGGTCGACGGTGGATACACGATTTCATCCACGGTGACGCCGGCAGGGGCCTCAATCGTGAGCACCGTGGGAATCAGCGACGGATCGCGCGGCGCGTTTGATTGGACGTGCAATCCTTCGGGCAGGCTGACCTGCAGCGCCACGCGGACCGGCGCTCCGGCATGGACCGCGTCGCTCTCGACCAGCGGCACCACGGCCGCCCTCGGCCGAGCGACCTGGGCCTGGCCGACGCCGGTGGCCCAGAAGACCACGCCGAGCGCGCCGAGAATCAGGGAACCGACGCGCGGCAACAACATGTGAATGATGGACGGAGGGTTACGTGATTTCCTTCAGGGGAATCGCGCCAATCGGCATCGGCACCGCCAACGGGTCGACCGACCCTTTCACCGGCGGCAGATCCTGGTACATGAAGTCCCACTTCCAGCGCTCCGATGGGTTCGACGATTGAAACCAGTGTCTGGCCGCTGTCGGCCGCCCGAACGTCAGCGTGGTGAGATTCACATCCGGCTGCCCGGCGGCGATGTCGGCACGGATGCGCGCGGGGCTGGTGTAATCGAACGGCGCGCCAAGCGCCACGCCGAGGTTTACGAGAATCTGCCAGTCTTCCATAGCATCGCCGGGCGTCGGCATCGCACGCGACGCGCCCTGCAGGCGGCCCTGCTCGTTCGTAAAGGACGCTTCCTTCTCGACAAACGATGCGCCCGGCAGCACGAAATCGGCGGCGCGCGTGAGAGCGGTGGCGAGGACGCCCTGCACGATCAGGAGGGGAAGCACGCCTCGCGTGCGCGCGTCGACAATCCACGACGTGTCGCCGATCGATCCGTCGGGTCCGGGGTCGAATACATACAGCGCCGAGACACGGCCTCCGGCGACCGCCGCCTGCAGCGCCGACAGATCCGCCGCATGCACCGCGTCGCCAACGTGTCCGGCGACCAACCCGAGCGTCCGCGCGCCGTTCACGTTTGGCGCGTCGACAGCCGGCACCTTGAAGGTGGTGTGCGCGGGCTGCGCCTTCGGGCGATATCGCCAGCTCACAGAAATCGCCGCCACTCCATTGCCAAGGAGCCCGTGGGCCAGGCGCCGAAACAGGAACAGCTCTTCGTGCGAGGCGTGCGCCGACAACAGGAAGCGGACCGCCTCCGGATTCGATGTGCGGGCGGCAGCGAGCCGATCACCAAGCTTCGACGTCAGCTCGTGCCAGGACACCGGTTGCGCCAAGCCGTTCTCGTCGCGGACGAGCGGCCGCCGCAGCCGGTCCTCGCTTTCGATCCAGTGATAGTCGAAACGGCCGATGTCGCACATCCAGTAGCCATTGACGTCGGGGTTGAGCCGCGGCGTAAAGCGAATCAGCCGCGCGCCTTTCGCCCATTCAGGCTTCGCTTTCAGCCACGCCGTCGTGTTGCAGCCTTTCGCGCACAGCGTGCAGATCGTGTCGACCGCCTCCGGGTTGTCCCACGGACGTGCCTTGAATCGATAATCCCGCGTGGTAATCGCCCCGACGGGACACACGTCCATCAGGTTGCCGGAGATGAGCGAGTGGACACCCTCTTCCTGAAAGGTGGCAATCTCGCTGCCGTAGCCGCGGTCGATGATGTTGATCTGGGCGTCGCCCTCGACGTCGCGCATGAACCGCACGCAGCGGGTGCAGAGGATGCAGCGGTTGCGGTTCAGCATGAGCGTCGGACCGAAGTCGACGTCCGCCTTGACCCCTTCGCCGTCGAAGGTGCGGCGCCCAAATTCCATGCGGCTTTGATCGGGACCGAACATGTACGAGAAATCCTGCAGCGGACACTCGCCGCCCTTGTCGCAGACGGGGCAATCGAGCGGGTGATTAATCAGAAGGAATTCGAAGACGCCCACGCGCGCCTCAGTGACCTCGGCGGTGCGCGTGCTGACGATCATGCCTTCAGTGCAGACGGTCGAACACGAGGTCTGCAGCTTCGGCATCTTCTCGATCTTGACCACGCACACACGGCACGAGCCGTCGATGCCGATACCAGGGTGATAGCAGTAGTACGGAACGGAGATGCCGTTCTCGACCGCCGCCTGCAGCACGGTCTTCCCCTTTTCGACCGTAATCGGACGGCCGTCGATCGTCAGCGAGACGGTTTCCATAAGCAATCGATCATAACCCAGTGCTCGCGGAGTTCGAGGTGTCTCGAGGGTCGCGACGTTCTTCGGCCTCGACCGCGTCGCCGAGCAGCGTCAATCGCGACTCGAACTTACGCCGGGCCATCCCTTTCGCGAACGCGGACAGCAGGCGCAGGTGCCTTTCAGTCTGAGGGTTGCCACGACGTCGAGGCGCGTGTGATTGCCGTTCCGCGCCAGGCGATACTCAATTTCAGCCGTGGCGCGCCAGCGGGCGCCTTCGCGGAACACTCCGTCGCCAAGCTGAGGTGGAGTTTCCGCCAAGTCAGGGCTGCCAACGACGCACGAAGGCAGGATTGGTCATGAACCCGAAAACGCGCTCCGGGGTCGCGATTTCAACGCGGCTGCCTGGATACGCACACTGGCCTCCTTGCAAAAACCTCTTGATTTTACTGTAATAATACATTAATGTATAAAATACAACAGTGAATATTATGGCTCCAGACAACACTCCCAAGAGCACCAAGCGGGACCGCACGCGCGCGCGCCTGCTCGACGCCGCTGTCGAAATGATTCGGGAAAAAGGGTTCTATCGGACGACCCTGGAAGGGGTCGCCAGACGCGCCGGGATGACCAGAGGCGCGATCTACGGGAACTTCAAGGACAAAGATGAGCTGTTTCTCGCCGTCGTCGACACGCGGTGGCGGCCGATCATGCCGATTAAGCACGGCGCCACGCTGAAGGAGCACATGCGCATCGTCGGCGAGGCTGTCGTGGCCGCCATCCCCGCGCGGCGGGCGCAGGCACTCGGCGCGCTGTCATTTCAGATCTACGCGCTCACGCATGAGGCGATGCGGTCGCGGGTCGCTCAAATGAACGCCGAGCTCTATCGACGCGGCGCAGAACGCCTCCGACAGCTCTTCCCGCTCGAAAATCTACCGATGCCGCCGGAGCAGTTCGTGCCCGCGCTGCACGCGCTCACTGATGGCCTGCTCTTTCTCCGGTTCCTGCAGCCGGAGCTGATGACCGACGAGCTGATCATCGCCGCGTTCGAGGCGTTGGCGGTCTAGTTCTTCGTAATCTCGGCGAGCGTTCCATCGTCTTTGCTGACCTCGACGCCGCGCAGGGTTCCGGTCAGGGCGATGGGCACGTCCACCACGCGTTCGGTGACCGGAACGATCACCCGGCCCTCTCGTTTGTCCGCGTACTGCAGCATCACGGTCAGCGGCACGTCGAACACGTCGCCTACTTGTTCGACGTGAATGACGACTCGACCCGGGGATCCCGGCTCGACGCGATAGCTGAATTTCAAGCGCGGGAGCGTCGAGCCATAGATCCAGCCCTCGAAGAATCGTTCGAGCGATCGTCCCGTTTCCGCTTCCATGGCGGCACGGAAATCGTCGGTGCCGACCTTGTTGAACCGGGACGTGCGATAGAAGCGCTGGATCCCCCGGAAGAACGGCTCGTCGCCGACGAGACGACGGAGCATGTGCAGGACGGCGGCGCTCTTGTTGTAGACCAGCGCACGAAAGACCCGTGAGTCGCCGCGGATGTGGCCGAGACGGTAGCCAAGGTAAATCGGTCCTTGTCCGGACTGCTGCATCCCCCAGCGGCGGAATTGACGAAGCACGCTCGCGAAGGTGTCGTCACCGCGAAGCCGCTGCGCGTACAACGCGGCGAAGTACTGCGCGAATCCTTCGCTGAGCCACTGCTCGTGGTAGTTGCGCCAGCCGACCGCCTGTCCCCACCATTGATGCGCCAGCTCGTGCGCGAGAAAAAACTCGGGGAAATCCTCGAACGAGGCGGGATCGTTGCGCCAGACGTACGGCGTCGTCGGCAGCGGCTGGTTCAGCGCGACGAAGTATCCGGGACTGTGGCCACCAGGCAACTCGCTTTCGACAACAGCGAGCGTGAGGCTCGGATACGGGGAATCGCCGACGATCGATTCGTAGAACTGCACGATGTTGGCGGCGCGGTCCGTGAGCTCCCGCCCGCGGCGCACTTGTCGCGGATTGGTCTGGGCGACAAGCGTGAAGTTGGCTCGTGACCCGAGCGCGACGGTCACCGGCTCCGAACGCACGAAGCGGCTGACCAGAAACGCCAGATAGCGAAGCGGCTCCGACGTGGTGAAGAGATACGCCTTTCGCGCGGGCAACGAATCCTTCGCGGGAATACTGACCGGAAAGTCCGCGTCGAGCTCGCCGCTGGCGACGCAGTCGAAGGCGGCCGGAACCGTCAGGCGGATGCTTGCCGTCGCGTAGTCGGTGACGGCGGCCTGCGGATACCAGTAGCTCCGGTTGCTGTACAGGAAACTCCGCTCCGGCTGCAGCGCCAGCGCCGTGGCGTTATCGTCCGGCGTCGGCGGCGGGCGTCCCTGACCGAGCAGGGCGATGGCTTCCGGATCTTCCCGCTGTGGCTCGAGCGGGCCGGCGTACGCGATGGTGAGGAGCAACTCTTCGTCGCGAAGCACGAACGACGGCAGGTTGATGATGACGGCGTTCTGGTTGCGGACGTGGACGGCAAAGAGCCGCCCGAACGTGTCGCTGACGACGGATTGCACCGTCAGAGAGTCGGCGAGCCGCAGCGTGAGCGACGCGATGGCCGGCGCACGCACCTTCAACTGCACCCGCGCGCGGCCCTCTATCCACGGCCGCTCCGGCGAGACGGCGACGTCCAGGTCGTACCCGAGGACGTCGTACGTCGTGAGCTCGTCCTCGTTGTACGAGCGGCCGTGTCGCGCCAGCGCCTGTCTGGAGGCGTACACGGCGATGTTGCGGTGGCGTTTGCGATCGAAGAACGACACATCTTCCGGCTCCGAGGTCGACCGCGCATACGTCAACGTGTCGTATCGGGGCGTGTGAATCTCCGCGAGGAAGTCGCCGTGGACCGGCAGCAGCGACCAGACGTCGCGGCTGAGGTCGGCCATGTCGACTGCGTACGACTTCTGGACGTCGTCCCTGAACAGTTCGTCGGCGCGCTTGAACTCACGCGGATCGACGAGGCGCGGCGTAAGGCGATCAGCGCTGACGAGCGCCGCCAGATCCGCGGGGTTGACGCGGATGAACGCGGCGTCGAAGCGGGTCTGCAGCGTTTCGGACCCGCCGAAAATTTTCAACTGTCCCTTTTCGACGTCGGGGGTTGGATGAAACCGCAGCTCGCCGCGTCCCAGCAGCACGAGGCCGGTCGTGCCCTCGGCGATGTCGGCCACGAACGCAGAGCCTTCGGCGAGCCCGAGCTCGAGATCCTCGACGGCAATCGTCAAATCGCGCGCCGCGAACTGCCTGGTCGGGTTGAGGACGAGGCGATGCAGGTCCTCGACGAGCGTCAGCCTGCGCTGATCGGCTATCCGCCAGGTGTCATTCCCGCGCTTCACGTCGAGCCGCCACGTCGAGTTCCGCGCGCGATTGCCGAACTCGGTGAACACATCGATCGAGACGCGGTAGCCGTTTCCCGGCAGAGTGCCCCCCAGCGGCTCGCGATCCCGTTCGCGAATCACGACCCGCGTGGCGCCAGGCGCGAGCTCGCTGGCCGCGAAGTCGCGTGCGGCGGCCCGGTCGGCCGTTTCCGACAGCGCGCCCTCGTACGCCAGTGTGTCGCCCGCCTGCACGATGCGTTCGAGACGCTGCAGCAGCACGCGCACGCCGTCGGCGTCTGCCGCATTCTGGGCGAGCGAGGCTCCGCTTTCGAGAGTGACGAGGCAAAAGGCAAGAGGCAAGAGGAAACGTTTCAACTTTCGATGATCCCCAGCTCGCGGCCGACCTCACCAAAGACGTCGAGCGCGAACTGCAGGTCCCCTTGTGTGTGCGACGCGGTCACGATGGTCCGCACGCGCGCTTTGCCCTGTGGGACGGTGGGGAAGCCGATGCCCTGCGCGAACACGCCTTTCGCGAACAGCCGGTCGGACAGCTTCATCGCCAGCGCCCCGTCGCCGACGATGACCGGCGTGATCGGGCTCTCGCTGATGCCGGTGTTGAAGCCGAGCGACTGCAGGCCGGCTTTGAAGAACCGCGTGTTCTCCCACAAGCGATCGATGAGGTGGGGCTCTTCGAGAAGAACGTCGATCGCAGCGATGCACGCGGCCGCCACCGCCGGAGGGTGCGACGTCGAAAACAGGAACGGCCGCGCGCGGTGATACAGGAACTCGATGAGCGCGCGGCTCCCGGCGACGTACCCGCCGAGGACGCCGACGGCCTTCGACAGTGTGCCGACCTGAATGTCGACCCGTCCGTGCACGCCGAAGTGATCGATCGTGCCGCGCCCGCTGGCGCCGAAGACGCCGCTCGCATGTGCATCATCGACCATCATGATGCAGCCGAACTCCTCGGCGAGGGCACACAGATCGGGAAGCGGCCCGAGATCGCCGTCCATGCTGAACACGCCGTCGGTGATGAGGAGCTTGCGCTGCGAGACCGGAAGAGCCCGCAGAATCGCGCGCGCCGCGGCGACGTCTTTATGCGGAAAGACTTTGATGGAGGCGCGACTGAGGCGACAGCCGTCGATGATGCTCGCGTGATTCAATTCGTCGGAGATCACGACGTCGTCTTCGGTCAGGACCGCCGACACGGTTCCCGCGTTCGCCGTGAAGCCGCTCTGGAAGACCACGACCGCTTCGGTCTTCTTGAAGTCGGCAAGCCGCCGCTCGAGCTCCATGTGGATGTCGAGCGTGCCCGCAATGGGCCGCACCGACCCGGAGCCGACGCCGTAACGGTGGATTGCCTCGAGCGCACGGGCGCGAAGCCTCGGATGCGTCGTGAGACCGAGATAGTTGTTCGACGACAGGTTCACGACCAGCCGATCGTCGACGGTCGTCTTCGCCTTCTGCTCGTCGGACAGGATGCGGAGATGACGGTGCAGGCCCTGCTCTTTCAGGGCGTCGAGCTCGACCGACAAATAGCGGAGCGGATCAGCGCGCATGCCAGTCGGCAGTCATCAGTCGACAGTCGTCAGTCGACCGTCGGAACTAGCAAGTATATGACTGACGACCGAGGACTGGCGACTCTCGACTACGGCAGCGAAACGAAAGAGCGCCGTCCACGGAAGGATCGCGGCAACGGTTTCGCCTCAATTCCTAATCCCCACGTCTTGACACCCAGGTTAGGTGAAGACGCCGTCCAGGCATTGATGCCGGGGAAAAAAGGGGTCGGGAGTCGCTTTAGGGTGTGACGACAAACACGCGGTCGGCGTCGAACGCACCGACCTCGCGAGCGCCACGTGCGCGAATCCAGTCGCTGATGCGGCGGCCCCGATCGCCGGCATAGCTCGCCTCGTGCACGATGATGTGGGTCGCACGCGTGGAGAGGATCGTGCGCCACGCGGCATCGGGAGCGTCGAGTGCGTCCTTCAACTGCTCGGCCCAGAGCCCGTACTCGTCTGGCGAGCCGCCGCTGTACCCGTTGACCAGCCGCCGCCAGTGGGACGTCGAGTAGAACATGTACCGCGTCTCGAACGCGACCTCGCCGAACGGTAATTCAATCAACGCGCTCGAGGGCGGCAACTGCGCCGCGAAACGATAGACGGCGGGAGTCGCAGACCCGACGGCCAGGGTTGCCGGCAGCGGCGCCAGGCCGCTCTGTTTGTATTCCGTCGAATTCTCGTTGAGCGGCAGCGGGACCGCCCACGACTCGGCGACCACCAAGGCGGTCGCCAGCGTCACGACGGCAAGGCCGCCGCGCCGCCGGACGACTGCCGCCGCACCGCATCCGGCCAATCCCGCCAGACCGAGCGCGACGATCATGGCAAACCGTGCGGGGACGCGCAGGCCGTCGAATCCGGGCACGAAGTCGTGAAACGGGGAGTAGACGTTCCCATCCTCAATCAACTTGCCGCGCGCATAGATCTCCGGTCCGAGCGACATCGCGAACGCGAAGACCGTGATGACCGTTAGTATCCCCACCGGCGATGAGAGCCAGGCGCGAGCCGTGGCACGCGCGTGCGGGCAAGCGGCGAGTAGCGCGACGGCGAGGGCGGCAACCACGATCGCGACGCGGTCGAGACTCGTGATTTTGAGGTCCACACCGGCCACGGCGATGTGAAGCGACCAGCCGAAGAGAATGGCGACCAGGACGCCGCACGAGACGATGAGCGTTGAGGCGAGCGCGCGAGCCGCCAGCGATCTCGCGCGTCCAGACGACTCACGGCGAGCGGTCGCCCACCGGTCAGCGACCGCGAGCGCCGCCAGGAGCACGATCGTGAAGCCAGGGAAGAGCGACCCTTCAGGTCTCGGCCACGCGCGGATGACGCCGCCCCACAGTCCCATGCGCACATCGGTCGTCAGGTAGCCGTACACGTCGGCTGCGAATCGACTCGTTTCGGCCAGCGATCGCGCGCTGAACCCGAGCTGCCGAAGCTCGCGGTACGGGATCAGGAAGGGCGCCGTCACGACAGCGGCGACCGCGGCGGCCGATGCCACGCGGATCACGACGCTCCGGTCGGTCCACAGCCGTCGCCTGGTCATCTCCCACGCGAGATAAAGGCCGAGCACGGGTGTGAAAAACAGCAGGTAGTAACCGCACGACAGATTCTGGGCGATCCATGCGGCTGTCCCACCCACGAGCGGGGTGCGGCGGCGTGTCGCGAAATACCGATGGAAGCCGCACATCGCGAAAGGCATCCACATCGACGACAACACCTGGATGTGCGATAGCGTGCCGAACCGGTATGGCGCGAATCCGTAGGCCACGCCCGCCAGAAATGCGGCGCTCCGGGATCCGGTCAGATCGCGCACCAACAGAAACATGCCGAGCGCGGAGAGGAGGAACGTCAGCAGGAACGCCACGTTGTAGGCGAGGATCGGATTTTTCGAAATCGCATATACCGGCAGAATCATCACCGCCTGCGCGGTTAGATGTTCCGAGTACGCAAGCGCGAGCGGATGCGGATAGAAGATGTTGGCGTTCCAGTACTCGCGAAGCGCGCCGAGGTGACCGCTGGCCGCGCCGAGGATGTGCTCGCCGTCCCATGCGAGAATCCAGCAGTTCAGCAGCGGATCGCCCAGGTCGGCGGGCAGGTGGTGCGCGAGGCTGCCCACGAGCGGCCACGTCAGGACGAGCGTGAGGAGCGCATAGGCCACGGCGGCGACGACGGCGTCCCGAGCGGTGCGCGGTGCGACTCGGGCCGCGTGCAGCGCGATGGTGGACTCGCCCGGACGGCCGCTAGAGCGCGGCATCTGCCGTCAGCTCTTCAACGATGACAGACAGAATCGCCGCGGTCGGGATGGCGAGGATCGCGCCGACCAGCCCCCACAATTCCCCGCCGATCAGCAGCGCGATGACGACCGTGACCGGGCTCACGCCCACGCGCCGCTCCATGATTTTCGGCACGAGCACGTTGGCCTCGAGTTGATGCAGCGCGAAAAAGTACGCGCCGACGATCAGCGCGAGCTTGCCCGACACGCTCACCGCGATCGCCACCGCCGTGACGCCGGCCGCGATGGGCCCGACGATCGGGATGGTTTCGCCGACCGCGGCAATCAGGGCGACGACGTAGAAGTACGGCACGCCCAGCAGACCGAGTCCCACGGCGGCGAAGGTGGCCATCACGCCCGCCAGAATGAACTGCGCCCCCAGCCACGCGCTCACCTTGGTGACGCTCGCGCGCGCGGCCGTGACGAAGTGCGCGCGCGTCCCTTCGGGTACCAACCGCGTGACCGAGTCGAACAGCGATTGCCCTTCGACCAGCAGATAAAAGCTCAGGATGAGAATCGTGACGAGACCGAATACGCCGCCGACAACGCTCCAGACCGCGCCAAGCAGGGTGCCGACCGCGTTGCCCCTGCTGCCGGCCGGCGTGTTCTGCACCGCTTCTTCCAGCGAGACCGGCCGGTTCGCCATGGCGCGGTGGCGAATCAAAAACACCTGAATGTCGCGAAACGCCTTCGGCAGACGGTCCCAGAGCTGGCTGGCCTGATCGACGAGCGGTTGCACGACCGCCAAGCCAACAAGCACCAACGCCGTGATGATCCCGAGGTAGACCGCCAGGATAGCGAGCGTGCGGCGGACGCGTACGCGCTTCTCGCCGCTCGCCCGCCGCGGCCGCTCTGCGACGCGCACCATGGGCGAAAACCCCATCGCGACGATCGCGCTGACGTAAATCAGCATCAGCGCCGCGCGCGCGGCCCACATCACGCCGACGAGGATGACGACCCCGGCTACCGTGAGCACGGTCCGAACCATCCGGCGCGTGAACTCGCGGTCAGAGGACGTTGAGATACTCCCGCGTGAAATCCGAGACGAGCGCGTAGATGTCGCGGAGCTCGGTCGGCGAGGCGAGAAAGACGATGCGCAGGAAGCCGTCGGCCGGGGGCATGTTGAAGCCGGAGCCGTACACGCACAGCACGCCCGTGGCGCGGAGCAGCGCCAGCACGTAATCTTCGTCAGTCCGCCCGGCAGGCAGGGCAACTTTCGGCATCGCGTAGAACGCTGCCGTCGGCGCCACGCACGTCACGCCTGGAATGGCGTTCAAGCTCGCCGCCGTCATTGCGGCGCGCTCCTTCAACGCCGCGCGGAACGTGCGCTGGTGCGATCGATCGCCGCGAAGCGCTTCGGCCACCGCGTACTGCGTCGGCACGTTACTGCACAAACGGCCGTCCGCCAGCTTGCCGATCGCGGCCGTCACCTCGTTCAGCCGCGGCGACCGGCCGATGCCCATCCACCCGGTGCGCCATCCCGGCGCGAGATACGCCTTGGACAGGCTCGAGAAGGAGATGACCGCCGCGTCGGGATCGAGACTGCCGATCGGCGCCGACGGACCGTCGTAGCTCAAGTCGCCGTACACCTCGTCGGCGAGGATGACGAACCCATGCCGATCCGCGAGGTCCAGCAGCGCGCGGCGCGTGGCCGTCGAGTACGACGCGCCGGTCGGATTGTTCGGGTCGATGACGACCAGCGCGCGCGTAGCGGGCGTGACGAGGCTGGCCACGTGATCGAGATCGGGCGTCCAGCCGCGCGCGGGATCGGTCCGATAGAAACGCGCGCGCGCGCCGAGCTTCGCGAGCACCGCCGTATACAGCGGATACGTCGGCATCGGCACCAGCACGTCACCTTCTTCATCGACGAGTGCACTAAGCGCCAGATCGATCGCTTCCGATGTCCCCGCCGTGATGAACACGCGATCGGCGGTGACCCCAAAGCCGCGCGAGGTGTATTCGGTCGCAACCGCGTCGCGGGCGTCGGCGAGTCCGGCCGAGGGGCCATAGCCGTTGTGGCCGTCGCGCATCGCGCGCTCGACTGCCGCGATCAGGTGCGGTGGAGTCTTGAATCCGAAGGCGACCGGGTCGCCGATGTTGAGATAGCGGACCGTTTTACCCTGGGCCTCGACTTTCCGGGCTTCGGCCACGATGTTACGGATCGCGTACGAGAAGCGGCCGATTCGGCTTGCGACTGGAATTGAACCCTTGGAGACGTGCGTGAGCGCCACGCGGAGATCTTATCGTGTTTGCGGCCGTTAGCAATTTCTACACGCTACCCGGCCGTCTTTAACCCAATCGAGTAGTTTTTACTCGATTCAAGGCCGATTTAAGGCGGACATCACCGCCAGCTGGCAGCGCATCAAATCTATAAAGTCTTGTTTATCAATATGATGTAACGATGGCAGGTTCTTTGGAGCCCATCAGCATCGATGACGCAGCAGAGGCTGATCAGGAGCGCGGTCGCAGCGTGCGTATTCCATGCCGCGCTCGCCTTCGCGCAATCGCCGCCGGTCGCGACCTTTAAGTCGAGCGTCGATCTTGTTCGCGTGACCTTTGTTGCGCGGGACCACAAAGGCCGGTTCGTGCAGAACCTCTCGGCGCGCGATCTCGAGATTACCGATGGCGGCGAGCTTCGTCCGATCGTCGACTTCCGTCGCGATTTCGACGGTGTGAGCGTGGCACTGCTGCTCGACATCAGCGGCAGCATGGAATCGAGGCTGGCTGACGCGCGGGAGGCGGCCGACCACGTTCTGAGCTGGCTGGACGGCGAGCGCGACGAGGCGGCGGTCTTCACGTTCGATACGCGGCTGGTCGAGGTCGCGCCGTTCACCTCCGGCCTCAAGACGCTGCCGGCGTCGATGGCCACGCTGATCCCGTTTGGCGCGACGTCGCTGCACGACGCCATCGCGCAGACGGCGGAGCGCACGGCCCATCGCGACGGCCGCCGGCGCGCGGTTGCGGTCTTCTCCGACGGTACCGACACCGCCAGCCGCCTTGGACCCGGCGAAGTGTCCGCGATCGCCAGCGCCATCGATGTGCCGGTCTACATCATCGCCGTCGTGCCGTCGATCGATAACCCGTCCGAGGACGTCGCGACCCTCGCCGCGGGACCCGCGCGGCTCGCGGGTCCGCTCGAGGAGCTCGCGACGCGGACCGGCGGCCGCGTCTTCGTCGTGAGCACGCCCGCCCAGCGCAGCCTGGCCGCGCGGCAGATGGTCGACGAGCTGCGCCATCAGTACGTGATTGCTTTCGAATCGAGCGGGAGACCGGGCTGGCATCCGCTCGTGGTCCGCGCGCGCGACAAGGACCTGATTGTTCGAGCCCGAAACGGTTACATCGCCGGGCAATCTCGCCCGAATTCGTTCTAGGAGGATCCGATCATGCGTAAGTTGTTGGTAGCGATTCCAATTGCCATGCTGGCCGTGGGGAGCTTGACGGCGTGTGCGACGAAGAAGTTCGTGAAGACGAGCGTCGGGGAGGTCAACGACAAGGTGGACTCGGTCGGCCGCTCGCTTGAAGAGACACAAGAGCGCACGCGGAGGAATGAAGGGCGCATCGGCGACGTGGATCAGAAGGCGGCGAATGCGGATCAGAAGGCTTCCAATGCGGCAACCGCGGCGGCGGCGGCGCACAACGCCGCGAACGACGCGGCCACCGCGGCGAATGCGGCCGGGTCGAAGGCTGACGCGGTCGACAAGGCGTCCAAGCGGCTCGTGTACCAAGTGGTGCTGAGCGAGGACGAAGGCAACTTCAAGTTCGCGAAGACCGTGCTGCCCGACGAGGCGAAGGCAAAGCTGGACAACATGATTGCGATGATCAAGGCCGATCCCAAAGGCGCGTACTTCGAGATCGAAGGGCACACCGACAGCATCGGCGATGCGAAGACGAACGAACGGATTGGTCTCGCGCGTGCCGAATCGGTGAAGCGGTATCTCTACGAACAGCACCAGATTCCGCTGCACAAGATGAACGTCATCAGCTACGGCAAGGAGAGGCCGGCCGCGCCGAACAAGACGAAGAGTGGCCGCGCCCAGAACCGCCGCGTCGTCATCAAGGTGTTGGCGTAGACGTTCAATAGAACACGAAGGACACAAAGGACGCGAAGGGTCAAACCATCGTGTCCTTTGTGTTTGACAGGCGCCGAAGTCTGCTACCCTCTTTCCCCTATGGCCATCCGTACCGAACTGAGCCTGCGTCTGCCAAACGGCCCGGGCGCGCTGGCGGGTGTCTGCGCGCTGCTGTCCGAGGAGCGCGTCAACATCCTGGCGATGGGGCTCGAGAGCACCGGCCAGCTCCGTCTGGTCGTCGACAACCATGTCCACGGCGCGGCGATCCTCCGCGAGCATCACCATCAAGTCACCGAGCGCGACGTCATTCTCGTTGCCGTGCCCAACGTGCCGGGCTCTCTCGCTCCGGCGCTGCGCCTGGTTGGCGACACGGGCGTCAACGTGGAGTACGCCTACGGAGGCGGCTCCGACATGGGCCCGACCGCGTCGATCGTGCTGGGCGTCGATAACGCCCAACGCGCCGCCGCCGCGGCTGGAGTGTAAATAGCGTGCAACACGAAGAGAGCCGGCACTGAACGGTGTCGGCGCGAAAGCGCTTGTCACTTGACCCCTTTTTGACTATTCTTCGACATTCGCGTCCTTCCCTTTAGCAGCGCCTGCGGCTGGTGCGAGGCGCGGTAGCCGCAGCAGCACCGCGGCTGGGGGGTGGGGCCCCGGCCGCATTTGAGGATTGAGGGGGCTTGCTCATGGCTCCGAAAGACGAGTTTCCGGAAAAGTCCGAGCGTTTCAGCGTCAGCCGGCGCAACTTTCTGAAGACGGCTGGCGTCGGCAGCCTCGCCACCGCCGTCACATCGGTCGGTGTGGCGGAGGTCGAAGCGCAAACCGGCCCGGCCGTGTTGGGTCCGGGCGACGTGCCGATCGCCTTAATGGTGAACGGCAAGCGGATCGATCTGCGGATCGAGCCGCGGGTCACGCTGCTGAACGCGCTTCGCAATCGCGCCGACCTGACGGGCAACAAACGCGTGTGCGATCGGGGCGCGTGCGGCGCCTGCACGATGATCGTCGACGGCCGCACGGTCTATTCGTGCTCGACCCTCGCGATTGAGGTGCAGGGCAAGCAGATTCGCACGGTCGATGGTCTCGCGAAGGGCACCACGCTGCACCCGGTGCAGCAGGCCTTTGTCGATACCGACGGCCTGATGTGCGGCTTCTGCACGCCCGGGTTCGTCATGGCGACGGTCGCCTTGCTCGAACGGACCCCCAACCCGACGCTGGAACAGGCGAAGAAGGGACTCGACGGCAACATCTGCCGCTGCGGGACCTTCGTACGCATCATGGAAGCGGCGATGAAAGCCAAGGGGGTGGTTCGTGGCTAGAGCACAGAATCCACAAGGCCGGGGTGGTCAGGCTCCGCCGCCGCCTCCACGTGTCCCCGACAAATGGAAGTGGCCGGAGAAGCCGGTTCTCATCGGGACCTCGGTCAAACGGCTCGATGCCCCGGACAAAGTCTCGGGACGCGCCAAATTCACCTACGACATCAATCGCCCCGGCATGATCTACGGCAAGATCGTGCGCTCGCCGTTTCCGCACGCGCGCGTGGTGTCGGTCGATCTCACCGAAGCGCAGAAGGCGCCGGGCGTGAAAACCGCGCTGGTCTATAAAGAGCTCGGCTCGGAGTGCATGTATCAAGGTGATCCGGTTGCCGCCGTGGCCGCCGACACCGAAGAGCGCGCAGAGGACGCCGCGCGCCTTGTGCGCGTGCGCTACGAGGCGCTGCCGCATCTGGCCAACGTCGAGCAGGCGATGGCGCCCAACGCGCCGGTCGTCTTCATGGGCGGCAACACACGGCCCGGCATGACTGCAGAAAGCGGCGATCTCGACGCCGGCTTCAAGCAGGCCGCGCACATCGTCGAGCAGACGTACTCCACGCACGTCATCACGCACGTGTGCCTCGAAACGCACGGCACCGTGTGCGAGTGGGACGGAGACAAACTCACCGCGTGGGTGTCGACGCAGGCCGTGCACGGCTCACGCGACGGCTACGCAAGCGGCCTCAAGATCCCCGCAGCCAATATCCGCGTGATCACGCAGTACATGGGCGGCGGGTTCGGCAGCAAGTTCGCCCCGTACTCCGAGGGCATCATTTGCGCACGGATGGCAAAAGACGCCGGCGTGCCGGTCAAGCTGATGCTCGATCGCAAAGAAGAGCACCTCGACAGCGGCAATCGACCGTCGGCGACCGCGCACATTCGTGCGGGCGTTTCGGCAGACGGCATGCTGACCGCGTTCGACGGGAAGAGCTGGGGGACCGGCGGCGCCGGAGCGACGTCGAACTTCCCCCTACCGTACATCTACGTGTTCCCGAACCGGCGGCGCGCCCACACGGACGTGTACATCAACGCCGGCCAGCAGCGGGCGATGCGCGCCCCTGGCCATCCACAAGGATGCTTCCTCACGGAAATCCTCATGGACGAGCTCGCCGATCGCGTGCGGATAGATCCGGTCGCGTTCCGCATCAAGAACGCGCCGACTCAGGCGCCGAACGCGATGTGGCGGTCGTACCTCGAAACGGGCGCCAAGGCGTTCGGGTGGGAGAAACGCCACGCGACGGGCGACGCGCAGTCCGGACCCATCAAGACCGGCATGGGCTGTTCGGTGCATCAGTGGGGCGGCGGCGGCCGCGGATCCCGGGCGCACGTCGACATCATGTCGGACGGCGGCGTCGTGGTGAAGGTCGGCACACAGGATCTCGGCACCGGCACGCGGACCATCGTGACGATCGTCGCCGCCGAGACACTCGGACTTCCGATCGGCGCCGTGAAGGCTGAAATCGGCGACACGAACTACCCGCTCAGCGGCGGATCGGGCGGCAGCACGACGGCCGCGGGTGTCATGCCGGCCATCCGGTGGACGACCGGCAAGGCGCTCGACGCGCTTTTCGCCAGGGTCGGCCCCTCGCTCGGTGTCGATCCGGAAACGCTGGTGGCCGAGAACGGCCGCATCCACGTGAAAGGCAACCCGGCGAAGGGTCTGGCGTGGAAGGACGCGTGCAAGCTGATTAGCACCGAGCCGATTTCGGTGGACGGCGAATGGGGCGACGGCTTGTCATCGACCGGCACCAGCGGTGTCCAGTTCACGGAAGTGGACGTCGACATCGAGACCGGCGTCGTGAAGGTCAAGCGGATCCTCACGGTGCAGGATTGCGGATTGGTCATGGACAAGCTCCTCGCCGAGAGCCAGATATATGGCGGCATCATCGGCTCGCTGAACTTCGCGCTGTTCGAAGATCGCATCCTCGATCGGGTCACCGGACAGATGGTGAATCCGAACATGGAGATGTATCTGCTCGCCGGGATGTCGGACATCCCGAAGATCGACATCATGCTCATGAATCAGCCGGAGCGCGGCGTGATCGGCATCGGCGAGCCGCCGACCGTCTCGACCGCCTCGGCCATCGCCACCGCGGTGAGAAACGCCACCGGCGCCACGATCCGCAGCTTGCCGCTCCATCCGCACAAGATTCTGCAGGCCATCGAGCAGGAGAAAGCAGGAGGGACGCTGTGAAGGCCTTCGCCTACGTGAATCCAACTTCGGAGAAGGACGCTGTCGCCGCGCTGAAAATCGACGGCGTGGCGATGCCGATCGGCGGCGGCCAGGACATCCTGGCGCGGATGAAGGACTACATCACGCAGCCCGACCGCATCGTCAACATCAAGAACGCGCTCGACACGACGATTGTGGCCACGCCCGACGGCGGCCTGAAAATCGGCGCCGCTGTCAAGATTGTGGATCTGGCCGCCAACGCGCAGGCGCGCCGGCTCTATCCCGCGCTGCTCGATGCGGCCGGCCTCGTGGGCACGCCGCAGATCCGCAACCAGGGCACGGTGGGCGGGAATCTGAACCAGCGGCCGCGCTGCTGGTATTTCCGCAACGAAGAGTTCGTCTGTTATAAGAAGGGCGGCTCGCGCTGCTTTGCGGTCGATGGCGAGAACCAGTACCACGCCATCTTCGGCAACGACGGCCCGAGCCATATCGTGCACCCCTCGAGCCTGGCCGTCCCCGCCGTCGCGTACGGCGCGAGATTCCGGGTGGTCGGCCCCAACGGGGCACGCGAGATCTCGGCCGCCGATTTCTTCACGCTGCCGACCCTCCAGAACGTTCTCAAGGAAAACGTGCTGGCCGACGATGAACTGCTGACGCATGTGATCCTGCCGGCGCCGGGCAACGTCAAAACGGGACACTACGAAGTCCGGTACAAGCAGTCGCGCGACTGGCCGCTGGCCTTCACAACCGTGGTGCTGGCGATGAACGGCAACACGATCCGATCGGCGCGGGTGGTCATGGGTGCTGTCGCGCCGATCCCCTGGCGTTCCGAGGACGCCGAACGCGCGCTGGTGGGCAAGCCGCTCAACGCCGAAACCGCGGCTGCGGCCGGCGACGCAGCCGTGCGTGCGGCCAAGCCGATGAGCGGCAACGCGTACAAAGTGCAGATCGCCAAGACCGCCGTGAAGCGGGCCGTCCTGCGCGCTGCTGGGCTGCTAACCGTCTGAAGCTGCGAGAGTATTTATGGAGCATCTCTCACCAAAGGTCACTCCCGGGGTACATTGCCTGAGCCTGCGTCATAAGGGGATGTACGTGATGTCGGTGCCCTATCCCGACGAGTCGAAGTTCTACGACACCGGGTACGATTCGACCGCCTATTGGTGCGCCGAGACTCAGTCGGGCTTCGGCCCGGACGGCCAGCCGGTGCGGCCGGACGTGTGCCAGTCGCAGCGCGGCTGCTGCCAGCACTAAAGGAGAGGGCTTCGCCCTCAGCCCTTCGAGATACGGTATAATCAGGCTTCGTTCGGCAATTCTTGAATTGAGGTCGCGAATGAAGATTCAAATGATCGTTCTGGCGGCATTGGTGGGGTTGGCGGGTTCACCGCTCATGGCCGGCAGCGGCTTGGTGAGCGGGACATACGTCGAAGCGCGCACCGCTGAGGTTTTCACGGGAGGCTGCATCATGGGCAGCGAAGCGGAAACCGTCGGCAGGCAGGCGGTTCTCGCGTGGAAGGTCGGTCGCGGAAGCTTCAACGGCATTTCCCTTGACGGTCTGTCGGTGGTCGCCGCGGTGGCCGGAGACAGAAACCTGGGGATCCAGGAAATCGGCGGCGCCAAGGCCAACATCCGTTCGTCGGTCTTCGTCGACGACCGTGCGAACGCCGCACAGCGCATCGCGCTGGTTGCCATGGCCACGGAGCTCTCGAAGGGCACGGTCGGGACGGTCGTCAGCGTGACCTCCACGCCGATTCAGTTCGCGGACCAGGATCACGCCGTGCACGTGGCGGCGGGTCAAGTGGCGCTCGATGTCAATAAGCACATCCCCCACGACCCGAGCTGCGGCGCGCAGCAGTGGTTCCATCCGTTGTCGTCCGTCGTTGACGCGACCGTTGGCGTCGCCGACCAGAATGCCTTCACCGGCACCGGCCTCGGCACGAAGTGGAGCGACCCGAACAGGCGCTCCGCGTTCTTCGGCACGTTCTCGTATTAAGGTGCCGGGCCTGATAAGGCCCGGCCTACGTACGTAGGGCGGACCCTTTGGGTCCGCCGGCAGTGTCCGGCTTTAGCCGGACCTGCGCGTCAGATTTCGGGGCGGGTCCAAAAGACCCGCCCTTTTTTTATGGACCTGCGCGACAAAGTTGCGCTGATTACCGGCGGGAAGCGCATTGGCGCCGTCGTCGCGGCCGCGCTCGCGGAGCAAGGCGTCGACGTGGCGCTCGGTTTCTCGCGATCGCGCGGCGAGGCCGAGCACGCGGCCGATCGTGTGCGGGCCGCGGGACGCCGGGGGGACGCGATTCAAGCCGATCTGTCCCAGGCTGATGCCTGCGACGCGCTCGTCAACACGGTCGTCGGCAGCTTTGGCGGGATCGACATCCTGATCAACATGGCGTCGGTCTACGCTCAGAAGCCGTTCGACGATCTGCGGGCCGAGGACTGGGACGCTGTTCTCGACGTCGATCTGCGCGCCGCATTCTTGTGCGCACGCGCCGCTGTGCCTCACATGCGCACGCGCGGCGGCGGTCGAATCATCAACCTCAGCGACTGGGTGGCGAAGAGCGGCCGGCCCCGGTATCGGGGTTTCGTGCCGTACTACGTGGCCAAGGCCGGCGTGATCGCCCTGACTGAGGCGCTCGCCCTCGAATTAGCGTCGGCCAACATTCTCGTCAATGCGATCGCGCCCGGACCGATCGTCGCACCGCGCGGCACGAGCGCTGACGAGTTGAAGGCGGTCGAGCGGGCGACGCCGCTCGGACGATGGGGTGGTGAGAGCGAAATCGCAAAGGCGGTGCTGGCGCTTCTCGACAGCGACTTCATCACCGGAGAAACGATCCGGGTGGACGGCGGCCGGCACCTTCTCTAACCCACCAGGCCCACCCGACCTACCCGACCCACCCGACTACACTGTCACCCCGAACAGCGTCTTCATCGAATACAGCGCCCCGATCAACTCGCTGCGTTCTCGCGCAAAACAGAAGCGTACGTAGCCCTCGCCGTTGGCGCCGAAGTCGATCCCAGGCACGCAGCCGATTCGCCCCTGCTTGATCAGATGCTCGGTCATCGCCCACGACACCGACGTGGTTTGCCGGTCGCCTCCGGATCGCGCCGAACGCGTATCCTCAGTCCATTTCGGATCAATCCGCAGGAATGCGTAGAACGCACCCGCCGGCGGAGCGCCGGCGAACACGTCTCGCGCCGCGTCGGCGACGCCACGATAGAACAAATCGCGTCGTGCGCGGAGCTCCCCGCGGAACTTGTCGATGCAGTCCTGCGGCCCCTCCAGCGCGCCGATGCCGCCGTATTGAACGACGGATGCGATGTTGCTCGCCGTATAGAACAACACCTTCTTCGCGCGGTCGCGGACGGCCTGATCCTTGATTGACACGTAGCCGAGCCGAAGGCCCGTCATCGCGTACGACTTGCTGAACGTGTAGACAGATATCGTCCGCTCGTACATGTCCGCGAGGGACGCGATGCTGGTGTGCTCGCCTTCGAAGACGACGTCCTCGTACGCCTCGTCGGAGACGACCCACACATCGTGCGCGCGCGCGATGGCGGCGATGCGCTCGAGGTCCGCGCGCGTCAGGATCCCGCCGGTGGGGTTGTGGGGCGAATTGAGGTACAGCACGCGCGTCTTCGCGGTAAACGTCGACTCGAGCTCGTCGAGGTCGTATCGCCAGCCGGCGGACTCGTGGAGCCGGCAGCCGACGGGGATGCCCTTCGCGGCCAGGATACTGCCGACCGCCGGCGGCCAGGCCGGATCCGGAACGATCACCTCGTCGCCCGGCTCGACGAGCGCCTGTAACATGATGTAGAGGCCGTGAATGCCGCCGTTGGTCACGAGCACGTGCTCGGCGTCGGCGCCCGCGACGTGGTTCTTGTCGCGAAGCTTCGCGGCGATGAGCTCCCGCAGCCGCGGCACGCCGTTGGTTTGCAGGTAGTGGGACTTGTTCTCGGCGATCGCTTTCGTCATCGCCGACTTCACCGAGTCCGGCGCGTCGAAGCTGATATCACCCTGATCGAGGCGGTACGGGTTCTGGACCGAGTACATCATGTCGCGGATGCGGATGATGCCGGAAAGCGGGACGCTGTCGAGGTAGAGGGCCATCAGGATCAGATTAGCAGGATTCTCGGAGCCGCGGCTTGGATGGCTGTCGTACGTAGTGCCCGGCTTCCCGCCGTCGCGTGCCGACGAACTTCCGGCACGCTTTGGCGTGGCCGCGCCGGACCGAGCACCGGTCCCTGACGAGCGACCTCGTGCCGCGCCGCCCGAACGTCGCGTGGAAAAACGCATCCTCCGGCCCCACCTGTCGACGTACCGCGTCGATTCAGCGGCCTCCAAGGCCGGTGTTATGAACAATCACCGTCCCGGCTGGCTCGCAGGCATTCGGGAGTCAATCACGATCGACGCGGCCTGGCAGGCCTGCGGACGCGTTTTATCCGCTGACGCGTGTCACGCGAGTTCGACGCGTCGCCGCACGAGGCCGCTCGTCCGGACGATCCGTCGCGGAGGCGCTCCGGGACGCGGTCGGGGCGTGTCCATCCCGCCGTTCCGCCATTGAGGGTATGCCGCCGCTACACAATCATGAAAACGGCTTGTCTCGACGCCTGCGCATCACCCGCGGCGCAGTCCGAGTCATTGGCGCGTCGGGTCCAGTGATCCCTGTCAGGCACCGGGTCAGCGGGCCGCTGTCGGGTCCGCCGGGTGGAGGCTGAGGTACTCGCGAACCTCGAGCTGCATCCGATCGATTTCAGCCAGAAACCCTGAAGCCGACAGGCGAAAATTCGTTGGATTTGTCTCGGCGATTCGTAGATGCGCCATCTGGTCCTGGAACTGGCGGATTCGCTCGAGCATGGCGTGCAGCTGTTGGTCGTTTGCGATCATGATGTCCCCAGGTCGATCTCGACGACGCCCCTACGTTGCCCGTCCCGCTTGACTTGCCAGTATTCTACCGCCGCCTGTTCGCCCTCTAGAGCAGCCAGGCGCCGGAGCCAAAGGACGCCGGGCCCGAAGTGCGCCTCGGCAGCGAGGTGATCGAACAGCAGGCGCGTTTCGCCCGTCGCCACGGAAACATCAAAATCGTCGGCCATGAGCAGAAAGACATCCACGTCGTTCGGCTCGGCCTTCGCGTCCCGAAGGACCCGAGCACGATCATCCGCGCGACGTATCCGGTGCCGCGCGCAATGGAGTAGAGCCGTTCCAACCGGAGGAACACCCGCCTGCGCTGGGGAGTGCCGAAGCCGAAACGCTCGCCGACCTCGTGGAAAGCGGCTCGATGAACGCCCAACGGGAGGTCGCCGGACTCCGTGAACGGCGGCAACGACAACTTATTCAATCGTAAGTGTGCCTAGCGCCTGCAACTGAGCCGCGGCGCGATGTTGTCTTCTGTCAGTCGCGCCGTCGGCTCCAGTTGCTGTTAGCCGGTCCGTCGTTTGTGGGGTTTCGAACGTTGGCGGAGATCTTCCATGGCGGCTTCGCCCGCAGTCCTGTAGAACGCGATGATCTCGGCCTCGGTCTTGCCCGCCAACTGCCGAGCGTGACGGTCTCGAATGCGGCGGACCATCTCGACGGCCTTTAGTTTAGTGGCCTTCATAAGTGGTCACCTCCCTCGGGGAACGGATGCTCAGGACCTGAAAGCCTGATTCTACGTTGACTGCGTTGAAGAGCTGAATCTTCTCGAGGCGCACGATGTGCCTAAAGTTCCAGCTCACCAGCGCATCCACGCCCGCGATCGTGGCCAACGCAATGTGTTGCATGTCCGCACGGAACTTCGCGGTCAAGATCTCTTTGGCCTCGTACTTTGCCACCAGCCCGAGTACCTCCGAAGTGACCGGCAGAACCGCACCAGCCAACGCCAGGATCTCTTGATGAAGGTCGCGAACTGCTTCCGGCGCCGAGCCGACCTCCGCCGCCGTTACGTCAGACAACACCGGTAGGAGCCGCCCCGCTCGGAAATCGCGCATCAGGCCGTTCGACCATGGTGCGAACTCCACGTCGAAGCAACCGCCGAGTACCGAGGTATCTATGTAGATCCGAAGCGGATTCACGAATTCTGATCCTCGGTTCACTCAGGTCCGGCTAACTTAACTATTAGTAGCCCGCGAGCGTGTCTGGCTCGGCGCGTATCCGCGTCAATGCCGCAGTCTCGTCTTGCAGCGCAAGCCTAAACAGAACGCGATTCTAGCAACAATTCGTGAACGCTCCCGCGACGGTGGTTACGCGCAAACGCTTCCCTTAAGCCGGCCGCCAATCTGCGAATCGCCTTGGTTACGCACATCGCTACGCGCGTAACCGGCCGGCAGGGGCGACCATCCCGAACGGCCAAAGCATTGAGAGCACCGGGGTTCTGACCGCGTAGGACTTCATCCGACTCCGGTGGATACGCGCCAGCCTCACGCGTATCCACGTCACACCCAATCCATCGGACTCTTGACGCCTCGCGCCACGCGAGTGATGGCGGCTACGCGTCGACCTGCCAGGTGGCCTCTGTTCTCTGCGTCCTCTGCGGTGAAGACCGTTACCTGGAGGCCGACGCCCTTGTTGAGGTCTCTGGTTTCAGGTGTTCGAGCACGAACTCCAGCATCGTCGATCGCAGGTGCTTGACGAGCGCAGGATCGCTGACGCCGTGTCGGGACTTCGGGTACAGCATCAACTGGAACGGCTTCTGCGCCTTCTGCAGCTCGTAGGCGAACTGAATCGTGTTGGCCATGTGCACGTTGTCGTCGATCGTGCCGTGGATGAGCATCAGCGCCCCGTGCAGATTGGCGGCGGCAAAGCGGGGCGAGCTCTTGCGATACCCATCCGGATTTTCGGCCGGCAATCCCATGTAACGTTCGGTGTACACCGTGTCGTAATCACGCCAGTCGGTCACCGCGCCGCCCGCAATCCCCATGGCGAAGCTGGTGCTGTGCGTCAGCGCGTAGCTCGTCATGTAGCCGCCGTAGCTCCATCCGTGGATCCCGATTCGCGACCCATCGACGTACGGCTGCTGTTTCAGCCAGCTCACGCCGTCCTCGATGTCGCGCAGTTCGGACTCGCCGAAGTTCCTGTGGACGGGCCACATCGATTCGCTGCCCTTGCCGCTCGCCGTCCGGTTGTCGCAGATCCAGACGATGATCCCTTTTTGCGCGAGGAGCTGGTGATACATGTACTGCGCGCCGGTCCATGCGTTGCGGACCTGCTGAGAGTGAGGACCGCCGTACGTGTACTGGTAGACCGGGTACCGGCGGGACGGGTCGAAGTCTGGCGGCTTGATCATCATCGCCTCCATGACGAACCCGTCGCGCGTCTTCACCTGCAGGAATTCCGGTCGCGACAGTTTGTATTCCCCGAGCACGGCAACCTTGTTCTCCTCGACAACGCGCACTTCGGCGCCATCGCTCCTGTAAAGGCGGGTCTGGGGCGGCGTCGTCACGCTGTGCCAGGTGTCCACGTAGAACGCGAACGCAGGGCTGAATTCCGCGGTGTGGGTGCCGTCTGCCGTCGAGAGACGCTGGAGTCCCGAGCCGTCCAGCTTGATCCGGTAGGCGTCGCCGCCGATGGGACTGTGCTCGGTTCCTGAAAAATACATCCAGCCGGCCGCCTCGTCGATTCCGTGCACCTTGCGCAGCTCCCACTTGCCGGTCGTGACCTGCTTGATGAGTGTGCCGTCGGGTTTGTAGTGATACGCGTGCCTCCAGCCGGATCGATCGCTCAGCCACAGAAACGATCCGTCCTTCAACCACACCGGCAGGGTGGTGTCTTCCGAGTCGATCCAGAACTTCGTCGTTTCGTGAAGGAGGTTCGCCGCCGCTCCCGAGGCCGCATCGGCGACGTTCAGATCGAGCCACGTCTGTGTGCGATTCTCCACTTCGTAGGTGACGCGCGTGCCGTCGAGCGTCCACCCGACACGGACAATCAGGATGTCGTTCGCAGCGTACTTCGAGGTATCGGCCCAGGTCACGCCGCCGGTGACGCGCGCCACGCCGAGCCGGGCAAGCGGATTGGGATCGCCGGCCTTCGGGTAGTCCCACTCCTCGACCTTCTGCTCGTACGGGATGTGATCGATCACGGGATAGCTCCGGACCGGCGTATCGTCGATACGCAGGAACGCAATCCGCGTCGAATCGGGGCTCCACCAGTACGCGCGGTTCTGACCGCGTCCGTAAATCTCCTCCTCGTACACCCAGTCGAGGTGTCCGTTGAGAATCTTCGGTGTGCCGTCGGTCGTCAGCGCGGTTTCACGGCCCGTGGTCACGTCCGACACATAGAGATTGTTGTCGCGGACGAAAGCGACCGATTTTCCGTTTGGACTGAACGAGGCGTGTTCTTCAGCCCCCGGCGCGTTGGTCAGTCGGACAGCGCGGCCATCGTCGAACGAATAGGCGTAGAGATCGTCGGCGATTCGAAGCACCGCTGACGTAAACGTCGCATTGAAGGTGAGCGATCGTGCGTGAGACTGCCGCCGCGCCTCGTCGCCGGTAACCCCGGGCAGTTTGTCGAGCGCCGATTCCATTTTCCCCGGGTCGAACAACGGGGTCGGCGTCCCGGTGGTGGCGTCGACCTTCATCCAGTCGACCGCTCCACGCGCGATCCGCCCCCACGCATAGTGAGTCCCGTCGATCCACGAGATGTCCAGCGGCGGGTTGCCGCTGAAGTTGACCCGCTTGCCGGGATCGTAGATGTCGTCGATCGTCAGCAGCTTCTGTTGCGCGGCAGTGACGCCACTTAGGGCGACCCAGACTGCGAGCGCGAGCAGCGTGACACGTCGGTGAGGTTGACCGATCATGACCTCCAGTATAGTCATCGGATGGCCACGCTGACGTTCCTCGGAGCCGCCGGCACGGTGACCGGCTCGAAGCATCTGCTCGACGTGAACGGCCGTCTGCTGCTGGTGGATTGCGGACTGTTTCAAGGGCTCAAAGAGCTGCGGGAACGGAACTGGGCGGCGTTTCCCGTCGATCCCAAAAAGATCGATGCCGTGGTGCTGACGCACGCGCACCTGGATCATTGCGGCTATCTGCCGCGGCTGGTCGCCGGGGGGTTCCGCGGCCGCATTTTCTGCACGCCCGGGACCAAGGACTTGTGCACGCTCATCCTGCCCGATTCCGCGCATATTCAGGAAGAAGACGCGCGCGATGCGAACCGGCGCGGGTACTCCAGGCACCAGCGCGCCCTGCCGCTGTACACCGAGCTCGATGCCGCCCGTGCGCTCACGCAGCTTCAGCCGGTCGGCTACGACCGTCCGGTCCCGGTCATTCCTGGCGTCGCAGGCGTTCCTGGAGTCGACGTCGAGTTCATCAACGCTGGCCACCTGCTCGGCTCGGCGTACGCACGCCTCCGAATCGGCGACAAGACGATTCTGTTCGGCGGCGATTTGGGACGGTACGGCCGACCGGTCCTCCCGGATCCGACGCCCGTCGAGGCCGCCGACGTGCTGCTGCTGGAATCGACCTACGGCGATCGCGTGCACCCGCCCGATGATGACGGCGCGAAGCTGGCCGCGATGATCAACGAGACTGTCCGAGCCGGCGGCAAAATTATCATTCCGTCATTCGCCGTCGGCCGCGTCGAAGAACTGCTGTATTGGCTCCGATTGCTCGAGCAGACCACGCGGATCCCGTTGCTGCCGGTCTACGTCGACAGCCCGATGGCAGCCGGCGCGCTCCAGTTCTACTCCGAGCGCGTGAACGAGCTCGACCCCGACATGAAACCGACCGGGCGCGACGTCGCGGTCTTCGGCACCAGCCGGATGACGGTCGTCGCCTCGGCGCAGGAGTCAGCGGCGCTGGTGGCCTCGAACACGCCTGCGATCGTCATCGCGGCCAGCGGCATGGCGACCGGCGGCCGCGTGCTTCACCACCTCGCGGCGGGCCTGCCGAACCCGAAGACCACCGTCCTCTTCGTCGGGTACCAGGCGGAAGGCACGCGCGGCCGGCAACTCCTCGACGGCGCCAAACACATCAGGATTCACGGTCAGGACGTGCCGGTGGCCGCACGCGTCGAACGGCTCGATTCGATGTCGGCGCACGCCGACGCCGCGGAAATCATGCGCTGGCTGTCGGGGTTTGCCGTCCCTCCGGCGATGACTTATCTCGTCCATGGCGAGCCGGTCGCGCTCGACGCGCTCCGCGCGCGGATCCAGACCGGGCGCGGCTGGCCTGTGCACATCGCGAAATACCTGGAGCGGGTCGAACTTGCGTTAGGCTAAGGCGAGAACATATGGACAACGAAAAGCGTAAGACGGAAGACGCGAAACGTCGGTCTTATTCAACGTTTGTCGTTTTTCGCTCTGCGTTGGAGAGGCTTGTCGTCGTGATGACTGTCATTGGAACCGTTGGCTGCGGCAGCGGCCAGACCTCGAATTCCAGCACCCCGGCCCCGGCGGCGCCGGCGAAGACTCCGGCCCCGACCGACCGCAAGTACCTGCTCGAACGGGTTGACGAAGCCGCGGTGGTGCAGTTGTACGCGGACGGCTTCGCGGCCCTCCCGCTGAAAGAGAAGGCGCTGGTCTGGCATCTCTATCAGGCTGCGCTGGCCGGCCGCGACATCTTCTACGACCAGAAGTACGCCAGCAGCCTCGATATGCGCGACCTCCTCGAAGGGATCCTCACGCATTCGACCGGCGTCGACGCCGGCGCCCTCGAGCAAATCCGACACTACACGAAGCTGTTTTGGATCAACACCGGCCCGTTCAACAATCTGACGGCGCGCAAGTTCGTGTTGCCATGCGCTCCCGACGCCTTCGCGGCGGCCGCTCGTGCGGCCGAAAAAGCCGGCGCCCGATTTCCGCTCCGAAATGGCGAGACCCTCGATCAACTCCTGGCGAGGCTCAAGCCCGCCTTCTTCGACCCGAACGTCGACCCGACCGTCACCGCCAAGACGCCGCCCGCCGGCAAGGACATCATCACGGCGAGCGCCAACAATCTGTACGTCGGCCTGACGATGAAAGATGTCGAGGGGTATCACGAGAACTACCCGCTCAACTCGCGGCTCGTGAAGGTGAACGGCAGGATCGTTGAGGAGGTCTACCGCGTCAACGGCCGCTACGGCAAACAGATCGCCGCGATCGTGCAGCATCTCGAAGCGGCGATCCCGTATGCGACAGAGCCGATGCAGAAAGCGCTCGGCGCGCTCATCAGGTTCTATCAGACCGGCGAGACCAGGGACCGCGAAGCCTACGACATCGCCTGGGTGCAGGACAAGGCGTCGCCGGTGGACACGATGAACGGCTTCATCGAGGTGTATCTGGACGCCCGCGGCATCAAGGGCGCGTTCGAAGGGCTCGTCTTCTATGTGAACCCAGAGAAGACGTCCGAAATCCAGAAAATTGCCCAGAACGCGCAGTGGTTCGAAGACCGGATGCCCTGGGATCCGAAATACCGCAAACAGGGCGTGCAGGGCATCACCGCCAACGCCATCGACGTCGTCATCGAGACCGGCGATTCCGGGCCGATTACCCCGGTCGGCATCAACCTGCCGAACGATCAGGCGATCCGCGAGCGCTACGGCAGCAAGTCCGTGTCGTTGTCGAACGTCAGCGAGGCGTACGACAAGTCGACGTTGCCGGCGTTTCGGAGCGAGTTCTCATGGACGCCGGAAGAAACCGCGCGGGCAACGAAATGGAGCGCGTTCGCCGGCGAGTTGACGACGAATATGCACGAGGTGATTGGCCACGCGTCCGGCAAGGTGGACGAGCGCCTTAAAGGGAACCCGGCGGCGGCGCTGAAGGAACAATTTTCGGCCCTCGAAGAAGCGCGGGCGGACCTCGTGGCAATGTATTTCCTGCCCGATCCGAAGCTCGTCGAGATCGGCCTGCTGTCGGCCGCCGATCATGACGACATCGTGCGCGCCGATTACGAGTCGTACACGAGAAACGCGCTCGTGCAGTTGCGCCGCGTCCGGCAGGGCACGCAGATTGAAGACGACCACATGCGCAATCGCCAGATGATCGTGCGCTGGCTGATGGCGAACACCAAGGGCATCGAGGTGCGCAATCGCGACGGCAAGACGTATTTCGTCATGACCGATCCGAAGGCGTTCCGCGAGGGCGTCGGCCGGCTGCTCGCCGAAGTGCAGCGCATCAAGGCGGAGGGCGATTACCCGGCTGCCCGGCAGCTCTTCGAGACCCACGGCGTCCATTTCGATCCAAAGCTGCGCGACGAAGTCGTCGCCCGCGTGCAGAAGCTGAACCTGCCGTCGTACACCGGCTTCGTCATGCCGAAGCTCGAACCGGTGAAGAACGCGGCGGGCGACATTTCCGACGTGAGCATCTCGTACCCGATGGACCTGGCCACGCAGATGCTCGAGTACGCCGCCGCGACCCGCGATTTGCGACGGTAACCGTGCGAACCACACGGGAAGCGGGGTGGCTCGAGCGTGTTCTCCAACCGCATCGTCGGTGATCTGCGGCCCAATCGATTAGCCGGCGCGCTGGCCCAGCGGCGACGCGCAGGCCTGCCGATCATCGACCTCACCGAGTCGAATCCAACACGTGCAGGGTTGGAGTACCCACAGGATCTCCTCGCGCCACTGGGCCATCGCCGCGGACTCGTTTACGCTCCGCAGGCGTTCGGTCTGGCCGAAGCGCGCCGCGCCGTTGCAGCCGAGTACGCCCGCCGCGGCGTCACCGCAGACGCCGAGCGCATCGTGATGACTGCGAGCACGAGCGAAGCGTATTCACTCCTGTTCAAGCTGCTGGCCGCTTCAGGGGACGAGGTTCTCGTGCCGCGACCGAGCTATCCCTTGTTCGAGATGCTGACCGCGCTCGACGGCCTCGTCGCACGGCCTTACGACCTCGAATACCATGGGATGTGGTCGATCGACTTCGCCAGTCTCGAGCGGGCTGTCGGTCCGCGGACCCGCGCACTGCTCGTGGTAAGCCCGAACAACCCGACCGGGTCGTTTCTCGCGCGTGAGGAGCTGGGACGAGTAACGACGCTGTGCGCCTCGCGGGGCATTGCGTTGATTGCCGACGAGGTGTTCGCCGACTACGAGCTCGCCGCCGGTGCAGCCGGGGACGCGGCACAGGTGCTCGCGAGCCGCGACATGCTCGTGTTCAGTCTCGGCGGATTGTCGAAATCGATCGGGCTGCCGCAGGTGAAACTCGGATGGATCGCCGCCGCAGGACCGGAAGGGCTCGTGTCCGAGGCGCTGGAGAAGCTCGAGCTTGTGTGTGACACGTATCTGTCGGTCTCGACGCCGGTGCAACTGGCGGCCGCCGAGCTCCTCGAACGGGGTTCGAACATTCGCGCGCAGATTGCATCGCGGATCGGCGGGAACTACCGTCGCCTGAAGGAACTGGCCGCGACCTCGCCTTCGTGCCGCGTCCTGACTGCAATGGGTGGTTGGTACGCGGTCGTCCAGGTGCCGACACTGCGATCGGAAGAGGAACTGGTGCTCGACCTGCTGACCGCCGACGGCGTGCTGGCGCATCCCGGCTATTTCTTCGACTTTCCACGGGAGTCGTATCTGATCGTCAGCCTGCTCACGCCAGAACGACCGTTTGCCGCCGGCGTCGAACGGCTGCTGGAACGCGCGGCGGCGCCGCACGGCATGTTCATTCACGAGCCATGAGTGATCGATCCGGCGGCCGCCGCGCGGGTCTGCTCATTCCGTTGTTCGCGTTCCCGTCAACCGCGAGTTGGGGCATTGGCGACATCGGGGACCTGCCCCCCCTGACCGCCTGGCTGGCCGCCGCCGGCCAGCGCGTACTGCAACTGCTCCCCATCAACGAAATGGCGCCGGGCCAGCAATCGCCCTATTCGGCGATCAGCGCGATGGCGATCGATCCCGTTTTCATTGCCGTGCCGCTGGTGCCGGACTTCGCGGCGCTCGGAGGCGAGGACTCCCTGGGCGACGGGGACCGCGCCCGGCTGGCACAGGTGCGGAACGCCGCCCGGATCGAGTACGCGGACATAAGGGCGCTGAAGAAAACCGCGCTTCGGGCCGCCTTCAACCGGTTCTTCGAGACCCAGTGGTGTCGCGACACCGCCCGATCGCGATCGCTCAAGACGTTTCTCAGCGAGCAGGCGTGGTGGATCGAGGACTACGCGGTGTTTCGCGCGATTCACGCCCGCGAGGGTGAGCGGCCGTGGACCCAGTGGCCCGAGGCGCTGCAGCGCCGGGAGCCGGCCGCGATCGATCACGCGCGGCGCGATTTGTCGCGCGAAGTGCTGTTCCTGCAATACCTGCAATGGATGGCGGACACCCAGTGGAAGGATGCCCGCGCCCGCGCGAACGGCGTGGATCTCTTCGGCGACCTTCCGTTCATGGTCGATGGCGACAGCGCGGACGTCTGGGCGCGGCAGGATCAGTTCCAGCTGGACGCATCGGTCGGCGTGCCGCCCGATGCCTTCAGTGCGACCGGCCAGGACTGGGGGATGCCGGTCTATCGCTGGGACGTCATGCGCGCGCAGGATTTCAGATGGCTGCGCGAGCGCGCCCGCCGCAGCGCCGATCTCTACGACGGATACCGGGTCGATCATCTGGTCGGCCTCTACCGCACGTACGGCCGGCCGCGAAACGGCGGAGACGCCTTTTTTACGCCAGCCGCCGAGAGCGAACAGGAAGCGCTCGGCGAGTATGTCCTTGGCATACTCGGGTCCGCCGGCGCGGAGATCATCGCCGAAGATCTCGGCACCGTTCCCGATTTCGTGCGCGCGTCGCTCGCCAGGATCGGCATTCCCGGGTTTCGGGTGCTCCGCTGGGAGCGGCACTGGCACACCGACGGACAGCCCTTCCGCGACCCTCTCGATTACCCGCCGGTGTCGGTTGCAACCTCCGGCACTCACGACACCGAGCCGCTCGTCGCCTGGTGGCAGACGGCATCCGAGGATGAGCGCCAGAAGGTCAACGCGCTCGCCGTCGTGCAGCGGCTGACCGACGGCGTGGGAATCCTGCACGCAGACGAAAGTACCGTTCGTGACGTGCTGCTGGAG
>JBGPKK010000011.1:0-54281 GCA_041485905.1 Vicinamibacteria bacterium
ACTACGTACGAAACGACCAGGCGCACGAACACGTACATGGTGAAGCATTCGAGCGCGAACGCTGGAAAGCCGAGATACCCCGGCACCGGCATCTCGAAGATCTTGAATCGCTCCATGATTGGCACCGTGTAGTGCCACTTGGCGCGCGACCAGTAGTTCCAGAACTCCCACAGCACGCCGCAGAGGAAGCCACTCAGCAACAGGTTCTTGAAACGATCGAACTGCCCTATCCCGCCGAAATCGCGCGCGAGCGATTCGCCGCCGAGCCGCAGGTTGATCGGTTCGAGCAGAAAGATGAACCCGAGCCACACCGGCGCGGCCAGGTACGGCGACGGCCACACGAGAGGCCAGATCAGCATGGCGGCGCCGATGGCGATCGATCCCGTCGCGAGGATCTTCGCGGCGCGCGGAGCAAGAACGAAATGCGTGCCTCTCCATCGCACTCCCATCCGCCTTCGCCGCCGCTCGCGCCAGACAGCCATCAACTCTGCGCCTTCGAAAATCGCCGGCCAGATCGTCGCGAACGACCAGGCGTATCCGAAGTACCGAAGAAGCGGGTTTTCGGGCAGACCGACGTAATTCCAGTTCCCGATAAAACGGTTGTAGAACTCGAACACGAGCCAGAGCGGAATCGACGCGATCACCAGCCAGATGAACTCGCGCGAGGCGGACCTGATCCAGGAATTCCCCCGCGCGCGCCAGACGATGGCGTCGGCGAACAGGATGAAGCCGGTCCAGGCGATCGGCGTGTTCCACGACCAGAACGGCTCGATCTTCGCGAGCGTCGCCGCTTCTGAGACGATCATCAGAAGGACACCGAGGTAAATCATGGTCAAGTGATGCGCTGGCCGAACGAGCACCCACGCAGTGTCGGATGGCCGACGTCTTTCCCGAAGATCAGGACCTTGTGAGTGCTTCCGAGCCCGCCGGGCATCAACAGCGTCGTGAGCGGGCGGGCGTGGTCAGCGAGCGCAAACGATTTCTGTCCCTGGAGCAGTCCCAACAGGAAATAGGTCTGGTCCATAAAGCCGAGGGTGATCAAGCCCTGGGCTTCGGCGGCCGCGCGCACGCTCGTGAAGTCGACGTGCGTCGTCAGGTCCTGCTCGCCGGGCTGCTCGAGCCATGTCGGCGTCCTGACGTTCCCCTCGGTGCGCGCCATCGTATGGCGCGAGAACGACGTCAGAGTCCCGCTTGCGTGGGTTTCGGAGTAAAGCTCGCGCGCCTGATGACCGTAGTCGATCACGATCACGAAGCCGCGCCGGAGCCGACGGGCAGCCTCGCGAGTCCATTCGACCGCCCGCAGGTTGATTTCGGCCCACCACCCGGGTTCGAGTGTGACGCCGAGGCGCGACAGGTAGTCGGTGAGGGCCGGGGTCGATAACGGCCCTTCCACAGTCGTCAGTCGACAGTCGTCAGTCGCCGGTGAGGCCGTTCGACTGTCGACTGTTGACTGTTGCCTGTCGACTAAGGTGACGTACGTTTCGCGCAGGCCGTCGCCGCGCATCACCACCTGGTGAACCGGCATTGCGTCGAGCAGTTCGTTGGCGACGAGCACACCTTCGAAGGACTCGGGGAGTGTCGGGGAGCTCGAGACCAGCCGATCTTCGACATCGCCGAGCGTCTCCCGCTGCGCGGCTCTGGCTGCGGCGCTGGCTTCGACAAGGTGCAGGCGAATGGACTGGTAGAACGCGGGGTCGCGCTTGCGCGCGGCGCGAAGGATATCGGCGGACAGGCGACCGCTGCCGGCGCCGGCTTCGACGAGGTCAAAGTCGACTGTTGACTGGAGCAGTTCAGCCATCTCGGCCACCTGTACTGCGAGGAGCTCGCCGAACAGCGGTCCGACATCGACGCTGGTAAAAAAATCGCCCGCGCGGCCAGACCGTTGGGCCGCGCGGGCGTAGTAGCCGAACTCGGAATCGTAAAGCGCCAGATCCATGAACCCGGCCACGGTCAGTGGGCCGCGCTCACGAACCAGATTTTCAATCAATCTTCAATCTTCGATCTTAAATCTTCAATCTTTCTTCAGTCTTTTTTTACCGGAACAAAGAGCTCGTTCTGATCGCGCCACACGAGAATGCGGGCGGTCCGGCCCGACGCGACCTTCTGAAGCTCGCGCCCCGCCTCGGCGGCCGTCGACACCGACTTGCCGTTGACCGACAGGATGATGTCGCCCGGGTGCAGCGGACCATATGACGTGCTGTTGGGATCGATGTCGGTGACGGCCGCACCGGACTGGCCTGAGGGAAGCTGCAGTCGGCGCTGCAGCTGCGGCGTCACGTTCTGCAGCGTGAGCCCGAATCCGCTCGCACCCTGATCCTGCGGCTCGTTGTTGTTGTTGTTATTGTTGCCGCCGCGGCCCGGACGCAGCCCCTGCTGTTCGGCCTCGAGATCGAGCTCCTCGACGGTGACATGGAGCGTCTTGTCCTGTTTGTCGCGAATCACTTTCACGGGAACCGACGTGCCCGGCTTGGTGGCGATGACCATCTTCACCAGCTCGTCCTTGTTGGGCACGGGACGGCCGTTGTACTCCACGATGATGTCGCCGGGCTGGATGCCGGCCTTGGCCGACGCGCCGCCCGACGTGACCTGCGCGACGAGCGCGCCGGTCCGCGATTTGAGGCCGAAG
The DNA here is from genome assembly GCA_041485905.1 of Vicinamibacteria bacterium. Taxonomy (GTDB): domain Bacteria; phylum Acidobacteriota; class Vicinamibacteria; order Vicinamibacterales; family CAVVIG01; genus JAHFUI01. The sequence goes on from JBGPKK010000011.1 coordinate 2,627, forward strand.
TCCTCGTACGCCTCACGCGGCACCGCCCTCACCTGGACGCCGATGCGCCCGCGGACGATCTTGCCCTGACGCAACTGCGGGAGCAGCTCGCGGACCGTGTTGATCGGGACCGCGAAGCCGATGCCGATGTTGCCGGCGCTCCGATCGTTGCTGATGATGGCCGTGTTGATGCCGATGACCTCGCCGCGGATGTTGAGCAGCGGGCCGCCTGAATTACCGGGATTGATCGCGGCATCGGTCTGAATCATTTCATTCCAGCGTTGCGGCTGCGCCTCGTACGGCCGTCCGACCGCGCTGACGACCCCGACCGTCACGGTGTGCGCGTAGCCGAAGGGGTTGCCGATGGCCATCACCCAGTCGCCGGCCCCGATCTGAGAGGAGTCGCCGAACTTGGCTTCCTGCAGCGGGTGCTTCGGCATCTCGGTGAGCTGGATGAGCGCGCTGTCGGTGAGTGCATCCTTGCCGATCACTTTCGCGGTGTACGTGTCATCGTCCTCGTCGCCGAGGAACTGGACTTCGATCTTGGTCGCGTCCTCGACCACGTGATTGTTGGTGAGGATGAATCCGTCCTTGCTGATGATGAAGCCGGTGCCGCGGGCCTCGGCCTTCTGCTCGCGCGGCGCCCGCCGTCCTCTGCCGCCGCCGCTGTTGGGGTCCTGCTGGTCGTCCTGACCTCCGCCCGGTCCGAAGAACCGGCGCAGGAGATCGTCGGGGGCGCCGCCGCCGCCGAAGAAGTCCTGCAGGTCCTGCGCCTTGGCTTTCATCTCGGTGCGGATGTTCACCACCATCGGCGACTGCGCCTTCGCGATGTTCCGGAAGGTCTGCGCGTCGACGGGCCCGCTGATCGGCGCGCTGTTCATCGACGGCACGGTGATGGTTTGGGCCGAGGAGGCCGGTGTCAAATCGAGGCGCGACGCGATCACCATGCCGACGGCCAGTGACGCCACCGCGATCAGTGTGGCGTAGAAAAACGTGGTCTTGCGGGTTGACATCGAAATCCTCCTAAACGAGTGCAACGATCTCGGTCTGCAGCGCTCCCGTGACGATCGCCTCGCGAGCGTGAACCACCATGTTGATTTCAGTACGGACGCCGAAGTCGTCGAAGTACACGCCGGGTTCAATTGTAAAGCCGGTTCCGGTCAGCAGGCGCCGGTCGTCGTGGGTCTCGTAATCGTCCATGTTGACGCCGGTACCGTGGACCTCTTCACCTAGGCTGTGGCCCGTCCGGTGGAGAATCTGGTCGCCGTATCCCGCGCTTCGCAGGACCAGCGACGCCGCGCGATCGACTTGCCAGCCTCGCAGCTCCTGGCCCGCGGCCACCGCGCGCTGCACGAGGGCAATCGCGGCATCGCGCGCCGCGCAGACCGCGGCGAACGCCTTGACGTGCCGGTCGGTCGCCCGCCGGCCCGTATAGCCCACCCAGGCGATGTCCGCGAAGACCGCGCCGGGGCGGTCGAGCTTTCCCCACAGATCGAGCAGAACGAGCTCCTCAGGGTGAATCGCGCGATGGGCGCGTGCGGTCGGGAGGTAATGCGGGTTCCCCGCGCTCTCGGCCGCCGACACGTTGGGCGCCGAATCGCTCACGAGCCCTTCCTCGCGGAACCACGTCGCCATCTCTTCTTGAATGTCGTATTCCGTGGTCGCGGTCCCGCCCGCCAGCCGTCGCCGAATGTCGTCGAATGCTCGATCCTTGATCCGATACAGCTTCTCGGACGCGAGGCGATGCGTCTCGATCGCGGGAGCGTTCCAGACCGCCGCAAACCGCTGCACGAGATCGCCCGAGGAAACGACCTCGACCCCGGTCTGCCGCACGAGCTCGATCGTGCCCGCGTCGACACGCGCGATGTACGGGATCGCGCACTTCGGCGAGTACTCCATCGCCACCCGCCGCAGCCCGGACACGAGGCGCTGAATGCCGCTTTCGAGCTGCTCGCGGCCGGCATAGCGCTCGGTCGTGCCGGGCAAATGTGCCAGCGCGCCGCGCTCGATCGCGTGGACCAGGCCACGGGGCTCGCCGACGGCGGGGATCAGGTAGTACCACCGGCGGGTGGCCAGGTGGCCGCCCTGATGCGCCACCGCGGTGATCTCGGCGGCGATCGGATTGAGCCCCCGGAAGTCGTAGAGCAGCCAGCCGTCGATGCCGTCGGCTGCGAGCGCGTCCTGGATGGCCGCGACGTCGATCGGCGCCGCCGCAATTCCAGGAGGCATCCCTTGAGTATATCGGGCTTGCGCCACGAGTAGGGGCTGGAGGCTGGAGGCTGGGGACGAGGTTGTTCTAGACCCCAAACCCCAGACCCCAGCCTCTACCTGGAGCCCGTATAATTCTCCGTATGAACCAACGCGTTCGAATCGCAGCGATGGTCGTGCTGTTGGCCGGTGCCGTGGTCTCGGCGGGACAGGCGCCGGCGCCGCAGCCGCCGCAAGGACTCGAGTCGCCGACCTTCAAGCTGCAGGTGGACTACGTCGAGGTGGACGCGGTCGTGACCGATCAGCAGGGCCGGTTCGTGCGGGACCTGAAGAAGGAAGACTTTCAAGTCTTCGAGGACAAGAAACCACAGACGATCAGCGGGTTCGCGCTGGTCGATATTCCGATCGAGCGCAGCGATCGGCCGCTCTTCGCGGCCCAGCCGATCGAGCCCGACGTCAAGACCAATGCGCGGCCCTTCGACGGCCGCATCTACGTCGTCGTGCTCGACGATCTGCACGTGCAGCCGCTGCACACGCAGCTGGTTCGCCGCGTGATGCGTAAGTTCATCCTCGAAAGGCTGGGCGCCAACGATTTGATGGCCGTCGTGCACGTGCAGGGCAAGACCGAGTACTCGCAGGAATTCACCAGCAGCAAACGGCTGCTGCTCGCGGCCGTCGACAAATTCAGCGGCAGAGCCGAGCGGCCCGCGACGGTCGAGGCGTATGAGCAATATCTCGCCACGATCGGCATTCCGGGCGCCGGCATCTCCGACCCGATCGAGCGCAAGCGCGGCTTCGATGCGCGCAACACGCTGGAGGAACTGCAGGCGGTCGCCGACTGGTTCGGCAGCGTCCGCGGCCGCAAGAAGTCGATGCTCTTTGTCAGCGAGGGGATCGAGTACGACATCGAAGACATGTTCAACAAGATCGACGCCTCGATGATCGTGGACAGAACGCGCGATCTGATTCGTTCGGCGACCAAGTCGAACGTCAGTATTTATGCCATCGATCCGCGCGGGCTGACCGATATGGGCGACATCGGGATCGAGCTGAATTCCGCTCCCGCGGGCGGCTCGACCGATCCGGACACCGGTGCGGCCACCCCAGGGTTGTCAGAACAGCAGATCGCCAGCCTCGGGCTTCGGGGCCTTCAGAACGAGCTCCGCCTGCAGCACAACAGCCTGCGTACGCTGGCCGAAGAGACGGGCGGTCTCGCCATCATCAACACCAACAGCTTCGCCAAGGCGTTCGATAAGATCGTCGAGGAGAACAGCTCGTATTACGTGCTGGCGTACTATCCGCCCAATCCCAAACCCGACGGGAAGTTCCACAACATTCAGCTGCGCGTGAACCGCCCGGGACTGACGGTGCGCGCGCGGCGTGGGTACGCGAATCCTACCGCCAAGGCGGTGGCGGCGGCGGCCGCGGTGAACCCGGCGAGCAGACTTTCGGTGGAAGCGCGCAACGCCCTCCAGAGCCCGCTGCCGATTAGCGGCCTCACCATGCAGGTGTTCGCGGCGCCGTTCAAAGGAACGGCGCCCAACGCCTCAGTCCTGCTCGGCGTGGAAATGCGCGGACAGGATCTCAGGCTTGGCGCCGGCGACAAGGTGCAGATCACATACTTCGCCATGGACGCCAAGGGCAAGTACCGAGGCGGCAATACCGACATCGTCACGCTGAACCTGCGGCCCGAGACGAAGGCGATCGTTCAGCGGTCCGGGATGCGGACGCTCAGCCGGCTCCAGATTCCGCCCGGGCGGTATCAGCTTCGTGTGGCGGCCAACGATCTGGCCACCAATGCGGTGGGTTCGGTGCTGTACGACCTCGACGTGCCGGATTTCACCAAGGGACCGCTCACGATGAGCGGTCTCGTCCTGACATCGGGGGCCGCGTCGCGCGTGCCGACGGTTCGCCCCGACGAGGAGCTCAGATCCGTGCTGCCGGCGCCTCCCATGGGAAGCCGCATCTTTCCGGTCGACGACGAGCTCGGCCTGTTCGTCGAGATCTACGACAACGCGGCCGCGTCGCCGCACAAAGTTGACATCACGACGACGGTGACGGCCGACGAGGGCAAAGTGATGTTCAAGAACGAAGACGTCCGGGATGCGTCGGAGCTTCAGGGAAAGAGCGGCGGATACGGCCACAGCGCACGTGTGCCGCTCACGGGGCTGACGCCGGGAATCTATGTGCTGAAGGTCGAGGCCAGGTCGCGTCTCGGGCAGGGCCCGACCGCCGATCGTCAGGTGCAGTTTCGGATCGTGGACCAGGTCAGCACGGAGTTGAAATGACTGAAATGATTGCGCTAACGGCGGTGATGCTGTCGGCGCTGCTGCAGGGAACTGTTCCGCCGGTGCGCTCGCTGGATAAAGGCGTGCGGAGCGAGGTGTCCGCGCCGCGCCAGGTGACCGTGCGCGACGCCAAGGAGTGGGCGGCGTTATGGCGCGCCCACGGGTCCAAGAAGGCGCCGCCCGCCGTCGACTTCTCGCGCGAGATGGTCGTCGGCGTATTCATGGGCGAGCGGCCGACGGCCGGCTTCGCGGTCGAGATCGTCGGCTGCCGGGAGGCGGGCAACGGCGTGACGGTTCAGTACCGCGAGAAGGTTCCGGACCGCGACGACATCACGGCCCAGGTCATCGTCTCGCCGTATCACCTTGCCGCCATTCCCAGGCGAACGGGCGCGGTGATGTTCGAGAAAGTCAAGAACTAGGAGGACTTCTTCTTCTTGGCCGGTGCCTTCGACGCGGTCTCGGCGGCCGGCCCTTTCCCCGTTCCGCCGAACGACGTCACAGGGTGCGGCTTTGGGACCGTGCCGTTGGCGTGGCTGAACTGCAGCATGCTTCTCGTCATGGCGGCATTGACCGGCGTCCGGATTTCTACCGACTGAATCTCGCCGGGCTGCAGCAGCCCGGCGACGACGCCTTTGCCGCCCGGAATGATGTTGTTGTTCTTGTCGTACCAGGTCTCGTCGATGGTCAGCCGCGGGATGGGCGCGGCGGACATGTTCTTCACCTGAATCTTGGTGACGAGCAGGTTCCCTTCGCGCTTGGTGGCGCCCCTCACGAAGTCGACCTCGGCCGCGCCCCTGAGCGGCGGCGTGAATTTCTTGCCGGCGAGCACCGATTTGAACTCGGGCGCCTGGGGTTTATCCTGCGCGAATACGGTGAAGCCGGCCACGTAGACGGCGCCGACAAGCGTCGCGGCGAAAGCATGGCGCACGCGATTCATAACGTTCCTCCGAAAAACGAGTTCAGATGGTGGATTGCAGGGGATTGTCTCACATTTCCCCGTTCCAGTCTTCCGGCTCCGGATTGAGCGATCGGAAGATTTCCATGTGCCATTTGCCGCCGCCCCAGGGCTCGATGACCTCCGCCGCGACGACGTCGACGAGGATCTCCGAGAACTGCCGTCCTTCGGGGTCGCCCTCGAGGTGGTAGGCCGGTTCGTCCCATCCGAAGTTGGGGTAGAGCACCAGCGTCAGAAACAAATCGTACCCGTCGTCGACGACGATGAGCTGACCGCACGGGCGCTTCACTGTCGAGTGATAGATCAGGTATTTCTCAGCGCTGTGCGCGCGGATGTACCGCTTCAGCGCGAACTCGCGCGCGACGATCTCCTCGACCGCGATTTTCTTGTCCCAGCAGTCGCGACAGTACTTCTCCTCGCCCCGCGGCTCGGAGACCTCTTTGGCGCCGCACAGCGCGCACCGCGACTTGGCGACCGACTTGCGTGTCATGGAATGAGTCTAGTGCCTGTAATGTAGAATGCAAAATGCCGAATGGATTCGCCATTCTGCATTTTACATTTCCATGAACACCCCAGATCGCCCTACCCACGCCGGGCTGCGCCACCTTGCGCTCAACGTCCACGATCTGGACGCGATGAAGCGTTTTTACGTGGAGCTCCTGGGGTTCGCGGTCGAGTGGGAGCCCGACGCCGACAACGTGTACCTGTCGTCCGGACTCGACAACCTCGCGCTGCATCGTTCGACGCCGCTCGGGGCAGGCCGCTCGACTGCGGTGGCGGCAGCCGGCGCGCTCGATCATCTGGGACTCATCGTCAGGACCGCCGATGAGGTCGATCGGTGGGCGGCGTTTCTCGAAAGTCGCGGCGTCACGGTCGATGCCATGCCCCGCACGCACCGCGACGGCGCCCGTTCGTGCTACTTCCGCGACCCGGACGGGAACCGCGTCCAGGTCATTCACCATCCGCCGATCAGCGGGAAGATCTAGACGTCTCATGTCTGAAGTCTCAAGTCTGTCCGTACGAACAATCAGGCAGACTTCAGACCTCACACTTGAGACTTGGTCGATCGGCGCTCGAGTGCCGGCGCGTACATCCGCTCGACGTATTCCTTCACCATCCGGCGCGCAGAAAAGCGCGGCGCGACGGATCGGATGGCTTCCTTGACGGTCGCGAGCCAGCGGTGGGGGATGTTCGAGTGATCGCGATCGTAAAAGGCCGGCACGACCTCTTCTTCGAGCAGCCGATACAGCGCGTTCGCGTCGGCGGCGTCTGACGCCTCGTCGTTGGCGCCGGGCGCCCCTCCGTCGATGACCCAGCCGTTGGCGCCGGTGAACCCTTCCGCCCACCATCCGTCGCCAATACTGAGATGCGGGACGCCGTTGATGGCGGCCTTCATGCCGCTTGTGCCGCTCGCTTCGTTCGGCTTGCGCGGCGTGTTGAGCCACGCGTCGCAACCCTGCACGAGAAAGTGCGCGACGTGCAGATCGTAGTCGTCGATGAACGCGACGCGGCCGCCGAAGAGCGGGTCGAGCGCGCGCTTGTAGACATGCTGGAGATGGTGCTTTCCGATATCGTCGGCCGGATGCGATTTGCCCGCGAAGATCAGCTGCACCGGCCGCCCAGTCGCACTGAGGATCCGCGCGAGCCGGTCGGGGTCGTGAAAGATCAGCTCCGGCCGCTTGTAGCCGGCGAACCGGCGGGCGAAGCCGAGCGTCAGCGCGTCGGGCTCGAGCAGAGTACCGGCGGCGACGACGCGCGGGGTCCCGACGCGCTCTTCCGTCCAGCGTTGCCGCGCGCGCTCCCGCACGAAGGTGAAGAGGTACTGCTTCAGCGCCAGGCGGACGGCCCACAGCTCGTCGTCTGGAATCGACAGGATGTTGTCCCATAGCGCCGGGTCGTCGTGGCGGTCGAGCCAGTCGGCGCCGAGGTGCGTCGTGAAGAGATTCGCGAGCTCGCTCGCAATCCACGTCGGCACGTGCACGCCGTTGGTCACCGCGCCAATCCGCCGCTCGGCCTCGGCGGTGACGCCCCAAATCGAGCTCCACATGCCGCGGGTCACGGTCCCGTGAAGCTGACTGACCGCGTTGATCTCGCCGGCCGATCGCAGCGCGAGCGCCGTCATGTTGAACTGCGTCCCGGCGCCGGAGTCATGCGATCCGAGCGCGAGAAACTTGTCGCGATTGGCGCCGAGCGTGCCCCAGAGTTCCGCCAGATGTTTTTCGACGAGTTGAAACGGAAACGTATCGTGGCCCGCCGCGACAGGCGTGTGCGTGGTGAAGACCGTCGTGGCGCGGATTTCCGCGAGCGCTTCGTCGAACGTCGAGCCGCCCTCGACCAGGTCGCGAATACGCTGAAGTACCACGAACGCCGCGTGACCTTCATTCAGGTGAAATACCGCCGGGTTCGCGCCGATCGCTTTCAGCACGCGCACGCCGCCGATGCCAAGCACGATTTCCTGCTGGATGCGCGTCTCGCGGTCGCCGCCGTACAGGCGCGCCGACAGCTCGCGATCCCACGGGGCGTTCTCTTCGAGATCGGTGTCGAGCAGATAGAGCTGCACGCGCCCGATGCGCACACGCCAGACCGCCGCGAGCACCGAGCGGTTGCCGAGCGGCACCGCCGTGATGCAGGGCCGGCCGTCGGCCGTCGTGGCCGGCTCGATCGGCGCGTCGGCCCAGTTCAGCCGTTCGTAACTCTCTTCCTGCCATCCGTCCGCGGAGATCCGCTGATGAAAATAACCCTGCGGATACATGAAACCGACGCCGATGAGCGGCACACCGAGATCGGCCGCCTCCTTGCAGTGATCGCCTGCGAGCACGCCGAGGCCGCCGGCGTAGATCGGCAGCGACTGGTGCAACGCGAATTCGGCGGAGAAGTAGGCGATCGACTGACCGGTGAGCTGCGAAAACCGGTTCGTCCACCAGGTATTGCGCGCCGCGCGTGCGGCGTCGAGCGCCGCCATGGCGCGATCGTACAGATGCGCGAATTCCGGATCGGCAGCCGCCGCGTCGAGCTTCCCCGCGGGGAGCAGCGCCAGCATCCGGACAGGGTTGTGGGCCGTCGCGCGCCACAACGTGTAGTCAAGGCGTCGGAACACCGCGCGGGCTTCGGCGTGCCAGCTCCACCACAGATCGACGGCAAGCTCGTCGAGTCGTGAGATGCGCGAGGGAAGCGGGGGCAGATTCGAGTAGCGATTCATGGACATGCGCCGACGAGCGCGGCGAATTTCGTCAAGTCGATGTTACCGCCCGAGACGACGGCCACGACTTTGCCGGCGCCGGCGCGGCCGGTGAGGGCTGCAGCCACCGCGCACCCGGCTGCGCCTTCGGCGATCACGTGCGCCCGTTCGGCCACCAGCTTCATCGCGCGCGCCGTCTCGTCGAGCGAGACGACGATCGACCCAGCCAGCGGCGCCAGCAGCGGCCACATCGTCTCGAGAACCGACTTGCCCCCGGCGCCATCGACGAACGACGCCTGCCAGCCGTCGAAATAGATCGGGCGCCCCGCCGCCAACGACGCTGCGAGCGGGGATGCGGTTTCCGGCTCCGCCGCATAAATTCTGGTGTCGGGTTTCAGATCGCTCGTCGCCGCCACGATGCCGGACAGAAGGCCGCCGCCGCCAAGCGGCGCCACGATGGCATCGACATCCGGGAGATCGTCCAGAATTTCGAGGGCGGCCGTACCGTTCCCCGCAATGAACCGATCGTCGTCAAACGGATGCACGAAGTAACCGGTCATCCGATCCGAACCGTGCGCTTCAACCGTGCGCCAGCATTCGTCGTAGCTCGCTCTGACGATGCGCGCCCCGAGCCGCTCGATCGCCCGGATTTTCGTGTCCGGCGCGGTGTCCATCACCATCACCGAGCACTGGGCGCCGATCTGACGCGCGGAGTAGGCAACGCCTTGCGCGGCGTTCCCGGCGCTGACCGTCCAGACTCCGTCTTTGATCTGCTCCCGCGTCAGTTGTCTCACGACGTTGTAGGCGCCGCGGATCTTGAAGGATCCGATCGGCTGGAGCACCTCGAGCTTCAGGTACAACTCCGGGAGAAGAAGGGCGCCGGGTCGGCTGGATGCTGCGAGATCCGTCAGGTCAACACGAAGGAGCGGCGTGCGAACGGCTGCGCGGTAAATCGCGGCGGCCGCGTCGCGCACGGCTGCGAGCGGAATGCGTCGGCTGCGAAGGGCGATCGACAAGACCCCGGATCGTAATCGTGCCGACGGATGACCGTCAAATGGACGCGGATCACCGGTAGTGCCCGGCTTTAGCGGGACGCCTGGCGCGGCCCTTCAAGACTGCGATTCGAGCCGCGCCGCGATCCGCTGCAGCGCCGCCATGATTTCCTCGTGGCGCGAGCTTTCCGGCGTCGGCTTCCTGGCGAAGAAACTGATGCCGCCGCCCGGCTCCAAGATCGCGCGGTCGATCTCGTCGAGCGATCCGAATCCCTGTTTGTGCGCCGCGGTCTCCAGCTCGCTCTTCGAAATCAATTCTTTTCGCAGCCGTTCCAGCTTGACGGTGCCGTTCTCGATCAACACGTCAGAGTCGCCTTCCACGAGTCGCTCCAGGCGATCGTGGCCATACAACAGACGGACGACCCAGTAGTTGACGAGCAGCAGTGTGGCCGCGCCGAGGATGCCGCCGGTCACGCTGTTGTCTTCTCCGATGATGGCGTTTTGGACCGTGTTCGAGAGCGTCAGGAGCACGACGAGATCGAACGGGTTGAGCTGTGCGAGCTCTCGTTTGCCGGCGAGCCGCAGGCCGACGATCAGGAAGACGTAGACCACGATGGGGCGGAGAATCTTTTCGGCAACGGGAAGGCCCAGGAAAAACATGTCGTGGATGAGTTTTGAGTCCATGCGCCCATCGTAGATGCTGGATCCATAAGGGTTCTGTATAGATTTTCAGGTGTGGCGGGTTCGTCCTGTCGCACGGAGTTCGGGTGTGTCCAAAGCTTCTAGTGGTCTTGGCTCATCCTTGATGGTAGAGTGCGCCATCAGCTCACAGGACCCCATGGGTTACGCACCGGTGCGAACACGATGAGACGCCCACACGTGTGGGTGTCCGTACGCCCCGGACACGGGACGCGCGCGTGACGCGCCGCTCCCCCAGCCGCGCAATCGTCCTCGTCATCATCACGGTGGTCCTCATCGCGTTCATTGTTTCAGGGACCGCCATGCTGACGCGCGCGCAGTCCTCGCCGCTCGTGGCGCAACCGGGCGCCGCGGGCGACGGCGTCATGCTGCTCCCCAACGGCTGGCGCCTCGCGCCGGCCGGGCGCCAGCTGACGGTTGGTGATCTCCCGCTCAACGTCGTGTCATCCCCGGACGGCAAGTTTCTCATCGTCACCAATAACGGCCTTGCCAAACCGTCCCTGTCGGTCATCGACACGGCGAGCTGGACGGTGAAGACCACGACGGTCGTCGACCACGCGTGGCAGGGTCTCGTCTTTCATCCCGACGGGACGAAGGTCTATTCGGCAGGCGCCGCACAGAACAACGTCCAGGAGTTCACGTTCGCGGACGGCGCGCTCACGCGCGCCAGGACGTTCAAGCTCCCGTCGATGGACGGCGACACGTTCGCCGGCGGGCTGGCCGTCAGTCCGGACGGCAAGACCCTCTACGTCACGCAGCTGTTCGCGATGACGGTGACCGCGATCGACGTCGGCAGCGGACAGGTCCTTAAGACGGCGCCGGTCATCGCCGAGCCGTACACGTGCCTGGTGTCGGCCGACGGCCGTTTTCTCTTCGTGTCGATCTGGGGTGGGTCGATGGTCGAGGTGCTCGACGCGAAGAGCCTGACGATGATCGACCAGGTTGAAACCGGCGAGCATCCCAGTGCGATGGTCCTGTCGGCCGACGGCAGACGCGTGTTCGTCGCCTGCGCCAACAGCGCAGACGTGTGGGTGATCAGCACGTTGTCCTTGTCGGCGATCGAGCAGATCTCCACGAGCATGTATCCGAACGCGCCCGCGTCGTCCACGCCCAATTCGCTGGCGTTGTCGCCGGACGGCCAGAAGCTGATCGTCGCCGTGGCCGACAACAACGCGGTGGCCGTCATCGACGTCAGCAACAGCATCAGGAGCAGCGTCGGCGGCTTCATCCCGACGGGGTGGTACCCGACCGGCGCCATCTTCAGCCGCGACGGGCGGCACATCTTCGTGTTGAGCGGCAAGGGACTCGCACCGGCCTCCAACCCGACCAACGGCAACTGGGAGAAACGGCTGCTCGGATCCATCGCCGACGTGCCGACGCCGGATCGCACGACCCTCGCGGACGAGACCCGCGCGGTGTATGCGCTGACGCCGTACAGCGACGCGATCCGCCTGACGCCGGCCAACGCGCCGATCGGCTCGGCGATTCCACCGAGCGTCGGCGGCAGCACGCCGATCAAATACGTCTTCTACGTGATCCGCGAGAACCGCACGTACGATCAGGTTCTCGGAGACCTTCCCCAGGGCAACGGCGATCCCCGTCTGACAATCTTCGGCAAGGACGTCACGCCGAATGCGCACGACCTCGCGCAGAACTTCGTGTTGTTCGACAACTTCTACGTCGATGCCGACGTCAGCTACAACGGCCACGCGTTCTCGACGGCGGCGTACTCGACCGACTTCATCGAGAAGCTCTGGCAGACGGGCTACGGTGGCCGCAACGCCGGGCCGTATCTGGCGGAAGGCGGCGGATTCCTGCGCAACGGGTTCGGCAACATTACGGCGCCGCAGTTCGGCTACCTCTGGGATCACGCCGTACGCGCGGGCCTCACCGTGCGCAGCTACGGAGAATTCGTCCGCCACGACAAGCGCCTGCCGAACGGCGACGTGACCTCTGTCGCGACCGTCCCGGGGTTGGTCGGCCTGGTCGCGCCGGCCTTCGCCGGGTGGGATCTCGACATCAGGGACAACAAGCGGGTGGATTTCTGGCTGCAGGAATTCAACGGCTTCGTCCAGAACCGCAACCTGCCGCGTTTGTCGATCGTCCGACTGGCCAACGATCACACCAACGGCACCAAACCCGGCACGCCCACGCCGCGGGCGATGATGGCCGATAACGATTTCGCGCTGGGCCGCCTGGTGGAGGCGATCTCGGGCAGTCCGTACTGGAAGGAATCGGCCGTGTTCGTCGTCGAAGACGATGCGCAGAGCGGGCCGGACCACGTGGACTCGCATCGTTCGGTGCTTCTGGTGGCGAGCCCGTTCGCGAAGCACGGCGCGGTCGATCACACGTTCTACACAACGTCCGGCGTTCTGCGATCGATCGAGCTGATTCTCGGGCTGCCGCCGATGAGCCAGTACGACGCCGCCGCAACGCCGCTCTACGGCGCCTTCGCCGGCGCGTCGAACCTGGCAGTGTTCCGCCGCGACGACCCGCGTGTGTCGATGGAGGAACAGAATCTGCCCAGCGCCTTCGGCGCCGCCTCGTCTCGGGGAATGGATTTCTCCGATGCGGATCGCACGCCGGAAATCCTGCTCAACGAGATCCTCTGGCGCTCCGTGAAGGGCGCCGACTCGCCGATGCCGCCGCCGCGCCGCAGCGTCCTGATTCGGCCGAGCGGTCAACGCGACAAGGACGACGACGACTGAGTTCGATCACCAGATGCCTGTTGTTCGTCGCTGTCGGCGCAGCGCAGGTTATTAGCGTCGGCTGCGCACAAGCTCCTCCGTCACCACCCTACGCGCTCGCCTTTGCGTTCAACGGCCACACTCCTCGCGTCCTGCACGCCCTGGAAGAGACCGCCGTTCCGCTGACCTTCACCAATACCGGCCAGCGCGCCTGGGATCCGGCGCGCGTTCACGTGTCCTATCACTGGCTGTGGATCGTCCCTCGCGAGCTCGCCAAACGGTCGCGAACACTGCCGTACCATGACGGGATCCGGACCGAGCTCGGCGACACGGTGACGCCGGGCGCGGCGGTGTCGGTGCAGGGTCGCCTGCTGGCGCCCTCGGTGGCCGGTCTGTACTGGCTTCAGTGGGACATGGTGGAAGAAGGGGTCACCTGGTTCGCGCAGGTGTCGCCGCGCCAGCCGCGACGGCTGGTGATCGTCCTGCCAACGCTGGCCGGCCTGGTCGCGCCGCTGCCTTTGGTCGCGGCGTTTCTCGGGATCGGCGCTATCGGCCTCTCGCGACGCCGCGTCGCTCGACCGCATGCGCTCGCCGCGGCTGCCGCGGTTGCGGAAGCCGTGTGGTGCGCGGCGGCGCTCTTTGCGAAGCCGTTGATCCTCGTTCGCGAAGCGCTCCTCGAACCGACGGGGGTGGCGTATTGGCTGATCGTGGTGGCGGCGCTCGTGCCGCCGCTGTTGTGTGTGACGTTCCTGCGAGGCCGCGTCCGTGCAGGCGTGCTGCTCGCCTGCGGCGTGCTGGGGACGCTCGTGATTCTTGGAGACGCGATCTACTACTGGTTCTTCGGCGACGTGCTGTCGGCGTCGGCCGTGCGGGCCGCCCGCCAGACGGGACAGATCTGGTCGTCCATCCGCAGCTTGTTCGCCGCGCGGCTGCTCTGGCTGCTCCTCGACATCCCTGTTGCCGTGTGGCTGACCATCAAGGCGCTGCGCGAGCGGGAACGCGAACCGCGGGCCCTGCGCCTGACGGCGGCGACGGCGCTCGTCGTCGTGGCGATCGGCGGCGTGCTCCCGGCTGTGCCGATCCTTCGCCGCGGCGAGATCGAGCAGATGTTCCGGAACCGCGCCGTGATGGAACAGCTCGGGCCGTTCGGCTATCACGCGTACGACGCCTGGATGTACACGCGGGCGACGCTCTTTCGACCGGTCGCGACGAGCGGCCAGATCGCCGAGGCGCGCGACTGGTTTGCAGAGCGATCGCCGCTGCGCGCGGGAACCGGGCCATATTTCGGCGCTGCGCGGGGCAACAATCTCATCGTCGTTCAGGTCGAATCGATGCAGGACTTCGTCGTCGATGACCGCGTCGGCGGTCAGGACGTGATGCCGCATCTGAGTCGCTGGAAGGACGACGGCCTGCGGTTCACGAACGTCACGGATCAGACAAACGAAGGCCGCACGTCGGACGCCGAATTCGCGGCGCTGGCATCGCTCGTCCCGCTCGACCACGGAGCGGCCGCGTTTCGATACCCCGGCAATCACTACGTGGGCTTGCCGCGCGTCTTGACCGAGCATGGGTACGCAACGCTGTCCGCGGTGCCGTTCGAATCCGGCTTCTGGAATCGGCGCGTGATGCACGCGTCGTATGGGTTTCAGCAGAGCCTGTTCGAACCGGATTTTCAGATGACGGAGCAGATCGGCTGGGGGCTGAACGATCGCGATTTCCTTCAACAGATGGTGCCGCGGCTCGGCCGGATGCCGCGACCCTTTGCCGCGTGGCTCATCACGCTGTCGCTGCACCATCCGTTCGACGATTTTCCAGACGCGCACAAGGTGCTCAGACTGGGAGCGCTCGAGCACACGTCGTTCGGCAACTACCTGCACACCATGCACTTCTTCGATCAGGCGCTCGAAGATTTCAGGGAGGCGCTCGGGCGCGCCGGCCTTCTTGACGACACGATGCTCGTCGTCTTTGGGGATCACGATGCCGGGTTCCCGAGAAGCGCAGCGCTGGCCGGCGCAATGGGCATCGGGGCGGACGCTGCGGCGTGGGCATTACACGACCGGGTGCCGTTGTTCGTGAAAGTGCCCGGGCAGCCAGGCAGAGGGCCGAGTGGCGCGCTGTCGCTGCCGGCCGGCCAGACCGACTTTGCGCCGACGCTGCTCGCGCTGCTCGGCATTGACCCGGCGCCGCTTCCCTACATGGGCAGGAACCTGCTCGGCGAGGCCGGCGATCGACCGGTGACGCGTCCGTACGGGGACTGGCTCGATCGCACGCATCTGTTCATCACGTCGAGCGCGTCCGATCGCCAATCAGGCTGCTACGCGTTGTCGCGCGGTGTGTTCGTCGACGAGTCGGCCTGTCGCGCCACCAATGACATCGCGCGGCGCTCGCGCGAGATCGGCCGGCTCGTCGTCACCGAAGATCTCCAGCAGCGGTTGAGAGAGGCGCTCCAGTAGAATGCGCCCACGTGTGAATCGAATCGTTCTGGTGGCAATGCTGGGTCTTGCCGCCGTTCGGACCGCCCGCGCCCAGGACGCGCCGCCGCGGATCGGCCCGTTCGTCGTCGACGTTCACGGAGTCGTTCCGAGGTTCGGCGACGATCCGGACCTGGCGGCGAGCCGAGGGCTCAGTCAGCCCGAGCTTCCCGGCATGGGCCTGGGCATCAGCGCAGGCGCCCATGTGTACCTTCCCAGGACGGGACCCGTCACCGTCGGATTGGGCGCCGATGTCGTGATCGGTCGCTCGCCGATGCCGGTGTTTTCAGGTCCCCCAGACCCGGCCACGAAGCTGCGGCCGGTGACCGAGACCTTCAAATCGTTCGGGCCGCAGCTGTCGCTCAATTTCGGGAATGGAAACGGCTGGAGCTATTTAAGCGGCGGCATCGGGCTGACGACCTGGTCGATTGTGCCGGACGGCGCCACGCCGCTGGCGATCGACGAAGAGCGGAAAAGGACGCTGAACTACGGCGGCGGCGCGCGGTGGTTCGCCAAGAAACACTTCGCCTTCAGCCTCGACGTGCGGTTGTACAACATCCCCGCGGGCACGCCGCAGCCGGACGTTACCGCCACGCCGCGCACCCTGCTGATGGTGATCGGAGCGGGTCTTTCGGTCAGGTAGCGCAGGACTTGATTTAGAACTCGAAGAGATCGGGACGGTGACTCGTGTTTGGATGCCGCATCCGCCGCCGGTAGAATGCTCAAGCCGGTCATTGGGTTTCTACGAAGAGAGGGATAACTATGTTGGCGAGTGTCAAGCGGCTACATGGCCATCTGACTATCGGTGCAGGTTTCGGGCTGCTGACTCTGTTAGCACTGAGCGTTCTTTCCATCCCCGTCGGTGCCGAGGACCTGCCCGTGTTTCGCCAAGGCATGTGGGACTTTCAGCGAACTGTTGGAACACAGAAAATGAAGACCCAGAAGTGCGCGAGCCCGAACGACGACATGAAGCGGCAGAACGCCATGCTGGAGAAGGCCGGATGCCATTTCGCCCCATTGAAGAAGGCCGGCAAAACGTACACGTTTACTGCAGAGTGCACGGGCAAGAATCCGTCCATAACCAGTCACACTACGACAGTCATCACGGTTGAGAGTGACAGCGCCTATACCCTGCAGGTTGACGCAACGGCCGGTGGTCAATCCACGAAGGAGTTGCTCACCGCTCGACGTATCGGCGACTGCAAAAACTAGCGGTAGAGGGCAAGCAGCGCGAAGGCCGGATCACGTTGCGGACGCACCGCGTGGACCCCGTCTCGTTGCGGCCAGTCAGCGCCTCGATCATTCGGGAGACGCGTGAGCAGTTCCACATGTCGCGATTACTGACGCGTCTCTGCTAGCGTTCGCCTAATAGCTCCTCAAATCCCGACGTATATTCGCCGTCGGTGCATCACCCAGACGACGACCCCCCACAGCGCCACGTACGCCAGGGCGTAAAAGAGCGACGCCGCTTCCGTCCCGCAACAGGGCACGGCCCAGGAGGCGAACATGTTCGAGTACATGATCCATTTCAGATCCGATCCCGCGATATGCCACCGGGTGAGGATGTTGTCGAGCACCACCGAGCAGAAGTACGCGAACAGGGGATTCCGCCCGAACGCGACGAACGGCGTTGACCACGCGCGCCATGAGCGCAGATCGAGTGCCCAGTGCGCGAGGGCGAGCGCCTGCGTGGCCATGCCCGCGCTGAACAACGCAAACGAGCTGGTCCACAGGTTCTTGTTGATGGGAAAGACGGAGTCCCAGAGGAGCCCGACCAGCGTCGCAGCGGCCCCAGCCATCCAGAGCTTGGCGCTGTGGTGTCGATCGGCGCCAGGGCGCGTCAGCCAGTCGCCTGCGAACACGCCACAGAGCGCCGTCACGATGGCAGGCGCGGTGGTCAGAAGACCTTCGGCTTCCCATGGCGGGTGCCACATGTGTCCGCCGAGGACCCACCGATCGACGAACGACGCGAGATTGCCCTCGGGCGTCAGCACACCCGGCCCGGCGCCTGGAACGGGAATCAGCATCATGGCGGCCCAGTAACCGACGAGCGTCGTCACGGCCACGATGATCTGAGTGCGGAGCGACGTTCGCTCTGTCAGCCACGCGATCGCGAGATACGTGATCGCGATGCGTTGGAGCACGCCGAGGATAGGGAAAGTCGACCAGGCAAAGGGCCGATTGAGTTCAATCGCGTTGAGCAGGAGCCCGATCCCGAAGAGGACCGCGCCTCTTCGGATGACGTGACTGCTTACGCGGCGGGGGGCCCCGCGGCGGCGCGCCAGCGCCACGGGCACGGCCGCACCCATGGCGAACAGCAGGAACGGAAAGATCAGGTCGGTCGGGGTCCAGCCGTGCCACGCCGCGTGGTCGAGCGGCGTGTAGACGGCTTCCCACGTGCCGGGCGTGCTGACCAGAATCATCGCGGCGATGGTGACGCCGCGGAAGACATCGAGTGAATCGATCCGCTGGGAGGTGGGCACGAGTTATCGGGCGCTGTGGTCCTCGAAGTCATCACACGCGCTGTGGCTGACCGGCAGAGTGACGTGCGGCGGCGCCGGCCGCGAGAACACTTCGTTGCGCCGCGCGAAACCGTCGAGGAACCAGCCCATGATGTCCATTTGGCTCTTGAACTTGTGGATCGCGTCGCGTTTCGTGTTCACCTCGCGATCGCTCAGTGGAACAATCAGCCATCCCGACAGGCCGGCATCCAGATCCTCCGGCGGCTGCAGGACGGGATCGTCGTCCTCGAAGCCCCAGGCGTTGTAGTGGATGATGTAGGCGATCAGGTCCGTGCGAAATTTTGGACGGACGCGGACGACGTCGCCGATCGCGTCGGCGACAAAGAACCACGCCGCGCAATGATCGGCGTGCTGATCTTCGGGCCTCGGCACGAGCACGATGGATGGTTTGAAATCGCCGATGATCTCGGCCAGCTCCTGCGTGAGATCTTCTCCGCGAAACTCCGTGTCGGGCACGAAGGTCTCCGATCGCGTCGGCCGATTCTTACGGGTGTACGGCGACCGGTACGCGGCGTGGCGCTCCGACCAGTACGTCGTCATCAAGCGATTGAGGCCGCCGTTCGGGAAGCCGAGAAACGTCAGCGACCACGCCCCGACCCCGAGCGTGCGCAGTGCGGTTCGCGCTTCCTGTGCCCGCTGGAGACCATACGCGCGGTAATTCGAGGCGGTGAGTCGCTGCACGTGCTGTTCGACCTTGACGCTCGCGGTATAGCTTTCGCCGTCGGTCAGGTACACCACGTGGACGGTGCCCCCCACCTCCCGGACATGCTGAATCAGGCCTCCGGCCGCCAGTACCTCATCGTCGGGATGCGGCGCGAAGATCAGCAGGCGGGTGTCCCCCTCGACTGACAACGTCGGTGCAGGGGCTGGAGCCGTCGTGGTGGGCGTTGAGTGGCTTTGTTGAGGGGGAGGGCGGTCGCTGCAGGCGAGCGCGACGGCAACGGTGCAGCTCAGCGCGGCGAGAGCGGTGGCGCGAGGCATGGAGCGGGTCAACCTCGCGTTGGCGCGAGATATGTCTGCAGCCACCCGAGCACTTCGCCGTACCACATCCGGCTGTTCTGCGGCTTCAGAATCCAGTGTCCCTCATCGGGAAACACCACGAGTTTCGACGGCACGTCCTGACGCTGGAGCGCGGTGAAGAACTCGAGGCTCTGCGTGTACGGCACGCGGTAGTCCTGCTCGCCGCAGATCACGAGTGTCGGCGTCTTGTATCTTCCGAAGTCGGCGGCGTACGTGTCCGGCGACCACTTCTTGTGGCTGGCTGCGTTGGTCCACGGCGTGCCGGCGAAATCGTGCTCCGGAAACCACAGTTCTTCGGTCGAGCCGTACATGCTCGTCAGATCGTAGACGCCCGCGTGCGAGACGAGGGTTCGGAACCGCCCCTTCGCGTGCGAGGCGAGCCAGTCGATCATGTAACCGCCGTACGAGGCGCCGGCGGCGCCGACGCGCTGTGGATCCGTAAACGCGTACGTGGAGAGGACGTAGTCCAGGCCTTTCATGACGTCCTCGAACGCCTTGCCGCCCCAGTCCATCGTGATCTCGTCGGTGAACTTCTGGCCAAAGCCGGTCGACCCGCGGCGATTGATCATGACGATGACGTAGCCGGGAGACGCAAAAGTTTGTGCGTTCCAGCGATAGCTCCACGAGTCGCTCCACTGCGTTTGCGGTCCGCCGTGAAGGAGCATCAGCACCGGATACTTCCTGGACGCGTCGAAGGCCGGCGGCCGGACGAGGAAACCCTGCACCGCGGTGCCGCCGGCGCCGGCGAAGGTGAACGACTCCGGCTTTGCCAGATCGAGCGGGGACAGCAGCGATTGATTGTGGCTGGTCAGCGGTCGCGGCGGGGCATTAAGGTCCACCGCATACAGCTCGACCGGCGATTCTAGGCTGCTGCGCGCGATCACGATCGACGCGCCGTTCACGTCGAACTCGCCGGCGAACACGCCGGGGGTCAGCGCACGAGGCGTTCCACCGGCGGCGGGCACGACAAAGATCGGCATCTCGCCGCGATCCTCTGCATTGAAGTAGATCGAAGCCCCGTCCGTGGACCAGACGGCCTGGTCGACGCTTCGGTCGAACGCGTCGGTGAGGCTCGTGTGGCGTCCGGACGCGCGGTCATACAGCATCAGGCGCCATTTGTCAGACTCGTAGCCGGCGCGCGCCTGCGAGTGATAGGCGATTGTCTTGCCGTCCGGCGCGTACGCGGGAGCGCCGTCGAAGCCGGGGTTCGTGGTCAGCCGTGTCGGCGAGCCGCCCGTGACGTCAACCTCGAAGAGATCGCCGTTGGTGCTCGTTGCTTCCACACGATCGGCCACCGCGGTAAAACAGACGGTCCGGCTGTCTGGAGCAAAGGCGATGGGATGCGGTCCCTCGCGCTCGCGCGGCGGGACGTCGTAGTCGGCAGAAGGCGTCAGGTCGCGCGGCTCGCCGCCCCCGGCCGGCACGACGAACAGGTGATTGCGTTTGCCTTCGCTCCACGACGTCCAGTGCCGATAGAGCAGGCGGTCGTACACGCGTGCGCGCACCGGATTGCTGTTACGCTCCTCGTCGCGCTTCGCGTTGCACGCCTCGTCCCGACAATCGGGATACACCTCCGAGGTAAACGCGATCGTCCGGCCGTCGGGCGACCACACCACGTTGTCGGCGCCGCCCGAGAGATTCGTGAGCCGCCGAGCGTCTGCCGAGCCGTCGATGGTCAGGAGATAGATCTGCGCGCTGCCGCCGCGCGAAGAGACAAAGGCGATCCGGCGACCGTCGGGGGCCCACTTCGCGCCGGAATCCTTTCCGGTGGCCGTCAGCGCGCGCGCGTCTCCACCCCGGGTCGATACGACCCACACATTGCGAGCCGTGCGATTGGCGGCCAGGTCGGGCACGCCGACCGTATAGACGACGCGGCTTCCGTCGGCCGAAAGCTGCGGTTCGCTGACGCGCTGCATGGCGAGCAGATCGGCGACGGCGATGGGGCGGCCGGCGGCGAGCGCCTGCCCGCTGCCACTGGCATCGACAACCGCGAGGATGATGGTGGTGACAAGAAGTCGCATGATCGAATTATAGTGCTCCGATTTGCAACATCGGGTCCTCACCTCACGTAGAAGTACATAGATGAAGTGGCTGCGGCCGCTGGACCGCCCAGCAGCCAGATTTGCGCGCACTGCCGGCCTGGTGATTATCGGCCTCAGCTTCATCGCGGCCGCGGGCGTCATGCTGCTGCCGCTCATGGGCCGTGCGTTGGTCCGCGCCATCGAGCTGCTCGTGGCCGGGTGCGTGTGGCTCGCGACGTCGATTGGCGTGGGCGTGAGCATGTGGGATGTGTTGGGGACGATCGGCCGCGCGGCGGCCGGCGGGCTCGCAACCTCGACGGCTTCGGCCGCATTGGCGGTTCTCGTGCTCGTCGGCCTTGTGGCGCTGTACTGGTTGCAGCGCCTGCTCGAATCAGAAGAGGAGTCCTCACAATGACACGGGTCGCTTTGACCGCTGCAGTCGTGGTGCTTGTCGCGCTTCCGACGATGCGCGGCGATGTGGCGTCCGCCCAATCGGTGTCGGCCGCACAACAGGACGCGCTGCGCCAGCAGATTGAACGGCGTTTTGACGTGTTGCCGTTGCGTAACGGCCTGGCGTTGCGGCCCAAGCGCGACAACCGCCGCGTGCGCTCGATCGAGCTTGCCGACGGGACCATCGCCATCGACGGCGCGCCGGCGACCGGCGCCGAACTGCGCGACAAGCTCGGGGCGGACGCCGATCTGGTTCTGCGTCTTTCCTATCTCGACGCAGACGCCAGACAGCGGTTGTTTGGCCCGTCCGTCCCGCCGCCTGCGCCCGCCGCACCTCCGGCGGTGAGTGCGCCGCCTGCGCCCGCCTCACCCCCGGCGGAAGCTGCACCGGCGGCGCCAGACGCGCCCGCGCCGCCAGTTCCACCCGAGCGTCCACGCCGGCCCCATGACACCGGCAACGATCGCGTCAGATTCGGCGGCAGCGTAACCGTGAATGAGGGCGAAGTCATCGATGGCGACGTCGTTGCGATTGGCGGATCCGCACGCATAGACGGAGAAGTGACGGGCAACGCCGTGGGGATCGGCGGCGGTGTCGATCTCGGGCCGCACGCCGATGTGGCGGGTGATGTCGTGTCGATCGGCGCCCCGTTGAAGCGCGATCCCGGCGCCAGAATCGGCGGGAAGGTTGTTGACGTCGGCACGGGCAACTTCGATGTCGGCCGATGGCGATGGGACCGCCTGGAGGCGGGTCGTTTGCTGTTTCCATTCCTCGGTGCTGCGGCGGGACTCTTCGCGCTCACGGCGACACTCGCGCGCGTGGCGGTCCTCTTCGTGCTGGTGTCGCTCGTCATGATGGTCGGCCGCGAGTACGTCGAGCGCGTTGGTGTGCGGGCGGTTGCCGAGCCGGTCAGGGCCGGTCTCGTCGGCCTCCTCGCGCAGATCCTGTTCATTCCCGTCCTGATCCTCACGGTTCTGGTGCTCGTCGTGACGATCATCGGCATCCCGCTGTTGGTGCTGGTTCCCTTCGCGGTGCTGGCGCTGGCCGTGGTCGGGCTGGTTGGTTTTACGGCGGTGGCCGCCAATCTCGGCCGTCTGGTCAACAGGCGCTTCGATTGGCACGATCGCAGCCCCTATGTCACGGCGATCACCGGCGTCGTGCTGCTGATGTCACCGGTGCTGATTGCGCGTCTGGTGGGACTGGCCGG
Organism: Vicinamibacteria bacterium; assembly: GCA_041485905.1. Lineage (GTDB taxonomy): Bacteria > Acidobacteriota > Vicinamibacteria > Vicinamibacterales > CAVVIG01 > JAHFUI01. Next base: position 25,302 of record JBGPKK010000011.1, read on the forward strand.
CATCCTGGTCTTCCCGCTCACCGGCACGCTGGCGTTGGTCGGTTTTCTGGTGGAGTACGTCGCGTGGACCGTGGGGTTTGGCGCGGTCGCCCTGCTGCGGTTCTCGCGGCCTGGGACGATGGCTCCTCCGGCCACTGCGTAGTCTCGCCGAAGCGCGCCGTTGATTGCGACGCGCGGAGGCGGACCGACGACTGTTAGTCGGCCAGCTTGAACGCCACGTATTCGCTGGGGAAGGTACCGCCGCCAATCGCGACAATGATGTACTGTTTGCCGTTCAGCATGTAGGTCATCGGCGATCCACTCTGCTGCGCCGGCATGAACACGGCGCCCATCTCGTTGCCCGTCGCCTTGTCGTAGGCCCGGAGCATTGCGCCACGGCCCTGCGGCGTCGTTGTGGTCTGCGGTTCTCCCGCGATCACCAGCGTCTTGGTGACGAGAGTCCCCGCGAGGCCGCGCTGGCCGGTTCGCGGGATCGTCAGACCCTTGAGCGCCGGATTGTTCCTGATGTTGTCGGGCGTTTCGCCGTGCGCGACCTGCCAGGCGATGTCGCCCTTGTTCAGATCGATGGCGGTGAGACGCCCGTACGGCGGTTTGATGAACGGCAAGCCCTGCACCGTCAGGCCGCCGCCGCCGCCCTCGGCGGCCGCCGCTGGTGCTGCAGCACCTCCGCGGCCGCCCGCCGCAGCGCCACGACCGCCTGCCGGCTGATTCGCTCTCGCGATGCCAGACACCCAACCCGCATCGTTACCTTCCGGCGCGGGAACGAGACCAAGCGTCCCCGGCGCGGTTTGCGAAAAGATGTAAAAGAAATGGGTTTCGGGATCGTACGAGCCCCCAGGCCAATTCGAGCCGCCGCCGGCGAGCGGCATGTGCAGTGTGGCCAGCGGGCCTTCGACCTTGCTGACCACCGCGGGTGTGAACAGCGGTCCGAGCTTGTACTTCGACACGAGGGTGACCGCTTCCGCGCGCAGCTCGGGCGTGAAATCGATGAGGTCGTCAATCGACACGCCCTGGCGATCGAACGCCGGCGGCTTCGTCACAAACGGCTGCGTCGGCGAGTACCATTCGCCCGGCACATCGCCTTTGGGGACGGGCCGCTCGACGATCGGCCACACCGGCTGACCGTTCGTGCGGTCGAACACGTACAGCCACGCCTGCTTGGTGGGCTGCGCAATGGCTTTGATCGCACGCCCGTTAACCGTGATGTCGGCGAGGATCGGAGGCGCCGCCATGTCGAAGTCCCAAATGCCGTGATGTACGAACTGGTAATGCCACTTGCGCTCGCCGGTTTTCATATCGACGGCGACAAGTGTTTCGCTGAACAGGTTGCTGCCCGGGCGCGTGCCGCCGTAGTAGTCGCCGGTCGCGAGCTCGATCGGCAGGTAGACGAGGCCGAGCTCCTCGTCCATCGCGAGCTGGCCCCACGCCCCGGTGTTGCCGGTGTACTTCCAGGAGTCCTTTTCCCAGGTCTCGTTGCCGAATTCGCCGATGGACGGAATGGTGTGGAAGATCCACAGCCGCTTGCCCGTGCGGACGTCGAATCCGCGAATAAACCCTTTCACGTTCGACTTGCCGCGCGGTACGCCGCCGGGCCGGTGCGCCGCGCCGATGACGACGACGTCTTTTCCAACCAGCGGAGTCGCGTGCAGCCCGACGTCGCCGGTAAGCAGATCGATTTCCTGATCGTTATCGAGCTTGAGATCGACCACGCCGTTGGCGCCGAACCCCGCCACCGGCGTCCCGCTCCTGGCGTCGAGCGCGATAAGGCGGTAGCCCGGCGTCACGTAGAGGATTCGCTCTTCGCGTCCGTCCGTCCAGTACGCCAGGCCGCGGCCCGAGAGCTGTCTCGGCGCATTGGTGGCGCGGACGCCTTCGCGCTCGCTGTGCGTCCACAGCAACTCGCCGGTGCCCGCGTCGAGCGCGACGACCGCCCGCCGCGTCCCCGCCGTCGCGTACACGACGCCGTTGGCCATCAGCGGCGTGCCCTCCAGCTGAAACTCCGGGCGGGGTCCGAGGTTGTCGGTCTTGAACCGCCATGCGACTTCGAGGTTCTTGAAGTTCGTCGCGTTGATTTGATCGAGCGGCGAGTACCGCGTATTGGCCAGATCACCGCCGTAGGCGCGCCATTCGCCCTTCGTGGTTCCCCCGCTCTGCCCGGCAACGGGCAGCGTCGCCACCGAGAGCAGGCTCGCCAGCGGGACGAGCCACAGAAGCCAGGCGGAGTAGGTTCGTTTCACCGTTTGCTCCCACACAACGCGTAGCGAAATTGGGATGTAGGGCGGGGCTTATCAGCCCCGCCGGACGCCGGGCCTGATAAGGCCCGGCCTACGTACTGTTACTCGGCCAGCTTGAACGCCATGTATTCGCTGGGGAACGTCCCGCCGCCAATCGCGACGATGATGTACTGCTTGCCGTTCAGCATGTAGGTCATCGGCGACCCACTCTGCTGCGCCGGCATGAACACGGCCCCCACTTCGTTGCCCGTCGCCTTGTCGTACGCGCGAAGCATCGCCCCACGTCCCTGAGGCGTCGTCGTGACACGCGATTCGCCGGCAATCAGGAGCGTCTTTGTCACCAGCGTGCCGACGATTCCCGGTTGACCGGTCCGGGGGATGGCGAGCCCTTTCAACGCGGGATGATTGCGAACGTTGTCCGGCGTTTCGCCGTGCGCGATCTGCCAGGCGATCTCGCCCTTGTCCATGTCGAACGCCGTGATGCGTCCCCACGGCGGTTTGATCAGCGGCAGTCCCTGCACGGTCGTGCCGCCGCCGCCACCGCCTTCAGCGATCGCGGCCGCGGTCGCTGGAGAAGGCACGACCGCTGGCGGGGGTCCTCCGGGGCCCGCGGGCGCCGCAGCCCCGGGTCCGCGTCCGGGCCCGGCCCCGCGACCGGCCCCGGCCCCGCGACCGGCCCCGGCGGCGCGAGCTGCCGCAGTGGCAGCGTTCCCCGAGACCAGGCCGAAGTCGTTATTCGGGGGCGCCGGCACGAGACCCATCGACGAGACATTGGTCTGCGAATACACGTAGAGCCGGTGCGTCTCCGGATCGTAAGAGCCGCCCGCCCAGTTCGAGCCGCCGCCTGCCGACGGCAGCACCAGCGCGGCGATCGGGCCGTCGACCTTGCTCATCACCGGCGGCGTGTACATCGGCCCAATCTTGTACTTCGACACGAGCTTCACCGCCTCCGCCCGCAGCTCGGGCGTGAAGTCGATCAGATCGTCAATCGAGACGCCCTGGCGATCGTACGCCGGCGGTTTGGTCGGGAACGGCTGCGTCGGGGAGTACCACTCGCCCGGCACGTCGCCTTTCGGCACCGGCCGCTCCACGATCGGCCAGACCGGCTGGCCGTTGGTGCGATCGAAGACGTAGAGAAACGACTGTTTGGTCGGCTGCGCGATCGCTTTGATCGCCCGGCCGTTGACCGTGATGTCCAGGAGGATCGGGGGGTTCGCCATGTCGTAGTCCCAGATCCCGTGGTGGATGAACTGGTAGTGCCACTTCCGTTCGCCGGTCCTGAGATCGACCGCGACGAGCGTCTCGCCGAACAAGCCGGCGCCGGGCCGATTGCCGCCGTAGAAGTCGCCTGTCGGCAACTCGACAGGCAGATACACGAGCCCCAGGTCTTCGTCGATGCCGAGCTGACCCCAGACGCCCGCGTTTCCCGTGTACTTCCACGAATCCTTTTCCCACGTGTCGTTGCCGAACTCACCGATCATCGGGATCGTGTGGAAGATCCAGAGGCGCTTGCCCGTCCGCACGTCGAATCCGCGGACGAACCCCTTCACGTTGGTCTTCCCGCGCGGGACGCCGCCTGGTCGGTGCGCGGCTCCGACGACCACGACGTCCTTGGCGACGATCGGCGTCGCATGGAGACCGACTTCGCCAGTGACGAGATCGATTTCCTGATCGTCATCGAGCTTCAGATCGACCGCGCCGTTGACGCCGAAACCGCGAACCGGAGCGCCGCTCTTGGCGTCGAGCGCGATGAGGGAATAGCCAGGCGTGACGTAGAGAATGCGCTCCTCACGGCCGTCGGTCCAGTACGCCAGGCCGCGGCCTGAGAGTTGACGCGGCGCGTTGGCGCCGCGCGGGCCTTCGCGCTCGCTGTGCACCCACAGCAGCTCACCCGTGGCCGCATCGAGCGCGACGACCGCCCGCCGCGTTCCGGCTGTCGCATAGACCACGCCGTTCGCCATCAGCGGCGTCCCTTCGAGGTTGAACTCCGGACGCGGTCCAAGGTTGTCCGTCTTGAAGCGCCAGGCGACTTCCAGGTTCTTGAAGTTGCTCGCCGTGATCTGGTCGACGGGCGAGTATCGGGTGTTGCCGATGTCGTTGCCGTAGCTCCGCCACTCGCCCTTGGGCGCCCCGCTCTGACCGATCGCCGGAATCGCGACCCACGCGAGCAAGCACGCCAGGGGGACGAGGCGCAGTAGCCATGCGGAGTTGGGTTTGTTCACGGTTTGCTCCCTTCTTTCGAGGTGGCGGATTATAGCTCGGCTGGACGGGTAGGGGACGGGGAAATGGGACGCGCCTGAGAAAGTCAAAACCTAAAAGGCAAAAAGGCAAAAGTAAAGTTTGACCTTCACTTCTGCCTTTTGCTTTCTGTCTTCTGCCTTTTTACTTCTTTTTGTCCTCGACTCCCAGCTGCTTGAGCATGGCAGCCATGTCTTCGGCGGACGTGGCCGGCTTCACCGTCTTGTCGATCGCGGTGATCTTGCCGTCCTTGCCGATGTAGAACGTCCAGCGGTTCGCGAACCCGCGCTCCGCGTTGAGGACGCCGTACGCGTTGGCCGTGTCCTTGGCGGGATCACTGAGGAGCGGGAACTTGTTGCCACCGTGTTCTTTGGCGAACGCGATGTTTCCCTTGTCACCCTCCAGCGGATCAACGCTGATCATGAAGTACTTGGCGTTGTACTTGTCGATCATGTCGCCGTGCTCGGCGAGCGACTTGCACTCGATCGTGCAGCCCTGCGTGAACGCTTTCGGGAACCACGCGAGCACGACCGCTTCCTTGCCCTTGAAGCTCGAGAGCTCGTAAGTCTTGCCGTCTGTTGCCTGTAGCTTGAAATTTGGCGCCTGATCGCCGACCTTCAGATCGCCGGCCGCGACCGGCGCCGCCGCCAGGCCGAGCCCGGCCAGAGTCAACACCGTCAACACAACAACTGCTTTCATAGCACCTCCAGCGCCTTTAGACGCCTCGCGATTTTAGTGCGTTTCAAGGGAATTTGATAGCGGAAGCGGCTCGTGCGCGAGGAATTCCTCGAAGTCGCGGGCGTCCTTTTCTCACCTATTTCACCGCCTGGGACGAAAACGGCGATGTACAGTTTGGCGACGTGTCGCGAAGCAGAAGGCGGCCTCTGGTCTATAGCCTGGCTTTTTGGGCGCTCGTGAGCGCGGCAGGGTCGTCTTTGCTCGACGCGGCCGATGGATTCGACCCGAAGACCGCGGACTTCGCAGTCGCGTACAACAACGAGACGTCCAGATATCGCGACGCCGCGGCGTTCGTCCTCCCCGGCGCCGCGATGACGTTGCAGGCGGTGGATGGACCAGCGGGTGACTACACCCTCACGACCAAGACGGGCGTCGTCAATCAGTACGGTTCCGGGAAGTGGCGGTGGGTCGCGCCGGTCCAAACGGGCGTGTACGATCTGCGGTTCGAGGGACCGAACAACGAAGATCCGATCGACCTGCACGTCTTCGTGATGGTTCCGGCAAGCGCGGCGCGGGACGGCGTTCTGAACGGCTACAAAATCGGTCAGTATCCCGCGAAGTCATTGAACGGCAATCCCATCTATCTGCCGCCGGCAGGGTTCATCGAAGTGACCAAGAAGAGCGAGGACACGAAGGTCTCGCCGCACTTCCGCCTCAAGCAGTTCGTCTGCAAGGAAGGCCCGCCCAACGAGTATCCCAAGTACGTCGTGCTGCACGAGCGGCTGCCGCTCAAGCTCGAGGCGGTGCTGCAACTAGCCAACTCGCTGGGCGCGAGCGTCGACACCCTGCACGTCATGAGCGGGTATCGCACGCCGTTCTACAACCACGTCATCGGCGACGTGCTCTACAGCATGCATCAGTGGGGACGCGCGGCGGACGTCTTCGTCGACAAGCATGACAAAGGCGTGATGGACGACCTCAACGGCGACAACCGGGTGGACACTCAGGATTCGAAATACCTCTACGACGCCATCGAGGGCATGCTTGTGCGTCCAGGGTTTCAGACCTTCCAAGGCGGGATGGCGTTCTATCCCCCGACGTCGGCGCATCCGCCGTTCGTGCACGTCGACCTACGGGGCACGAAAGCCAGGTGGAAGGGTTAGGCCTTCGCGTGCACGCGGCGGATCGCGTCGAGCAACGCGTCCAGGTCGGACTCGCGCGTCCGGAAATTCACGATGCACGCGCGGAGCACGAAGCGACCGCCCAATTCGGTGCCGGTCAGAAACACGCGTCCTTCAGCCTGGACCGCGTCGAGGATCGTTCGGTTCAGGCGATCGATGTCCGCATCCTGCGCGGCCCCCTCCGGGCGATATCGAAAGCAGGTGATGCTCAGCGGACCGGCGGCGACAAGCTCGAAATCCTGCGCAGCGCCGAGACGCTTCTGCAGCGATCGGGCGAGCGCGATGTCGTGTGCGATCGATTCGCGGTACCCGTTCACGCCAAGTTGCCGGAGCGCGATCCAGAGCTTGAGCGCCCTGAATCCGCGACTCTGCTGGATGCCGAACTCCGAGAACCAGGGAAGGGCCGTGTCATCACGCAGGTACGGCGGAACCAGCGAGAACGCGTCCCGCATGGCGCGCGCGTCCCGCACCAGCGCGCATCCGCATTCGACCGGCACGTACATCCATTTGTGCGGGTCGACCGCGACGCTGTCGGCCCGCTCGAGACCGTTGAACACGTCGGCCAACTCAGGCAAGAGCGCCGCGGGACCGCCGTACGCGGCATCGACATGGAACCAGAGGCCCTGGTCGCGACAGAAATCGGCAAGTTGGCCCAGCGGATCGATCGCGCCGGTGTTGACGGTTCCGGCGGTGGCCGCGACGCACGCGGGCATCAGTCCCGCCGCCCGGTCCTGCGCGATCTGTGCCTCGAGCGCGCGCAGATCCATACGCCAATCGGACGTGACCGCAACGCGGCGGAGATTCGCGTGGCCGATTCCGAGGAGCTCGATATCTTTTTGAATGCAGCTGTGACCCTCGGTCGACGTGTAGACCACGATCGTCGGCCGAATGCCTCCCATACCGTGCGCCCGGACCTGTCCGTCAGTCTTCGCGTGACGCATCACGGCCAGACCGATCAGATTCGCGACTGAACCGCCGCTCGTCAGGATGGCGCCGCTCGTCGGCGGAAACCCGACGATCTGTCGAACCCAGCGGAGGACAGCGTGTTCGACGTATGTGGCGGCGTGGTCACCGCCCGCGACGCTCGGGTTCAGCCCCGAGGCGAGCAGCTCCGCAAGCGAGGCGAGCGGGATCGCAGACGAGTTGACCCAGCCGAAGAACCGCGGGCTGTTGTTCCCCATCGGGTAGGGCAGGATTCTGGAGCCGACATATTCGAGCAGTGCATCAGCCTCGGTCGGGCCGTCAGGCAGCGGTTGCTCCATGAGCTCTCGCCGCACGTCTTCCGGTACGGGCGTGCGACACGGTTGTCGCGACAGGGCCGCGAGGTGTTCGGCGAGAAGATCGACCGCGCGGTACCCCAGTCGACGAAATTCCTCCGGCGGGATGTCGATGAACGGTCTTCCGTCGGCCATCGGATCAGACGACGGTAGCATCGTCGGCGCCGTGACGCAACGGGCTGACCTACTGCGCCGTGACGCGGCCGCCGTCCATGCGGACGATGCGCGTCGCATAGCTGCGTGCGAAGTCCTCGTCATGCGTGGCGACGACGAGGGTGCGGCCCTGGTTCAGCAGTTGCCCGAGCAGCTCGCCGAGCTCTTCGCGGCGGAGGGGATCGAGCGACGCGGTCGGCTCGTCCATCAGCAGCACGGGCGGATCGACGGCGAGCGCGCGTGCAATCGCCACGCGCTGCGCTTCGCCGCCTGACAGCTCGCGAGGCCACGCGCCGGCGCGGTGGTCGACGCCGAACGCCGTCAGGAGCTCGCGCGCGCGCCGCCCGGCGTCCCGCGGCGCCACGCCGTGCGCGTGAATCGGGGCCAGGCACACGTTGTCGAGCGCCGACAGGTGCTCGAACAGGCAATGAAACTGAAAGACCATCCCGACCTTTCGCCGAAGCCGGCGAAGGGTGTCCCCTGAGGTGGCCGAGCCGCCCTCGAGCGCCACATCGTCGACCACGATGCGGCCGGATTCGAAGGCTTCGAGACCAGCGACAGCGCGGAGGATCGTTGTCTTGCCGGAGCCGGACGGCCCCATGACCGCGACGAGCTCGCTCGGCGAGGCCTGCAGCGTGACCCCGGCGAGAATCAGCCGTGCGCCGCGCCGAAGCTGAACCTCGTCGAGCCGAAGCACGATGTTGGTCACGGGGTCGCTGCCTTCCACCGCCGCTCGAGACGCCGCGCCAGGGCCGAGAGCGGCATCGACATCACCAGATACAGCGCCGCGCACATCGTGCCTGGTATCACCCAGCTTCCGAGGTTGGTGGCGAAGATTTGCGTCTGCTTCGTGAGCTCGAGGACCGTGAGCACGGAGACGAGCGAGGAGTCCTTGAGCAGCGCGACGAAGTCGTTGGTCATCGGCGCCAGGGCCAGCCGGAACGCCTGGGGCGCGCGGACCAGCGTCAGCACCTGGCGCTCGCTCAGGCCGAGCGTCCGCGCCGCCTCGAGCTGGCCGGTCGACACCGCCTCGAGCGCCGCCCGGTAAATCTCGCTCTCGTAGGCGGCATAGTTCAGCGCCAACCCGAGCAGCGCCGCGACGAACGCCGGCAGCCGAATGGCGGCGGCGAGTCCGTAATAGAGCACGAACAACTGCAACAGAATCGGCGTGCCGCGGATCAGTTCGACATAGCCGATCAGCACCGCGCGGACAGGTCGCGCCCCGTACACGCGGCCGATGGCAATCAGCACGCCGAATGCGACGGCGAGGAACATCGCGAGGCACGACAAGACGATGGTGACGATCGACGCCTGCAGAAGGGACGGCAGGTAGCGGCGCGCCGCCTCCCAGCGCGAGACGGTTGCGGCGCTCGCCGCGATATCGAGCCCCACGACCGAGGGCACCGCCTCGCCGGCCAGCAGCCGGCGATAGAGCTCGCGCTGATCGTCGTTCCACACGTTCCATTTCCGGAAGATCCGCTCGAGCGTGCCGTCGCGCATGGCGCCGCGAAGGATCTCGTCGATCGCATCGCGTAACAAGCCGTTTTGCGCGGCCAGGACGCCCACATAGTGCCCGATCGCGACGGTGTCGGGCTGAATCGTGAATCCGGGAATCGTCCGATGCCGGCGCTCGGCGAGCACGTTGTCCAGCAGTACGGCGTCGACGCGTCCAAGCACCAGATCGCTGTACGGGTGCACGTCATCCTCGAAGGAAATCGCGGTGATGCCGTGCTCGCGCTGGGCACGCAGAAGAATCTCGTAGGCGATCGTGCCGCCCAGGGTCGCGACTTTGCGGCCGCGCAGGTCGGCGAGCGTTCTGAGGCGGCCGGCGTCGGCATCTCGAACGCTCAAGACTTCGCGGAACTCGTAGTAGGGGATGGTCGGCGCGAGAGCGGCGCGTCGAGCCGGTGTGTCCTCGATGCCGCTCAGACCGATGTCGGCGTCACCGCGTGCGATTGACTGGTCGATCGAGGTAAACGTGATGTTCTGGAAGCGCGGGGTGCGGTTGAGACCGCCGGCGATGAGCGCGGCGACGTCGACGTCGAATCCGATCACCCGATCCGGGTGGGAGGGGTCGGCTTCGACGAAGGGCGCGCCTCCTTCGGGATCGCCGGCCCAGATCAGCTGGCGGGGGACGTCAGCCGCCACGACACAGACAGCGGCGGCGGACAGCGTCAACCCAAAACGCAAAACGCGAAATGCCACGTGTGCGTGTGTAATCAGCGCTTGTTCGCCGACACGAACTGGTTGGCCGGCTGGATCTCTGACGAGCTGACCGAGTTGCGGAACGTCGAGCGGATGATCACGCTGCGCGCGTCGCGCGGCAGGCGCGTGACGTTTCTGGCGAACTGGGAATACTTGTCGCCGTACAGGTACGTCTCGACATTCGAGATGTAGAACGCCGACAGGCGGTCGCCGCGTGCGGTCATCAGGTCCGCAATGGCGCCGAGCGCCCGACGGCCGCCCAGATCGCCCACCACGGGGATGACGAGATCCTGGCCCTCGAGCGACCGCACGAACTGAAAGTCGCGCTCCGAGGCCAGGAAATTCCACAATCGCCCGGCGCGATCGGTCGCGAGCAGGAGATCGCGGAACGTGGGGTATGCCTCGCGGGGAGGCCGCCCGCGGCTCTCGAATTTCAGCGACAACCCGTCGTTGATGAACGCGTGATGGAACCGCGCGATCGTGTTGACGTCGGCGGGCGTGAGCGGCACCCCGAAGCCGGCGATGGTCTCGCGCACGCGGCGATCGAGGCGCTGCACGGCGTCCGGGTTCGATCGGGCCTCGTCGATGTAGGCGACGAGCTTTGGCAGGCTCGCGTCGCGCCACGTCTCGATGCGGTCGGGCGGCGATCGCCCGGTGAGCAGGCTGAGATAGCCCACCCGGGTCTGCGCCTCCGCGAACAGCGCTTTGAACAACAGATGCAGGAGCAGGTTGTCGCGCCGGATGTCGACGATGAAGGCGATGGACGGCCGGAGCTGCGCGATGTAGGAAAAATTCTGGTCGGGGCCGACGCCGATGTAGGCGCCGCCCGTCACGCCGGCGGTCTTCAGTGCGGGCACGACGTCGAGATACGAGCGCTCGTTCGAGATGAGATTGTCGGTGTCGAAGTCGCCGCCTTCCTCCGACAGCCGTTCGATGCGTGAGGCGAACGAGGGCGCCGCAGGCTGCGCGATGCCGCCGAGCGCCGATGGTACGGGCACGAGCGCCACGGAGAGGATGGCGAACAGGGCCGCGTAGCGGATCGTTCTCGTCATTCTTCTTATGACCGCCTCCGGATTATAGTGCCCGGGCCGCTGAGGTTCGTCTACAATTCCCTACACTTCAGGAGAGGGTAATGTTTCCACGCCGCCGGATTTTTGCTGCCGCCGTCACCGTCTCGCTGTGCCTCGGGGTGCTGCCGTTCACTCCAGGGACGCGCGTGGGCGCGGAAGACATTCCGTCGAAGTTGAGCGACACGGTGTTCTGGCAGTTGATGACCGAGGTGTCAGAACCAGGCGGCTACTTCCGGTCGGAGAATTTCCTGTCGAACGAGAACGCGTTCCAGACCGTGATTCCCGAGTTGAAGGCGCTCGTGCCGGTCGGCGGCGTGTACCTCGGTGTGGGGCCGGAGCAGAACTTCACCTACATCGTCGCGCTGCGGCCCAAGCTGGCGTTCATTGTCGATATCCGCCGTGGGAACCTGCTCGAACAACTGCTCTACAAGGCGTTTGTGGAGATGTCGCCGAATCGGGCGGAATTCTTGTCTCGCGTGTTCGCGAGAAAACGCCCGGCCGACGTCGCCGCCAACGCTACTGTCGAGCAACTCTTCGCCGCGTTCGGCGCCGCGCCGGCGAGCGAGGATCTGTTCAAAGAGAACCTGCAGGCGGCGAAGGACCGGCTCGTGAAAGATCACAAGTTTGGTCTCTCCGCCGACGATCTGAAGGGCCTCGAGTACGTCTACTCCGCGTTCTACCGCGGCGGGCCGGACATGAATTACTCGTTTTCGCCAAACGGCGGCGCCGGTGGATCTGGCGGCGGGTTTCCGAGCTACGCCGATCTGATGGCGGAGACCGACGGCCAGGGCGAACACCGCAGCTACCTGGCTACGGAAGAAAATTTCCGCGTCCTGCGCGACTACGAGAGGAACAACGCGATCGTGCCAGTAGTGGGGGATTTCGGCGGCGACAAGGCGCTGCGGGCGGTGGGCGACTACGTGCGCGAGCACGGGGCCATCGTGTCGGCGTTCTACACGTCGAACGTCGAACAGTACCTGTTCCAGGAAGCCTACGCCTGGAGGAAATTCCTGCAGAACGTGGCGACGTTCCCGATCGACTCCAGGAGCACGTTCATTCGATCCATCTCGAACCGCGGGTTCCCGTTCACCCAGTTCCGGCGGATCTCGCCGGGTGCGCGCGCATCCACCGCGCTCTCTCCCATCGGCGAGGTCATCAAAGCGTTCAACGGTGGCCAGATTCACCGCTACGAGGACGTCGTCGCGATGTCGAAATGAAGCGCGCTGCACAATGCATTGTGCATTCGTCATCGTGCATTTGAGCGGCGGGCGCTTGAGCCGAGAAGGGCCCGCTCGAGGTTGCCCTGCACTTGCGGATCGTTGGGGTTGATCCGCAACGCCTCCTGAAACTGCGTGATCGCTTCGGCGACGTGGCCCTCGGAGGCCAGCGCGATTCCCAGCAGATTGTGCGCGGTTGGATTCCCGGGCTCGAGCCGGACCGCCTCCCGCGCGTGCGGCTCGCTGCGGGCGGCATCGTTCTGGCGCAGGTAGGCCTCGGCGATCGAGCGGTGGAGGAGCGCCGACTGCGGATCCAGTCGGAGCGCCTTCTGCCAGTGCGCGATCGCCTCGTCGTACTTTTTCTCCGCGAAAAGCACATCGGCCAGATTCGCGCGAACGCCGCTGTTTGACGGCATCATGTCCGCAATCACGCGGAGCTCCTCTGCCGCTTCGTCCAGCTTCCCTTGCGACCAGAGGGCTTGCGCGAGGAGCAACCGCGCCGGAATGCGATTCAGGTTCGATGGCTGATCGCGGATGAACGGGCGAAGCTCGGCGATGCCCTCGTCGATCTTTCCGTCGACGATTAGCTCGGTTCCCAGTCCAAATCTGGCGTCCGGATAGTCGCGCACCGCCTCGCGGAGCAGGGCCAGCGCCTGCGGATGGTCGCCGGCCGCAATCAGCTCGGTGGCCAGTGCCATGCGGGCGCGGCCATGCGGCCGCCGGTCGACGACGGTTCGCCAGAGCGACACCGGTGTCGCGTAGTCGGCGTTTCGGTCAACCGTTCGGATCGCCAGCGCGACGAGGACGATGGCCGTTAGCGAGGCCGTCGTGACGCGTGCGCGCCGGCGGGAGTCGCCCGCGGGCATGCGCTCGACCAGGAACTGCACCGAGACCGCCGCGAGCACGGCGAGCGCGGCAAACGGCAGGTACATGCGGCGCTCGGCGCCAACCTCGCTGGCGATCGGAATCACGCTGGAGGTCGGCGCCAGTGTGAGAAAAAATGTCGCTGCGAGAAATCCAATCGCCGGCCATCGAACGAGGGCGACAGCGGCGGCGATCAGCAGCGGAATGACGACGAACGCGGGCCCCAGCACATCGCGGATCGCGAGCGCGCGAGGCAGTCCGTAATCCAGGATGAGATCGCGCGGCCATAGGCTGAGCCACAGATACCGGCCGATCATCTGAATCTGATTCAGCAAGTACGTCCAGGGGCTGATCGCCGTCGACAGGCCGGCGGTCGACCGGGGCTGTCCCCAGAGAAACGCCGCGAGCTCGATCCATGTCGCCGCCAGCCCGGCGTAGAGGTACTTCCGCGCGCGAATCGCCTCGCCGAACGAGTCGAACTCGAACACGCGGTCGTAGAGGATCACGATCACCGGCGCCGTCACCATCGATTCCTTCGACGCCATCCCGCAGGCGCAAGCGATCACCGACAACGTCTGCCAATCGACGGAATCCCTGGGCGTGTACGTAGTGTCCGGCCTTAGCCGGACTGCTCCGCCTGAAGGCGGATCCCACGTACGATGTGCAGGGCGCGCCCGGATGGCGCAGTACAGCGTCAGCAGAAAGAAGAGCGCCATCAACGATTCGGTGCGCTGGGTGATGTAGTCCACCGCCTCGCTTTGAAGCGGATGCAGCATCCACAGCAGCGCCGCGCCGGTGCCCAGAAAAAGGGGTCGGGAGTCGTTTCCATTCACCGCCCCGGGCGTCCTTTCCTTGGACCTTTCACCGGAAACGACTCCCGACCCCTTTTTCAGTTTCGCCAACGTCCGCCGCACGATCGCAAAAAGCAGCAGCGCGCAGCAGATGTGGATCGCGATATTTGCGATGTGATAGCCGGTCTCCGACAGGCCGCCGATCGCGTAATTGATCGCGAACGACAGGTTCACGATCGGCCGCCCGGCGACCGGGGTTTCCCGTGGCGGCCGCAGGGAGTCGGCGATCGGCCAGAGATGCTGAATGGTGCGGTTGGTGACGATCGCGGTCTGGTCGTCCCAGATGAACGGCGCGGCGAGGCTGTTCCAATACGTGCACGCGCCAGCCGCGATAATCAGGAGGATCGGAAGAGAAGGGTGAGCCCACAAGGGCCGATGAACGGCGGCCGATTGTCGGTGTCGTACGCGCGAAGACGTCGCCACCACGCGGGTTATCTTAAAGGGGTTTGATAAGGACGAGAAGGGAAGAGCGGGGTGTGAGGAAGGCGAACGAAGCGGCCGGGCACTCCCGATTGAGTGCCCGGCCGCGAAAAGGAGTCAGCGGTTTAGTCGAAGGTGCCGCCCCACTTCCAGCCGTCAGACGGACGCACGATGGTTTTCATCCGCAGTCTGTGGTCGGCCGGGTTGCGGCCCGGGTTGCCGGTGACAATCACATGGTCTCCGGGGTGAAGCGTCTCGCGGGTCACACCCTGGCGGTTCAACTGACCGCCGGCGCCCCACTCAACGGCCCAGCGCTGCGTCTGGCCGTCCTTGTCCGGGGCCTCAACGTGAACGAACGAGTGCGGGTTCCGGAAGAGGAACTGCACCAGGTTGCCTTCGATGGACTGGGTCTGGTCCTCGAAGTAGGTGGCCGCGAAGGAATGGTGGGCCTGAACGCGAGAGCCAGCCACCAAAGCCACTCCGGCAATGAGTAGAACCAACAGCGAACGCTTCATATGTGTCCTCCTGACCGAACGGTTTTGGCGTTCTGTCCCCAGGCGAGTCAGTTTCGCCCTGACTTTTCACCGAGATTCTACCGTAACCCGCAGGTGCGCATACCTGAAGAGTTTCTGAATTGATTGTCAGGATCGACCGGTCGGGGAATGGCCGGAAAACCCTATATTTCTTCCGCGACCTGTTGACTTTCAACATGAAACTTGGCAGAGTCATGTTGTCTATCAACAGAGGAGCCGCCACAGCGATGACCCCGCCACCCTCCGAAGTTCCCTACGGCACGCTCGACCTGATGGTGCTCAAGACGCTGGACGGGATGAGCCCGCTGCACGGCTACGGCATCGCCCGCCGCATCGAGCAGATCGCGGAAGGCTCGCTCGCGCTCAACCAGGGAACGATCTATCCGGCGCTGCTGCGGTTGGAGCAGAAAGGGTGGATCAAGAGTGAATGGGGCACGAGCGACAACAATCGCCGCGCCCGCTTCTATTCGATCACCCGGACGGGGCGCAAGCAGCTCCAGGCGGAGGCCGACAGCTGGGCGCGCACGGTGGCGATGATGACCCGGTTGCTCGAGGAACAGTCGTAACCGCGCGGAGGCGCGATTAAGTCGTCGAGGGACAGTCTGAAGACCGTCCCTACACGGCACCTGCAGGGCACGCCCTTGAGGGCGTGCCGTGAAAAACCGTACGTGGCGTCCGCCTTCGCTCGAAGCTTCGGCGGACCGTGAGGAACATCGATGACTCCTTTACGGGTGCTTTTGTCACGGCTCCTGGCGCTTTTCATGTGGCGTCGACCCGATGCCGATCTGCACGATGAGATCCTGGCGCATCTGGATCTCCTGGCCCAGGAGCACGTGCGCAGCGGAATGTCCGCGGCGGACGCGCGCGCCGCCGCGCGGCGAGAGTTCGGCGGCGTGGATCAGATCAAAGAGACGTATCGCGACCACCGGGGGCTGCCGTTCGTCGAAACCGCTGTCAGGGACGTGCGCCACGCTCTTCGAAATCTCCGGCGATCACCCATATTCACGACCGTCGCCCTGGTGACGTTCGCGCTCGGCATCGGCGCCACGACCGCCGTCTTCGCCATCTTCAACAGCGTCCTGCTGCGCCCGCTGCCGTATCCGAACGCCTCGCACGTCGTGCAGATCCTTCAGACGATGCCCGCGGGGGACCAATCGCGTCAGCCTGGACCGACGGTGTCGACGGTGTCCGACGATCAATTACGTCAGCTCCGCGCGGCGAGCCGGACGCTTGCGCACGTCTCCGCCTATCTCGTTTCGACGCTGACGCTCACGGGTGCCGGAGAACCGGTCCGCGTGAATGTCGGCCGTGTCTCCGCCGGATTCTTCGAGATCTTCGGCGTCAGGCCGGTCGTGGGTCGGTCGTTCACAGACGTCGACGAACAGCCGGGAGGAGAACCTGTCGTCGTGCTCAGCCATCGGAGCTGGGATCGTCAGTTTGGTCGTGACGTGAACGTCGTGGGCCGCACGCTGACGCTCGACGGACGCCCGCAGCGCATCGTCGGCGTCATGGCGGAAGGCTTTAATCTGCCCTCGCCGGGGACCGCGATCGTGACCCGGTCGGAAACCGGTCAGCTCGACGACGCCCTCGAGCTCTGGATGCCGCGGATTTCTCCGCCGCCGCTGGCTCGCCCGACAACCGGCTTCAGCTTGTTTACAGTCGTGGCGTCGATCGCCGAAGGCGTGACGCCGGCGCGGGCGACCGCCGAGCTGAACGTGCTGTTGCCTCCGCTGCCGAATGGCCGGCGGCCGGTACGCATGGACGTGAGCGGGCTGCGCGAGCAGATGGTGCGCGCCGTCAAGCCGACGTTGACGGTGTTTCAGGTGGCCGTGCTCTTCGTGTTGTTAATCGCCTGCGCGAACGTGGCGAACCTGCTGCTGGCCCGCGCGAGTCATCGCCGCCGCGAGCTGGCAATCCGGTTGGCGCTTGGGGCGAGCCGACTGCAGGCGGCCCGCGGACTCATCGTCGAGTGCCTGCTGCTGGCGGTTGGAGGCAGCCTTCTCGGCTCCTTCCTCGCGATGGCCATTGTCGCCTTCGTGCACGCCATGCCCGCAGGGATGCTGCCGAGGCTGAGCGAGATTCGGCTCGATGCCGCGGCGCTCGGCGCCGCACTCGCCTTGTCGCTGACCGCGGGCGTGATCGTCGGCGCGTTTGTCGCCGCGCGTGTCCTTCGAAGTGACTCGTCGACGAGTTTGCGATCGGAGACCGTCTCGACGACCTTGACCGGCCGACCTTCACAGGTACTCGTCGTTGTGCAGGTCGCCGCTGCGCTCGTCCTTCTGGGTGGCGCGGGCCTCCTTCTCAACAGCTTCGTCCGCCTGGTGAACCGCGATCTTGGATTTGAAACCGGCAACGTGCTGTCGTTTCGCATCAACGTTCCACCCGGGCGATATCCGCAGGTCCACGAGCAGGCGGCATTCTGGGGCAGGCTCGTCGAGTCGCTTGCGCGTTTGCCCGGCGTGGAAGGCGTCGCGGCCGGAACCGTCTTTCCGTTCCAGCAGACCGATCTCGGCTACTGGCCTCTGGCGATCGCCGGACACCCCGTGGACGGCGCGCCGCTGAATTTTTCATCGGTGGCCCCGGGATACTTTCAGGCGCTTCGCATACCGGTGCTGAGCGGCCGCGAGTTCACGTCGGCGGATGGTGCCGGCTCGCCACCAGCGGTCATCATCAGCCGGTCGTTTGCCGCCCGCTACTTCGGTTCGACCGATCCTGTTGGACGGGAGGTACGGGCTGTCGACGCTCCGTCGGCACGAGTGATTGGCGTTGTCCCCGACACGCCGCGCAGTCTCGGCATGCTTCCGAACGCGTCCCCTTCCAACCTGGACGTGTACTACTCGGCTGTGCAGCCACCGAGCGACGATGCCAAGTGGGGCCACAGTTCGATGATGATTGCGATTCGAACCACCGCGAGTCCGGCGGCGATCGTCCCCGGCATTCGAAGGACGTTGACCGACCTCGACACTGGACTGGCCGTTTACGACATGGCGACCTTTCGCCAGCGCTTGTCCGAGGCGCTGGCGGAGTCCCGACTCTACGGCGCGGGAGCGGGCGTCTTCGCGCTGGTCGCTCTGTTCCTGGCGGTCATCGGACTGTACGGCGTGATGGCCTATTCGGTGGGCAGCCGGACGCAAGAGTGGGGGATTCGCATGGCACTCGGCGCCGATCCGTTCGGCATCGTCCGCCATGTGCTGGGACATGGACTGCGGTTGACGACGATCGGGATTCTGCTTGGCGCCGCGGGGGTGTGGTTCACGAGCCGGTTTCTCCGAACCCTGCTGTTCGGCGTGCAGCCGAACGATCCGGTCACGCTCGTGGGCGTCGCGATGATGTTCCTCATCGTCGCCGGGGCCGCGTGTTATGTGCCCGCGCGCCGCGCGTCGCGGGTCGATCCGATGGTCGCGCTGCGGCACGAATAGTGACGGCGGACCCAATAGGGTCCGCCCTACGTACGTAGGCCGGGCCTATCAGGCCGGCGATGGAGCACACTCGGCTCGGCCCTCGCCTTTACACGCGCGTTGTCGCGGCGTAACATCCCCCCATTCACGCGCGCATTCCGTGGGAGGACTGTGATGTCACATGCAGGCCGACTGAAATTCACGCTCGCGGCAGCCATCGTCGCCGCCGTTTGGCTGGCGGGGACGGACGCGAACACGCAATCCAACGGGCTGCCGAACCCGTACCACGTCGCCGAGAATTGGGCGAAGCTTCCCGCCGGTCTCACGTGGGCCGGAGTCATCTCCGTCGATCCCGACGCCAAGGGCAATATCTGGGTCTTTCATCGAAGCGATCCGCCGATTCTCGAATTCGATCGGGCAGGCACCCTCGTGAAGCGCTTCGGCGACGGGATGTTCGTGCAGCCGCACGGCATGACCATCGATCGGGAGGGCAACCTCTGGGTGACCGACGCGCAAGGGAAGGACGGCAAGGGACACCAGGTCTTCAAGTTCAGTCCCGAGGGCAAGGTCCTGATGACGCTCGGCAAGGCGGGCGTCGTCGGCGAAGGCCCGGATATGTTCAGCGGCCCAACCGATGTCGTCGTCGCGGCCAACGGTGACGTGTTCGTGGCCGACGGCCACGTGGCGAACAGCAACGGGCGCATCGTCAAGTTCTCGAAGGACGGGAAGTTCATCAAAGCCTGGGGAAAGAAAGGATCGGCGCCGGGCGAGTTCGACGTCCCGCACAGCATCACGATGGATTCCCGCGGACGGCTGTTCGTCGGAGACCGCAGCAACAGCCGAATCCAGATCTTCGATCAGGACGGCAAGTTCCTCGATCAGTGGAAGCAGTTCGGCCGGCCGAGCGGCGTGTTCATCGACAAGAACGACATCCTGTACGTCGTCGATTCGCAGTCGAACACTGCGCAGAACCCCGGATTTACCAGAGGCATCCGGATTGGCAGCGCGAAGGACGGCAAGGTGACAGCGTTCATTCCCGACACCACGCCGGACCCAGACAAGAACAACAACGCCGGCGCGGAAGGAATCGCGGCGGACGCGCAAGGGAACGTGTACGCCGGTGAAGTGACGGGGATGACGTTGAAGAAATACGTGAAGTAGGAAGTAGGCCGGGCCTTATAAGGCCCGGCTTTTTTCTGACCCGCTATCCTCGCAGGTTCTTGTTGAACAGGTCGAGCGTCCGCGTCCACGCGAGCTTGGCGGCGGCTTCGTCGTAGCGCGGCGTCGTGTCGTTGTGGAAGCCGTGCTGCGCGCCTTCGTAGATGAACAGCTGATACGTCTTGTTGTTCGCCTTGAGCGCCGCCTCGAAGGCGGGGATTCGCCCGCCGATGCCCGTATCCTTCGTCGGGTCGGCGTAATGGAGCATCATGGTTGCCTTGATCTTCGCCGTGTCCTCTGCGCTCGGTTGCGCACCGTAGAACGGCGCGCCCGCGGCGAGATCGCTCCCCAGTCGCACCGCCAGCTGATTCACAATCCCACCGCCGAAGCAGAAGCCGATGGCGCCGAGTTTGCCGTTCGACTCCGGGCGCGCCTTGAGCCATTTGGCCGAGGCCACGAAGTCTTCGGTCATCTTCATGCCGTTCACGTTCCTGAACGCGGCGGCGCCCTTCTCATCGTCGCCCGGGTAGCCGCCGACCGACGTCAAGCCATCCGGCGCGTACGCCACGAAGTTCGCGAGCGCGAAGCGGCGGGCGACGTCCTCGACATACGGATTGAGGCCGCGGTTCTCGTGGATGACGAGCACGACGGGCAGCTTCCCGCTCGCATTGGCCGGACGCGCGAAGTAGCCCTTGATCGATCCGTTGCCCTCCGGCGACGGGACCGTCTCATACGATGCCTTGATGCCCGGATCGTCCTTCTTTACCTGCTCGGCCCACGCGTAATTGGGCTTGAGGCTCTCGTAGAGCGCCATCGCCGTCACGCCGCCGACAGCAAACTTCTTGGCGCGATCGAGGAAGTCGCGGCGGGACATGTCGCCGTGCTGGTACTCGTGAAACAGATCCAGAAGTTCCTGCGGGTAGTCGGACGCTTTCTTTCGCTCCATGTTGTCTCCCTATTGCCGCAGCGCGAACGCGAAGAGCGCGTTGCCCGCAGCCACTGTCACGTACTGTTTCCCGTTGACCGAATAACTCATGGGCCCGCTGTTGATCTGTCCGCCGAGCGCCGCTTTCCAGAGCAGGTTGCCGGTACGGGCGTCGAGCGCGAAGAAATAGCCTTCCTTGCCGCCGCTGAAGAGGAGATCCGACGCCGTCGTGAGGACGCCGCCCCACGTGATGTCGTTCATCTTGAATTCCCACTTCTTGTCGAG
Organism: Vicinamibacteria bacterium; assembly: GCA_041485905.1. GTDB lineage: Bacteria > Acidobacteriota > Vicinamibacteria > Vicinamibacterales > CAVVIG01 > JAHFUI01. The sequence continues at coordinate 45,989 of JBGPKK010000011.1, forward strand.
CGTCTTCGGATCGAGCGCGCGGATGACGCCGAATCCGTCTTCGTCTTTCTTCAAATTGGGTGTCAGCGTGGCCTGGCCCATCGGCGTGCCGCCGGTGCCCTGAACGCCATTCCCGCGCGGAAACTGACCCAGAACCGCTACCGTCCCGGTGTTCTCCCAGGCCGCCACGTAGAAGAGCCCGGTTTTCGGACTGAAAGACGCAGGCGCCCAGTTGGTCGCGCCGAGCACCGTCGGCATGATCAGCTCGCCTTCGGGTGTGGGAATCTTGCCGGGCACGCGCTGCGGTCTGCCGCTCTTGTCGAATCCCTCCATCCAATTCACCCGCACGTAAGGCTTGCCGAGCAGGAACTCGCCCGTCTGGCGATCCAGCACGTAGGCGAGGCCGTTGCGGTTGGCCCACAACATCACCTTGCGCGGACGACCTTGCCACTCCATGTCCGCGAGAATGGGGACCTGCGTGGAGTCGTAGTCCACCTCGTCGTGCGGCGTGAATTGGTAATGCCATTTCAGCTTGCCCGTATCGACGTCGAGCGCGACGACGCTGTCGCTGTACAAGTTGTCGCCCAGGCGCGAGCGGCCGTCCCAGTCCGGCGCGGGATTGCCGGTGCCGAAGTAGACCAGGTTCGCCTCCGCGTCGTACGCGCCGCTGTTCCACACGCCGGCGCCGCCGGTCTTCCACGAATCGCCCGACCAGGTCTCGTTGCCCTTCTCGCCCGCTCCGGGGATCGTGTAGAAGCGCCACAGTTCCTTGCCGGTCTCCGCGTCGAACGCGGCAATGGAGGCGCGCACGCCCAGATCTCCCCCGGCGATGCCCACGATGACCTTGTCCTTCACGACGAGCGGCGCGTGGGTGATCGCGTACTTCTCGGTGACCTTCTCTCCGAGCTTGGCGGCTTCGACGTTCCACAGGATCTTGCCGGTCTTGGCGTCGATCGCGAGCAGGTGCGCATCGATGGTGCCCATGAACAGCGTGTCGCCGAGGATGGCCAGGCCGCGGCTCACGCGGCCGCAGCACGGCCGCGCCTCGACCGCAGGTTTGTACTCGAGCGTCCAGAAGGGCCGGCCGGTGACCGCGTCGAGCGCGACAACTTGATAGGTGCCCTGCACGGGCGGGCCCTGCAGCGTGTAAAGCACGCCGTCCACGGCGAGCGCGGTCGCTTCGAATTTCTCGAGCGATTTGGCCTGCCACACCCACTGCAGCTCCAGGTTCTTCACGTTGGCCGGCGTAACCTGCGTGAGCAGGCTGTGACGCTGGTTGAATACCGTGCCCGAGTACGACAGCCAGTTTTGCGGCTCGCGATCGGCGCGAAGCAGGCGGTCGAACGACACCTGCTGGGCATTCAGCGAACACCACAGGAAGACCAGGAGCGCAACGCTCACGCAGCCGATGGCCGCGCGTGTTCGTGATGTCATCGGTGTGCCCTTTGTCTTCGTTACTGCCGCAAGGCGAACGCAAACAGCGAATTGCCCGCGGCGATCGTGACGTACTGCTTGCCGTTAACCGAGTAGCTCATCGGCCCGCTGTTCACCTGACCGCCGAGCGCGATTTTCCAGAGCAGATCGCCGCTGCGCGCATCGAGCGCGAAGAAATAGCCTTCCTTGCCGCCGCTGAACACCAGGTCGGACGCCGTCGTCAGCACGCCGCCCCACGTGATGTCGTTCATCTTGAATTCCCACTTCTTCTCGAGCGTCTTGGGATCGAAGGCCCGCACCGCGCCGTATCCTTCGTCCTCCTTCTTCAGATTGGGAGTGAGCGTGGCCTGACCCATGGGCGTGCCGCCTGTGCCGGCCACTCCAACCGGTCTCCCTCGTCCACCACCTAAAACGGCTATCGCGCGGGTGTTCTCCCAGACCGAGACATAGAACAGACCGGTTCTCGGGCTATAGGACGCCGGCGCCCAGTTGGTCGCGCCGAGGACGGTCGGCATGATCACCTCGCCTTCGGGCGTGGGAATTTTTCCCGGGACGCGCTGCGGCCGGCCCTGCTTGTCGAAGCCCTCCATCCAGTTCACGCGTACCATGGGCTTGCCCAGCAGGAACTCGCCGGTAAGGCGGTCCAGGACGTACGCGACCCCATTGCGGTTCGCCCACAACATCACTTTGCGCGGACGACCCTGCCACTGCATGTCCGCCAGAATCGGCACCTGCGTGGAGTCGTAGTCCATCTCGTCGTGCGGCGTGAACTGGTAATGCCATTTCAGCTCGCCCGTATCTGCATCGAGCGCAACGACGCTGTCGCTGTAAAGATTGTCGCCAAGACGCACGCCGCCTACGCGGTCCGGCCAGGGGTTGCCGGTGCCGAAGTACACGAGGTTCGCGTCGGCATCGTACGCGCCGCTGTTCCACACGCCGGCGCCGCCGGTCTTCCACGAGTCGCCCGACCACGTCTCGTTGCCCTTTTCGCCCGGACCGGGAATCGTGTAGAAGCGCCAGAGTTCCTTGCCTGTCTTGACATCAAAAGCCGAGATGAAACCGCGAACGCCGCGATCGCCGCCGGCCATGCCGACCATGACCTTGTCCTTCACGACCAGCGGTGCATGCGTAATCGAGTACTTATCCACCGCTTTCGCCGCTTCCGTGTCCCACAGGATCTTGCCGGTCTTGGCATCGATCGCGAGCAGGTGCGCATCGATGGTGCCCATGAACAGCGTGTCGCCGAGAATGGACAACCCGCGGCTCACACGGCCGCAGCACGGGCCCGCCTCGGGCGCGGGTTTGTACTCGAGCGTCCAGAAGGGCCGGCCGGTCACGGCGTCGAGCGCGACGACCTGATAGGTGCCCTGCACGGGCGGACCTTGCAGTGTGTAGAGCACGCCGTCCACGGCGAGCGCGGTCGCTTCGAATTTCTCGAGCGACCGGGCCTGCCAGATCCATTGCAGCTCCAGGTTCTTCACGTTGGCCGGCGTGATCTGCGCGAGCGTGCTGTAGCGCTGGTTGAACGCCGTTCCCGAGTACGTGAGCCAGTTCTGCGGCTCCTTGTCGGCGCGAAGCAGACGGTCGAAGGACACCTGCTGCGCGTACAGCGAGCTGCCGAGAGCCACCAAGGAGACAACGATCAGAAGGGCGGGCTTTATTCTCATGGGGTGGACTTGTTCTTCAACGACACCAGGTAGCTGACCAGGTCGGCAAGCTCCTGCGCCGTGAGCTTGTCTTTGTACGACGGCATCGGCGACTTTTCGATGAAGCCGTGCTCGCGGAGATCGGATTTCACGAACGACCGCAACTGTTCCCTGGAATCGAGCATCTGGACGGTGAAGGTATCCAGATTCAGCAGCCGCCCGGTCGTCGTCACGCCGTCTTTGCCCACCACGCGGTAGAAACGGTTCTGTCCCAGGATTTCGGCATCTGGATCGAGCAGCGAGCGTTGGAGGTCCACGGAGCGGCGCAGCTGGCCGACGTTGGTCAGGTCGGGACCCAGCCGCGAGCCATTGCCGTTGACGCGGTGACACGTCACGCAGGTCCCCTTGCCCTCAAAGAGCGCGTGTCCGCGAGACAGGTCGCCGACCGCCGTCTCGCTGCGTTTCGACGCGGCGACCGACCGCAGGTACGAGACGATGTGCGCGGCCTGCTCCTCGGAGAAATTGCTGGCCGGCATCGGCGTGCCCGGGATCCCGCTTCTGATGATTTGCGCGAGATCCTGGTCCGACATCGGACGGCGGAACTGCCCGCGGCCGAGGTCGATGCCGGCAATCTGATCGCCGTCGGGACCATGGCAGTTCGCGCACGTGTTCTGGAAGACGCGGCCGCCATCTTCGATGTCGGACGCGGTGTCGTGCTGGGCGACGAGCGATGCGCCCGCCAACGCGAGACCGAACGCGACGATCCACGGAGCTCTTACTGGGTGCATATGGGGCCGGATGTTACTGTCGGCGCGAGGAGAGATCAACAGGGATTCCGCGGCTAGTTCACGGTGCGATCGCCGCAATCGGCGAGGTCAGGTAGGTTAGGTGGGCTGGATAGGTCAGGTGGGTCAGGTAGGTAAGAGCGCTTTCCCTACGCGACCCGACTCACCCGACCTGCCAGACCTACCCGACCCGAGAGCGCGCGCTTAGTTCGCGGCGAAGCAGTAGAGGAGTCCCGCGCCGCCGGTGGCCACAAGGCCCGCCTGGTTGCAGCCGCGGCTCGCGTGCGTCGAGTTCCAGGATCCGTTGCCGCCGCCCTGCTTGTCCGAGTGGCCGAGCTGCACGGATGGACCTGGAGGTGGCGGCGGGGCACCTGCGGCTCCTCGCGCGGCGGGCTCGGCATTGCTCGTGTAGTTGCTGCACGTGTGATCCGCGGCGTCCGTGTACGCGCGGCCGTCAGGCTGCGAGCCGGTCAGGATGTCGTGCGTATTGGGCATGTCGCCGACGCCGTTGACGATGCCTTTCTTTTCGGTCAGCGAAATCTGTTTCCCGAGCGCGTTGCCGAGGCGTGCCTGTTCGATCGTGTCTCCGTGCAGCTCGGCGACGCTCCCCCCGATGCGCCCGCCGTTGGCATTGAACCACGGCCCGTTGCCGATCCGGTCACGCGCGTTGACCGCGCCCGCACCTTGCGTGCTGAGGTAGGCGTGCCAGACCACCGGGGCGCCGCGCCCGGCCGCTGTGCCCAGCATCTGGCAATACGCGTCGGCGCCGGCCAGTCCGCCGTAGTTGGCGCCATCGCCCTTGCCCACGCTCGTGATGAAGAAGGACATCGGTGCGGGCGGGGCTGCCGCGCCGCGACCCTGCCCGCCACCGGCTGCCGGCGGCGCCTGCTGCGCGAACCCGATGTAGGAACCGAGAACCAACGCCACCGACAGAGCGACCAGAACGGATCGGATGTTTTTCATAAGCGTCTCTCGCTGTCTATGCGGCCGGGGACGGCCGGCCGCGCATCGAGCCGCCATCTTACACCCCGGAAACGTCAAACGGAAACGCAGAACCAGTGCTACCCTGACCGCCATGCGCCGGGCGGCCTGTTACGTGCTTGCGGTGGTGTCGGTCGCCGCGCTGTCGGCCGCCGGGCAGGCCGGGCAGGATCGACTCGGACCCTCCGCGGTGCCCGCGTTGATGACGCGCGTCGGCGAGCGCATCGAGCAGTACTACGCACGCGCGCGCAGCATCGTGTGCGAGGAAACGGTGCGGCTCGAGCCGCTCGCCAGCGACATGATCTCGGATGGCAGCCACGTGCGTCAGCTTGTCTTCGAGCTGCGCGTCGCGTGGGAAGCGCCGACCGAAGGCACACGGCCACCCGATGCGACTGTCCTGCGCCAGCTCATGACGGTGGACGGCCGCCCGCCGCGATCCGGCGACGAGCCAGGGTGCCTGGATCCAAAGCCGGTGTCGACTGAACCGCTGGCGATGCTGCTGTCGGCACGGCAGCGCGACTTCGCGTTCACCTGGCGCGACACCGGACAAACAGCCGGACGCCCGAGCGTCACGCTCGACTACAAATCGGTGACCCCGCGCCCGCCCGACGTGACGTGGAAGGGCGAATGCGTGAACATCGACCTGCCGGGCCGAACGCGCGGCCGGGTGTGGATCGATCGAACGACCGGCGAGGTGCTGCGGCTCGATGAGCAGTTGACGGGGCCGGTTGAAATTCGGGTGCCGAAACAGCAGATGCGCTCCGGATCGCCGATGAGCCTCATCGTCGAGCGCGCCGATTCGTCGATCCGGTACCATCCGGTCGCGTTCCACGATCCGGAGGAAACCGTCATGCTGCCGGAATCCGTGGAATCGATTCAGGTGATTCGCAACACCGGCGTGCCGCGGCTCCGCACCGTGCAGAAGTTCTCGAAATACAAGCGATTCATCACCGACGGCCGAATCATTCAGTAGCGTGCAGTAGCGCGGCAGCGGTCCGTCCAACGCCGGACGATTACGCGCTGGCCCAGACGTGTTCAGTAGAATGACCCGGTATGCGAATCGTACTTGCGCCCGACGACCTCGCGTTTTTCGATCAGATGCCGGAGACGCTGCAAGCGACCCTCGAGCCGGCCGCCCACTGCGACGGCGTCGCCTGCCACGCGCCGGGAGCGCCGTATACATCACCCGTGGTGCATCTGCATTTCACGCTCACGGCGCCGGGTCTTGACGTCCGCCACGTGCAATACGTGGAAATCGAAGGCTAGAACGTTTCATGGATCTTCTGGCGGGTCGCGACCTGGTCCTGTCGCTGCTCGGCATGGAGCACGTGGAAGGAGAGACAACCTTCGCGCGCCTTGCCAACTGCAGCTCACGGTCTCGTCGGCAAGCCTGGGCGAAGGTTGGTGCGGAAGAGAGGATTTGAACCTCCACTGGATTGCTCCAACTAGCTCCTGAGGCTAGCGCGTCTGCCGTTCCGCCACTTCCGCAAGTGGGTCTCCAGCCGAAGCTCGCGACCTTCGTCGTGCGAGCGCAGGCTGGTGAGAAATTCGCCGCAGGCAGGAATTTCCAGTATACCGCAGACCCGGGCGGAGTCCGGCTCAAGACGGACGCTACTGCCGGACGCCGCGTCGGAGGCGCGGGCTATACTCGGAAGAGTTTATGACCACGCTTCCACACTCGACAGCTCTTTGAGGCACGCCATGGCTCGCCGTGGATTCACGATCATCTTCACCCTGCTCGCCGTCGCGCTGGTTGTGTCGGTTGCCGGCTTCGCCATGCTCTATCTCGTGCTCGGCCGCGAGCCCGCGGTGCCCGGCAACGCCGTGCTCGTGCTGCGCGTCGGCGGCAATCTTGCCGAGCTGGCGCCCGCCGACGTCGTCGGCTACCTGCGCGGCGCGAAGACGCCCACCGTGCGATCCGTCATCGACGATTTGCGCAAGGCCAAGGTCGACGCGCGCATCCGCGCCGTGCTCCTGAAGCCGACCGGATTCGACTCGCCGTTCTGGGGGAAGGTGCAGGAGATTCGCGACGCCGTGCTCGACTTCAGGAAGTCGGGCAAGCCGGTGTACGCGTATCTCGAGTTCGGGGGCGACCGCGAATACTACCTCGCCACCGCGGCCGACAAAGTCTTTCTGATGCCGTCGAGCACCCTCGAGTTGAGCGGCGTGGCCACCTACGAACTGTTTCTGCGCGGCACGCTCGACAAGATTGGCGCGTATCCCGATCTGCATCACATCGGCGACTACAAGACGTACAGCAACACGTTCACGGAAAAGGGCTACACGAAGGCGCACAAGGAGATGGACGAATCGCTGAACCGGGACCTCTACGGGCAGCTCGTGCGCGGGATCGCCGACGGACGGAAGAAAGACGAAGCCGCGGTCCGCCAGCTGCTAGACGAGGGTCCGTTCCTGCCGGAAGACGCGCTGCGCGCCGGCCTGGTGGACGATGTGGCCTACGAGGATCAGGTGAACGAGAAGCTGGGAAGCGCCCGGGGCGAGCGGCACGTGGACGGAGACGACTACGCGCGCATCAGCACCAGCTCGCTCGGTCTCAACAGAGGGCCGCGCATTGCGGTGATCTATGCGTCGGGCACGATCAACAGCGGCAAGAGCGGCTACGATCCGGTCAACGGTGCCATCGTCGGGTCCGACACGCTGAGCGAGTACATCCGACAGGCGCGGCGCGACAGCTCGGTGCGCGCGATCGTGCTCCGCATCGACAGCCCGGGCGGATCGGCGTCGGCGTCTGACGCGATCTGGCGCGAGCTGATGCTGGCGCGCAACGAACGCTCGGATCGGCCCTTGATTGCGTCGATGTCGGATCTGGCGGCGTCTGGCGGGTACTACATCGCCATGCCGGCGCAGGTGATCGTGGCGCAGCCCTCGACGCTGACCGGGTCGATCGGCGTCGTCGGCGGCAAGTACGTCACCGGCGGCGTCTACGAGAAGCTCGGCGCGCGGATCGAATCGACCAGCATCGGCCGGCACGCCGAGATCAATTCGCCGGCGCGTCGGTACAATCCCGAAGAGCTGAAAAAACTGCAGGCGGAGCTCCAGGCCTTCTACGATCAATTCGTCGAGAAAGTCGCCGAATCGCGCCACAGTCAGCCGGAGAAGATCGACGCGCTCGCGCAGGGACGGGTCTGGACCGGCCGGCAGGCGAAGGAAAACGGTCTGGTCGATGAGCTCGGCGGCCTGGATCGCGCCATTGCGGTCGCCAAGCAGCGCGCGAAGATTCCCCTCGAGAGCGATGTGGAGCTGGTGGTGTATCCGCCGCGCAAGAGCTTCTACGAGCTCGTGTCCGAGCAGCTCTCGGGGTCGAGCGACCAGATGGCCCTGAGCGCGTGGATGGGCGCGAACCTGACGAAAGGGGAGCTCGAGGCGCTGCGGATCCTGCGCGGTCCGGTGGCGACCTTCCACCGCGGGGAACCGCTGGCGCTCATGCCGTTCACCTTCTTACGGTGA
>JBGPKK010000012.1:0-53715 GCA_041485905.1 Vicinamibacteria bacterium
CACCCCCGGCGCCCTCCAAGACCTCGCGCTCGAGCGTAGACTCTCGCGCTCGGCTGAAGGCTACCGGCGTCCCACCCCCGGCGCCCTCCAAGACCTCGCGCTCGAGCCGAGACTCTCGGGTGTGCCAACCGGCGAGCGCGCGCAGCAGATCGATTAGCGACGACGCCGGATGTAGATCCCGCCCGTACGAACCGAGATGCACGCCGGTGAGCGCGATCTCCTTGAATCCGGCGTGGACGACCCGCCGAACTTCTGAAAGGACGGTGTCGACAGACACGCTCCTCGGTGCGCCTCTCGTCGTCGGGATGATGCAATAGGCGCACGGCTGGGCGCAGCCGGTCTGCACGCGCAGCGTGAACGCCGTGCGACCGGCGACGCCAGGCTCGATCGCCGACCCGCAACTCCCGTCGCCGTCGCCGAAGCGATCCGCCGTGGTGAGCGCTTCCCCGACGGTCACGTCCGCCTGGAGGCGGACGCCGCGAATCAGAGAGAGCACTCTCGGCTTGTCGTCGTTCGAAATAACGCCGGCGACGTTGGACAGGCCGCGAAACTGGTCGGGCCATCGAGTCGCGGAACACCCGGTGACGATCACCTGCGCGTCCGGATTGATGCGCGCGAGCCGACGAACGGTCTGTCGCGCGCTTTGATCCGCGCTGGCAGTGACCGAGCACGTGTTGACGATCACCAGGTCCGCGCGATCCGGCGAGGCGGCATCCGCGCCGCGCGCGCGCAGCTCCTCCTCGAAGCCAAGCGAATCGGCCTGGTTCACGCGGCAGCCGAAGGTAATCACGGAGTACTTCATGAAATCTGCAATGCTTTCCTGCCGATGTCCCGCCTGTACTGCATCCCTTCGAAATGAATCTTCGACACACCCTCGTACGCGCGGGCGATCGCATCTTCGAAGCTGGCGCCTCGTCCAACGACGGTCAGGACCCGGCCGCCAGCGGTGACGAGGACATCGCCGCGGCGCGAGGTTCCCGCGTGAAAAACCTGCGCTGCGGGTTCGGCATCCTCAATCCCGTGGATCGGCTGGCCGCTCTGGGGCGACTCTGGATAGCCGCGCGACGCCATCACGACGCCCACCAGCTTGTCCTGCCCAAGTCGGCATGACGGCTGAACCAGCCGGCCTTCGGCGGCGGCGATCAGCACCGGCAGCAGCGGCTCGGCAATCAGCGGAAGAATCACTTGCGCTTCAGGATCGCCAAGCCGCACGTTGAACTCGATCACCTTCGGACCGTCGGTGGTCAGCATCAGCCCGACGTACAGAAATCCGCGGAACGGATGCCCTTCTTCCGCCATGCCCGAAATGACCGGCGCGACGATCTCGCGCATGACGCGCGACTCGAGGGCCGCGTCGACGAGCACGCTCGGCGCGAACGCTCCCATGCCGCCGGTGTTGGGACCGCGATCATCGTCGAACGCCCGCTTGTGATCTTGGGCCGATGCAAACGGCAGCGCATGCGCGCCGTCGCTGAACACAAAAAACGATACTTCGGGCCCGGACAGGCACTCCTCGACAACGAGACGCTCGCCAGCCGCGCCGAATCGATGATCGCGCATCGCCGCCACGACAGCCTCTTCGGCGCTCGCGCGATCCTCGGCGATCACGACCCCTTTGCCTGCGGCCAGGCCGTCAGCCTTGAGGACCATCGGGTAGCCGAACTCACCCGATCGCACCGCCCACAGACCTTCTTCAACCGACTCGCATGTGCGAAACCGGGCGGTCGGCACACGATGTCTCGCCATGAAGGCTTTCGCAAACGCCTTGCTCGATTCCAGCCTCGCGGCGGCCTGAGTTGGGCCGAAGAGCTGCCGCCCTTCGCTCGCAAACCGATCGGCGACGCCGAGACTGAGCGGCAGTTCAGGTCCGACCACGGTGAAGTCGATCCGCTCGTGCGCGGCAAGCTGCAGAAGACCGGCGGGATCGGAAAGGTCAGCGTCCACGGCCCGGCAAAACGCCGCCATGCCGGGATTTCCGGGAGCGCAGATGACCTCGCCCCCCTCGCGCTCGCCAAACAGGCGGGCAGCCAGCGCGTGCTCGCGCGCACCGCTACCGAGAACCAGAACTCTCATGATGTGAAGAAGTTATCCTGCGTAGGGGAGCAGCACGCTGGTGGGGACTATTTCGTTGACCTTGAACGTGGATTGCGCCTAGAATCCGCGTTTACCTGTGATAGCGTAGCATATTTGCTTTGCACGTCGCGTCTGAGGGGGTGTGATACGCGTGGCTGAAGTCAAGATTCAGGAGGGGGAATCGATCGAGAGTGCCCTCCGCCGGTTCAAAAGGAAAGTGCAGCAGGAAGACATCATTAAGGATATCAAGAAGCATTCGTTTTATTTGAAACCTGGCGACAAGCGCCGGGCGAAACAGGCTCTGGCGCGAAAACGGAATCGCAAAAAGATCCGGCGCGAGACGGAGTAAGACCGACCGACCGACCCTGGACGAGGTAGCGAGCGATGGAGTTCCAAGACCGGATCCTCACGTGCGTGGACTGCAGCGCAGAGTTTGTCTGGACGGCGGGAGAGCAGCAATTTTTCGCCGACAAGAACTTCAAGAACGAACCGAAGCGGTGCAAGGCCTGTAAGGGGAAGCGGGCCAGTCGCCCGGCTGGCGGGTCGGTCGCCCGCGAGCGGGTGGAAACCACCACCACGTGCTCGGCCTGCGGAAAAGAGACGACGGTGCCGTTTCGTCCCACGCAGGGCCGTCCCGTCTTCTGCAAGGAATGCTTCCAATCCCGGAAATTCGCCGGGGCTGGCGGCGTCTAGCTGAATCGAAGTTCGTAGCACGCACGCATTTATTCTGGAGTGTCCATGCAGATTACGGAACGGGCGGTTGGCGGCGTGATGGTCCTCGACCTGAAGGGCAAGATCACGTTAGGCGAAGGCGATGAGTTGCTCAAGGACAAGGTGAACAGCCTCGTCAATCAGGGCCATAAGAAGATCCTGCTCAACCTTGCACAGGTCCCATATCTCGACAGCGCGGGCCTCGGCGAAGTGGTGCGCGCGTACACGACCGTCAGCCGGCAGGGGGGCAGCCTGAAACTGCTCAATCTGACCAAGCGCATCACCGATCTCCTGTCGATCACCAAGCTTCTGACGGTGTTCGACACGTTCGATTCCGAAAGCGAAGCCGTCCAGAGTTATTCGGCGTCGGCCAAGGTCTAGCCGTCCACCGCGCTAGATGGCGCGCAGCACTTCTTCCAAAGTGGCGCTCTCAAGTGCCTCGGTCGCGGCGGCACCAGGGCGCCCGACTGCCCTCAGCCTGATCGTCTCGGTCCGCCCGGGCCAGTGGACGAAAAACCTGCTCGTTTTCGCCGGCCTGCTGTTCGGCCGCCGGCTGCTCAATCCCACGGCCGTGATCGCGGCGAGCGTCACCTTCGTCGCCTTCTGCGCGCTGTCGGGAGCGGTGTACTTGCTAAACGACGTGCTCGATCGCGAAAGCGATCGCCGCCACCCCCTCAAGGCCGGTCGTCCGATCGCCTCGGGAGCGCTCAGCGTTTCGGCCGGAATTGCCGCCGCCTGTGTACTGTCCGCGGCGGGACTGGCCGCGGCGTTCGCGCTCAATCTTCGTCTCGGCGCGGTGGCGGCCGCCTATGTGGCGTTGCTGGCGCTGTATTCCGGGCTGCTCAAGCACATCGTCATCATCGACGTGCTGACGATCGCCCTCGGGTTCGTTCTGCGCGCGGTGGCGGGCGCCGTGGCGGTGGACGTCGAAATCAGCCACTGGCTGCTCGTCTGCACAATCCTGCTTGCCCTCTTCATCGCGCTGGCCAAACGCCGGCATGAGCTCGTGCTGCTGACCGATACCGCCACGAGTCATCGGCCGATCCTGAGCGAGTACACTCCATATCTTCTGGATCAAATGATCGGTGTCGTCACCGCGTCGACGCTGATCGCGTATGTGTTCTACACCATCAGCCCCGAGACGCAGCTGAAGTTCGGGCCGTGGCTGGGGTTGACGATTCCGTTTCCCTTGTATGGGATTTTTCGGTACCTCTATCTCGTGCACCAGCGGGAAGGGGGCGGAAGTCCCGCCGATTTGCTGCTCACCGACAAACCGCTGCTCGCCTGCGTGGCGCTGTGGGCACTGTTGGTGGCGCTGATCCTTTACCGGCCCTTCCTCGTGTGAGGGCTGAAAGCTGATGGCTGTTTATGCCCGATTTCAACGTCCGCTCCGATTCGATCGACGTCGAGCAGATCATGGAGCAGATCCGGGCGCGCATCCGCGAGAAGCGCGGCGTCGACTACACTGAGCAGCAGCTCCGCGAGCTCGCCGCGGTCAAGCTCGAAAAGTTTCTCGATCCGCGCGGCGTTCGATCCGATCTGCTGGAACAATTCAAGCAGCACCAGCCGCGATACGAACCGCCGAGCGTCCCGTCGTTCGCCTTCGAGGACACGACGATGTTCGAGACGCACCGCGGATTGCTGCGGTTCTTCCGAAAGCTGCTGAACCCGATCCTCAAGCTCTTCTTCAACCCGAACGCCGTCATTCACGCGCTGCACGCGCAGTCGGAAATCAACAAAGCGAATCTCGAACGCGAGGTCACGCGCGAGAACCAGCGGCGCGACATGGACGCGCTGTACTTCGAGGTTATTCATAATCTGGTCTTCGAACTGACTCGCACCGGTATCGAGGTGAAGAACCTGGAAATGCGCGTCGAATCGCTCGTGAGCCGCCTCGAGTTCAACGAGCGGCGGGCGCGCGCGCTCGAGAGCGTGGTGGTCTACAAACCCTCGACCGAGGAGCGCGCCGAGCCGGTCCCCTCGCCGAGCCCGTCGCGGCCACCGCGAAGCGGCCCGAGTCACTATCCGCAGTCCGCCCCGGCCGGCAATTATCCGCAGGCGGCGGCTCCGGAGCCCGGCGTCGCGAACACGCCAGCGCCTGCACTCGCGCCGGCGACTGCCGGCGGTCAGACTGAAGGCCCCGGACAGCGCAGCCGGCGGCGCCGGCGCCGCCGTGGTCGGCGTGGCGGTCCTCCCGCGTCGGCCGTGATGGGTCAGCCGTCATCGTCAGCACAGAGCGACCCCTCTCTGTCGCTCGAACAGGCGTTGGCGCCCGCATCACTCCCCAGCGAGCCTCGGCAACCGGCCGAATCCACGCCGCCAGAAGCGCCTTCGAACAACCCGGATCTTTCGTCGAGCGCGGGACAGAGCGGGTCAGACCCCGAGCCACAGTGAAGCTCGCGGTCGTCGTTCAGCGCTACGGTCAGGCGATCAACGGAGGCGCCGAGCTGCACGCGCGCTACATCGCCGAGCATCTGGCCAGACATGCCGAGGTCGAGGTGCTGACGACATGCGCGACCGACTACGTGACGTGGCGCAACGAACTGCCGGCGGGCGAGGAGAAGGTCAACGGCGTGCGCGTGCGCCGGTTTCCGGTCAAGCACGAACGCGATCCGCAGCTGTTCGGGCGCCGATCGACTCAGGTCTTCGAGCGGCTACATTCGCTCGGCGACGAGCTCGATTGGCTGGACGCGGAAGGTCCGACGTCGCTGGCGCTGATCGATCACCTTGGCCGGAACGCCGGCAACTACGATTACTGCCTCTTCTTCAGCTACCGCTATTACCACGCGTACCACGGCGTGCGCGCCACCTCGCCCCGCGCGGTGCTGGTGCCGACCGCGGAGCGCGACGCGGCAATTGGCCTGACGATCTTTCAGCCGATCTTCCGGGGCGTCCGCGCGCTCATGTACAACTCGCACGAGGAACGGGCGATGATCCAGGCGGTGTCCGGTAACCACGACGTACCCGGCGTGGTCGTGGGGATCGGATCGGAGGTGCCGCGGAATCCGCAGCCGGCGCGATTTCGGCAGAAATACAACATCCGCGGTCCGTTTGCGGTGTACGTGGGACGCATCGACGAGAACAAAGGGTGCTCGGAGCTGTTCGAATTCTTCCAGGGCTACATCCGCGATTCATCGGGCCAACTCTCGCTCGTCCTCATCGGGAACTCGCGGCTGCCGGTTCCCGATCATCCGCGCATCCGCCACCTCGGGTTCCTCGACGATACGGACAAATTTGACGCGATGGCCGCCGCGGACCTGCTCGTCATCCCGTCGTATTTCGAAAGCCTGTCGATGGTGGCGCTGGAGGCGTGGGCGCTCGGACGGCCGGTGCTCGCCAACGGGAAGTGCGACGTCCTGAAGGGTCAGTGCACGCGCGCCAACGCCGGTCTGTACTATGAAACCTATGCCGAGTTCCTGGAGACGCTGCGCGCCATCGAGCAGAATCGATGGTTGAGCACGTCGCTCGGACGAAACGGCCGGCAGTTTTTCAGCAAGCATTACGACTGGCCGGTCATCGAACGGACATATCTCACCATGTTCGAGCGCTTGTCGCATGAGCCGGCCGGAAAACCCATGGACAAGCTGCCAGGCTGGCTCGAACGGCGTCGTCAGAACCAGCCGGCGGCTGACGCGGTGGTCGCCGGCCTGCCGAAGGGGCCTGCCCTGAGCGCGTCGTCCCTCGACCTGGCTCGCCCTTCGAGAACCTCAGGGCGTCCTGAGCCTGTCGAAGGACGGGACGACCCTGAGCTTGTCGAAGGGTCGAGTGGGCCGTCGCCCGGCGATATCCGGCGAGGGCAGGACCGGAGTCCTTCAGGCATGTCCTCTCCGCGACGGGCGGAGGCGGCCGGGCACGCCGGCCGATCGCGCCGAGGCGGCGGTCCTTCGCGATGATCCAGATTCATCAGGTCCTGGCCACACTCGGCTACGGTGATGCGATCGGCCATGAAGTGCTCGGCATTCAACGCGTGCTTCGCAGCCGGGGATACAAGTCGGAGATCTTCGTCGAATCCGCCGACCACCGGCTGGAAGGGCTGACCCGGGATTACCGGGAGTTGGTCGACTTCAGCCATCCCGATCATCTGCTGCTCCATCACTTCTCGCTGGGCTCGAAAGCATCGAGGACGGCGTATGCATTGCCGGACCGGATGGCGCTCATCTATCACAACATCACGCCGCCGGAATACTTCGTCGGCGTGAACCGGACGCTCGCGCGGCAGTGTTTTCGCGGACGCCGAGAGCTCGGCGCGTACGCCGACCGCTGCGACATGGCGCTCGGCGACTCGGAGTTCAACCGCCAGGACCTCGAGCAGTTCGGGTTCCCGCGCACCGCGGTGCTGCCGGTGGTGCCCGATTTCTCGCATCTGGAACGCCAGCCGAACCGATTCGTCGCCGATCAATTCGACGACGCGTGGACCAACGTCATGTTCGTGGGACGGGTCATCGCGAACAAGAAGATCGAAGACGTGATCCGGTGCTTCCACGCGTATCACACGACGTTCAACACGCGCTCGCGTCTCCTGATCGTCGGGACGCACGCGGGGTTCGAACGGTATCTGGCGGCGCTCAACCAGCTGACCGCGGCCCTCGGCCTCCACCACGTGCATTTGGTGGGTCACGTCACCGACGAGGAGCTGGTCGCGTATTACGAGGTCGCCGATCTGTTTCTGTGCGCCAGCGAGCACGAAGGGTTCTGCGTCCCAATCGTCGAGGCGTTCTACATGGAGGTGCCCGTTCTCGCGTACGCCGCCACGGCGGTGCCTGCGACCATGGACGGCGCCGGCGTGTTGTACGACGACAAAGATCCGAGGCACGTCGCCGCCCTGATGGACGCCGTCGTGACGAACACGGCGCTGCAGGAGGCGATCGTCGACGGACAGCTCGACGCCGTCGGGCGCCTCCAGGCCAAGGACTTCGCCGGCACGCTCCTCGGCTTCGTCGACCACATCCTGGGATCGCCCCGCGCGGGGCAGCCGCACGTCGCCTTCGATTTCTGGCAGCAGTTCGACGCGGCTGAGGAACTGGAAGAGCTCCGGCTGTATCGGCCGGCCATTTACAAGGCACTGCCGGCACGAGAGGATGCCACGTAATCATGCTGATCAACCAGTGGGTGCCGGCGGCCCATCGCGGCGATGCGATCGGCGACAGCGCGCGACGGGTCCGCGATCTGATGCGCGGCATGGGCCACCAGTCCGACCTCTACGCGCTGACAATCGACGACGACCTCGAGGACGAGGTGCGGCCGTTTGGCGACGCGGGGGCGCGACAGGGCGATCTCACGATCTTCCATTACGCGCTGCCCTCGCCTATGACGGCCGCGTTCGGCTCGCTCGATGGGGGCCGCGTCCTCCAATATCACAACGTCACGCCCGCGGCGTTCTTCGCACCGTACGATCCGGCGCTGTTCCGTCTGGCCTCGCTCGGACGCCAGGAACTGGCCACGCTGGTCGGGCGGGTGGACCTGGCGCTGGGAGACTCGGAGTACAACAGACAGGAGCTCGAGTCGCTCGGCTTCGCGCCGACACGCGTCTTTCCGATTGCGGTGGACACCTCGCGGGTCACCCAGCGGGTCCAACGGCCGGCGCTCGACAGGCTTCTCGACGATGAACTGGTGAACTTTCTGTTCGTCGGCCGCATCGCGCCGAACAAGCGGATCGAGGATCACATTCAGCTCGCCGAACAGTACAAGCGGAACGTCGACGCGTACTACCGGTTCATCTTCATCGGCCGCTACGACGTCGTGCCCGGCTACTATGCGACGATCCGCGCGCTCATGTCCGAGTACCGGCTGCTGAACGACCGGTTCATCTTCACGGGGCCGGTCTCCGACGAGGAGCTCGCCGTCTACTATCGCCACGCGGCCGTGTATATCTCGATGAGCGAGCACGAAGGCTTCTGCGTTCCGCTGCTGGAGGCCATGGCCACGGACGTCCCCATCATGGCCTACGCGGCCGGGGCTGTTCCCGACACGCTTGGCGGCTCCGGCGTGCAGTTCGCGCCCAAGGACTTCGAGTACGCCGCGGAACTGCTCGCCTCGCTCGCCTTCGACGACGACTTCAGGGCGCGCGTCATCGCGGGACAGCGCCGCCGTCTCGCCGACTTTGGCGACGCGCGGATCGTCCGAGAGCTCGAGACGCTGATCGCGGAGCCGCCTGGACGCCTTTCGTGAAAATCGCCTGCGTCATTCAGCGCTACGGCACCGAGGTGCTTGGAGGATCCGAGCAGCTCTGCCGGCTCGTGGCCGAGCGACTCGCCGCGCAGCACGAGGTCGACGTGCTGACGACCTGCGCGCGCGAGTACGTCACCTGGAAGAACGAGTATCCGGAGGGATCCGATCGCGTCTGCGGCGTCACGGTGCGGCGGTTCGCGAACGCACGCACGCGCGACACCGAGGCCTTCAACACGTATTCGGACTGGATCTACAACAACCCGCACAGTCGCGCCGACGAAATGGAGTGGCTGAAGCAGCAGGGCCCGTGGTGTCCGGCGCTCGTCGAGCATCTTCGGCGGCACCATCAGCAGTACGACGTCCTCGTCTTTTTCACCTATCTGTACGCGCCGACGGTTCTCGGGCTCGAGATCGCGCCCGCCAAGAGCATTCTCGTGTCGACGGCGCACGACGAGCCCGCCATCCGGCTCGAGATCTTCAAGGAGGTCTTCAGCCGTCCGGCGGCGCTCTGTTATCTCACTGAGAGCGAGCGGAAATTCGTGCAGCAGCAGTTCCCCGACAGGCCGCTGCTCGAGGACGTCATCGGCGTGGGCGTCGACATCCCGCAACAACAGCCGTACCCGCGCATGCCGCCGACCCCTGACGCCGATGCGCCGGCCAGCGAGGAAGGCGACGCCATCACTCGCGACTTCCCCTCGCATCTGCTGGCGCGCGGCGCCGTCTTCCGCCGGCGGCATCGCCTGCATGGTCCGATCGTCCTGTACGGCGGACGGATCGATCCTGGCAAAGGGTGCGAAGAGCTCATCGAGTACTTCAGCAGCTATGTCAAAGACGGTGGCGACGCGACGCTTGCGTTGATGGGCGTGAAGCTGATGTCGCTGCCCGAGGAGCCCTTCATCCGCTTCGCGGGCCTGCTCTCCGATCAGGAGCGGTTGCAGGCGCTTGAAGCGGCGACCGTCGTCGTCTGCCCGTCGCCCTACGAGAGCCTGTCGCTGCTCGCACTGGAATCGATGTCGGTCGGCACGCCGATCCTCGTCAACGCGCGAAGCGCCGTCCTTGTCGAACACTCGGTCCGCAGCAACGGCGGTTTGTATTATGCGGATCGGGACGAGTTCGTGGAATGCCTGAACCTGCTGGTCGGCGACGCGGCGCTGCGGCGGGCGCTGGGCACCAACGGCCGCGACTACATCCGCGAGAACTACCGCTGGGATGTGGTGCTCGGAAAGTACGAACGGATGTTCGCGAAGATCAAGGGCGCTCGGTAGATCGCGACATCATTTCTCTTCAAACGCCGCCGTGAGCGGGCCCACGACGGGAGGCGCGGTTCCGGACTCGGGTGATGATGCGCCTGGAGGCGGTTCTCCCTCGTTCACGATCCGGCGGCGTCGCGGATGAATGTCGTATCGCTTGATCATCTCGTTGAGCGTGGTCGGCTTGATGTGCAGGAGCTCCGCGGCGCGCTTCTGGACGCCTCCGGCCGCCTCGAGCGTCGACTCGATGATCTGCTTCTCGAAATCCGTGATCACCTCTTTGAATAAAATTCCCTCTGGCGGCACGACGAACTGCGGCGTCTGATACTCCGACGCCTTCCGCAGGTGATCGGGGATGAGGTCGACGCCCAGCTGCGGCCCGGCGGCAAGCACCACCGCGCGCTCG
The DNA here is from genome assembly GCA_041485905.1 of Vicinamibacteria bacterium. Classification (GTDB taxonomy): domain Bacteria; phylum Acidobacteriota; class Vicinamibacteria; order Vicinamibacterales; family CAVVIG01; genus JAHFUI01. The sequence continues at coordinate 10,609 of JBGPKK010000012.1, forward strand.
ATCACGTTCTCGAGCTCTCGTACGTTGCCCGGCCAATCGTAGGCGATCAACAGGTCCAGCGCCTCGGGCGTCAGTTCCAGGGCCGTCTTCCTGTTTTCGTCGCCGTATTTCGACAGGAAGTGTTGAACGAGGAGGGGGATGTCGTCCTTGCGCTGGCGAAGCGGCGGGAGCGGAATCGAAATGACGTGCAGTCGGTAGAACAGATCCTCGCGGAACCGCCCGTCCTCCATCATCTGCCGGAGGTCAACGTTGGTGGCCGCGATGATCCGCACGTCGGCCCTGATCGTTTCCATCCCGCCGAGCCGCATGAAGTCGCGATCCTGGATGACGCGCAGCAGCCTGGCCTGCGTCTCGAGCGCCACATTGCCGATCTCGTCGAAGAAGATGCTGCCCTTGTCGGCGAGGTCCAACATTCCCTTCTTCGGAGACACCGCGCCCGGGAACGCCCCCTTCACGTGACCGAAGAGCGTCGATTCCAGCTGGTCGGCCGGCAGGTTCCCCGAATTCACGCTGACGAACGACCGCTCGGATCGCGAAGAGTTCGCGTGAATCGCGCGCGCCACGAGCTCCTTGCCCGTGCCGCTCTCACCCTGGATGAGAATCGTGGACCGGCTCGGCGCCGCCTGGATGATGAGGTCGAACACCTGCCGCATCCGCTGGCTTCTGCCGATGATATTGCCGAACTTGTGGTAGCGCTCCTGGATGTTCTTTCGCAGCGAGCGGTTCTCGTTGACCAGACGGCGCCGTTCCATCGCATTGCGCACGACCACGACGACTTCGTCGTTCTTGAACGGCTTGGTGATGTAGTCGAACGCGCCGTTCTTCATCGCCGCGATGGCGCTCTCGACCGACGCGTAGGCGGTGATGATGAGGACCGCGAGATCCTCGTCGATCCGCTTCAGCTCGTCCAGTGTGGCAATTCCGTCGAGGCCCGGCATCATGATGTCGACGATCGCCGCATCGATCGGCGTCGCGCGCGCGAGCTCCAGCCCTTCGGCGCCCGAGGATGCGAGGCGCACGTCGTATCCTTCGCGCGTCAGCAGCGTTTCAAGAATTTCGCGCATGATCTCTTCGTCGTCGATGACGAGGATCGTGCCGTTGCGGGAACTGGTCATAACGCTCTTCGGTCCGGCTGAAGCCGGACGCACGTACGAATTACACCCGGACGCCGCGTGCCGACGAACGTTCGACCGGAGGCGCGATCGGCAGCCTCAACGTGAAGCGCGTGCCGTGACCGACGGCGCTCTCGCAGCCGATCGTCCCCTCGTGCTCGTGCACGATGCCGTAGGTGATCGACAGGCCGAGGCCCGTGCCGCGGCCGATGGCCTTGGTGGTGAAGAAGGGGTCGTAGATGCGCGCCAGATGCTCGGACGGGATTCCCGACCCCGTATCGGCGACCTGCGCGATGATGCGGTCGCCCTCGACCCTGGTCGCGACAGACAGCCACCCGCCGCTCGGCATCGCATCGCGCGCGTTGAGAAACAGATTGAGAAAGACCTGCTGCAACTGATGTTCGATGCCGAGCACCGCCACCGGCGTCGGCGACAGCTCGCGCCGGACCTTGATGCTGGACGCCGCGAATTGATGCTCGAGGAGCGAGAAGACGTCGGCGATGACCGCATTCAAATCGACGGGCGTCCGATCCGTGCCAGACGAGCCCGGCCGCGACAGATTCAACAGGCTGTTGACGATCTTCGCGGCCCTGAACGTCTGCCGCTCGATTTTCTCGAGCAGCGCCGTTTTCGGATCAGCCGGATCGGCGTTCTCGAGCAGCATCTGCGTGAAGCTCGAGATGCCGGTGAGCGGCGTGTTGACTTCGTGGGCCACACCAGCGGCCAGGACGCCAATGGACGCCATCTTCTCGGAGAGCTGCAGCTGCTCGACCAGCCGCACGCGATCGGTGATGTTCTCGACCAGAAGAATCGTTCCCGCCGCGGCTGAATCCTCTTGCGCTCCGCCTTGGAGCGGCACCACCGTCGCGTTGATAAGCAGCGGAGCGCCGTCCCCTTTGCGTCCGCTGAGCGGCACACGGAACAGCATTGAGCCGCCGGGGTTCTCTCGACGATCCGATCGCAGCGCCTCGACAAACGGTGCCTCGAAGACATCGCCGAGCGTCCAGCCGATCGCGTCCGATCGCGCCACGCCGTAGAAGCTCTCGAGCGCGCGGTTCCAGCGGACGATCCGCTCGTCCGCGTCGAACACGACCAGGCCGTCGTCGAGCGATTCGAGGATGTTCTCGTTGAACGCGCGCAGCCCATCCAGCTCTTCGGCTTTCATGTGCAGCTGCCGATACAGCCGGCCGTTCTCGATCGCCGTCGCCGCCTGGCCCGCGACCGCCGTCAGCAACGCGAGATCCTCGCTGTTGAACGGCTGGTCCGCGTCCTTGCGGCCGAGCGCGAGCACCGCGATCGCGCGGTCCTCGAACACGCACGGGACGAAACAGGAGATCCCGACGTCACGCCAGAATTCGACTTCCTCGGCCACGAAGCGCGCGGCCGCGATCGGGTCGTCCAGCGCCACGGTGTGCCCGGCGTCGAGCCGCGCGAGGAACGAGGAGGTGCGCGACAGCTTCGGCACCCTGAGCGGGAAGCCGAAGTCGCCGATCGCGCTGAAATCGTGCGACCGTTCGTCGGCCAGCATCAGCGCCATCCGATCGACGACAAGCGTCTCGACGATGCGCGACACCAGCCGCTGACCAAGACGCACGACATCCAGATCGGCGTTGAGGTCGCGCGCGAAGCCGACCAGCGCGCGCCGATAATCGTAGCGGTCTCGGTAGAACAGCCGGTCGAGCGCGTTCTGCAGCGCTTCTCTCACCGGTTGCGCGATCAGCACGACGACCACCGTGGCGAGGAGCGCGACGATCCAGTTGCGCGAATCGGTGTCGTCAGGAAACAGGTATCCCGAGAACTTGCGCATCCCCACATACACCAGGACGCTCGCGGCGAGGAACACCGCGTAGATGAGGCCGCGCTTGACGATGACTTCGATGTCCCGCAGGCGATAACGGACGATCGCCGACGCGAAGGTGAGCGGCACGAGCCCCAGAGGAAGCGCGGTCAACTGCAACGCCAGCGGCGGGTCGATGCCGAGCGCCCATGGCAACGCGTAGCCGAACGCGAACGGCGCGACGCCGAAGGCCGTGCCCCACGCCATCCACCGCAATTGCCGGCGCGCCGTCTGCGATCTGATTCCGCGGAACGCCCGCTGCAGCACGCCGAGCGCGACGAGCGTGCACACGAACAGATACAGCAGTTGCCCGCGATCGAGCAGCGTGATCAGACGCGTGAACAGCGGCCCATTCGCCGAAAGGCGCGTCAACGCCAGGATCCGACCGATGCCAAGCGCGATCGCCGGCAGATAGAAAAGCGGGACGACAACCGTCGCCAGCAGACGCGAGGGCCGGGACACCCGCCGCTCCGGGAAGACGAGCATGAAGTGCAGCAGCAGCGGCGGGAGCAGCACCTGCGCGACGGCGTCACCCCAGTAGAACACCCAGTCCAGGCGATCCAGCGGACCGTTGAACGAAAAGGAGAACGCACCGAAGAACGCGACCGAGAGCCAGAAGAAATGCAGCGTCGCCGGATCGTGCGGGCGCCGGACACGGACCAACGCGCCGACGAGAAGCGAGAACAGGCCCACCCAGGCCAACACGAAGTACATCGAGTTGGACCGCGGCGCCGCTCGGAGCGACACGTCCACCGTCTCGCGCGATCCACGCCGCAGCAGCAGGTACGAAAGCCGGGTCCCGGTGTCCGCCTGATGGTAGTACTCCACGACGTCGGCCGGCGTTCGGATCGGCGAGCCGTTCACGCCTTCGAGAATGTCGCCCGGCCGGAGCCCCGCCGCCTCTCCAGCCGACCCCCGAAAGATCTCGACCGCCGTCACTCCGCCCGCGCGCGCCGACCACAGGACACCGTCCTCGACCTCATGCCACCGGGCGCGCAGCGCCATGTTCTCGAGGCCAAGCACGACGAGGACGACGACCACAGCCACCGCGCCGACGGATCGGCCCCACGCGAGCCAGCGTGCTTCGACAGGCTCCGCACGTCCTGAACTACTCATCTCTGTCGATTATATTTAACTGACTGAGAAATAGAGTGTTATGTGTCACAAACCGTACGTGAGGACAAGAATAATCCAAAAAACAGTACATCACATTCAATATTATGGATCAAACGGTCCGCTTGGGGGGCTAGAGAGCGAACCGAGGGAACGACCGGCGCGTCAGAACCGCATCGTCAACCCGCCCACGATGCGCTTGGGCGGGTGGACGACCAGGAGCTCGTCGTACACGGACTGCTCCGCCGCGGTCTCGCGGAAGAAGTTGCGGACGCCGATCAACATCTCCCACCTGGCGGTGCTGAAGTCCATGAACGGCAGCGATTGGTGCACCTGTACGTCGAAGCGCGAATCGAAGAGGCCTTCAACGTCGGCGGATCGGTGCGCAAATGCGTTGCTCACGCGGTACAGGATGACGACGCGCGTCGATGTTTCGGGCACGTCGGTTTGAATCGCGGTCGCCACATCATGAATTCGGCCCGAGCGCAGCGGCGAGGCGGACGGCAGCCGCCGCAGCCAGTAACCAAGGTCGTCGCCGGGATTCCATTGCGCGCGGGTGACGGAATATTCGACCGATCCCTGCACGCGGCCGGACGCGGCGGTTCGGAAGCCGGTGGTCACGCCGCGCGCTTCGACGTCGCCGTAGTTGCCGACGAAGTAATGCCCGAGGTCTGCAGACGGCATACCGGGAACTTCGATGCCGAACATCGTCACCAGTTGATCGGCGACGCGCTGCCGGAACGCGTGGACCGACACCGTGGCAACACTCCCCAGGTCCCGCTCGAGCCCGACCTCGAGGTGCGTCGAGCGTTGGGCGGCCAGCGCGCGGCCGATGGTCCCTGTGGTCCCTGTGGTCAACGACGAGAACGTGCGCTGCGGAGGGAGCCAGATGCCATCGTCGCCCGGCGGGAGGAATTCTTCGGCTCCCGGCGCGACCACCCGGCGAGACGCGATCGCCTCGATCCGGAAGTGTGCGCCGGGTGACAACGTAAGTGCAATGCGCGGGCTGAACAGGCCTTTGCCGTCGAGATAGTCGTAACGCGCGTATCGCCCGCCGTAGGTGACCGCCACAGCCGGAGTGAGCGTGAAGGTGTCGAACGCGTAGATCGCGCCGGCGTTCCGGCTGCCGTCGGTGACGTCGCGCAGTGCGGCCGGGTTGCCGCCGTCATAGCGCTGGGTCGCATACGAGAGACCGATATCGTATTGATGACGTGCCGGATTGTGCGTCGTGTATACGCCAGCGACGACCCAGGATGAGATATCGGCCTGGGACAGCGCGCCGCGGATGGCCCAGTCGGCGCCGCTGCCGGCCGGCGCGCCAACGGAAACGTAGGCGACGCTGCGGGCGAAATTGTTGCTGCTGAACAGCTGTTGCGGGTTGTCGAAGGAGCTTGTCGTCAGCAGATTGAGCTGACCTGAGAACGTCGTGCCGGCGAAGAAGTTGGTGGCCAGCCGCGCCGCCGTTCCGGTGGAGCGACCGTTAGCCGGACCGAAGAGCGGCGTCTCGGGCGCCGGCGAGTCGTTGGCCGCGACCTGGTCGGGCACGTCCGCATCCTGCAGGACGCTCCGGGGCAGATGGCGAAGGCGCCACGCCGTTTCACCGTGATCGTCGTTGCCGACAGCGGCGTTCGGCGCGGTGGCCGGAGCATCCGGCCCCGCTGCCACTTCCGCATCGCCGAATCCCGCCGCCAGCACGGGCTGCGTGATCGAGGATGCCGACGCCGACGTGCGGCGCATCGCGATCGACGACGACGCCCGGCTGCTCGCCCGGACCTCGATGATCTGTCCGTTCGAAGCGATGAATCCATCAAGGCGTGCGCGAACGACGTACGATCCCGGCGACAGCGGACGCAGCTCGAACCTGCCGGTGGCATCGGTCACGGCAGACGCGGTGCTTGCGCCAAGCGCGGAGACCCTGGCGCCTCGGATCGGCCTGCCGTTTTCGTCCTGAACGATGCCCTGGATTGAGCCTGCGGGAGACGCAGCGACCGCGCCGGCCGGCGTGGCGCGCGGAGACACGCGTTCGGCGCGAGCGGCGTCTGCCCCAGTGGGGACGAGCAGAAGCATCAGACCGCCGATTGCCGCCGCCGCCGCCGACGCCGTCAATCTGGAGATGCTTGTCATGTCGGATGCCCCGCTTGTCTGGCCGCCGCGGGATCGTGCAAAGTCCAAGCCGGCGTCGTCATCCTGTCGTGCGGGGTGTTCAGCCTCGCCCGTCGCAGATCGGGCGCCCTGCGCTACCGGATTTCGAAACCATTCTAGGATCCCGAAACGGTGAAGTTGACGTCCCGGGTTAACGACTTGTTGCCGATCTTATCAGTGACCTTGATCTCGAGCCGGTAATCACCCTCGGGGAACGACGCGAGCGGCACGCCCTGGCCCGCCTGCAGTTGGTGGCCCGCCGCCACATCGAACTGCGGCGGCAGCGTATCTTTGTTCAGCGCCTGAGGCGTGGTCCTGTTGAAGAATTTCTCGCCCGCTTTACACGGTTCGCCCGCCTTCGGCTGGCTCCCCGCTGCCGCTTGACAGAAGCTGTACTCGACCGTCACGTCGGGCTTGTTCATGGCGTCGGTCTTCGGGTTGTAGATGATCATGAAGGTCTGCAGCTCGGTCTTCTTGCTCATCTTCATGTCGGTGGCCGGGACGACTTCGAGTTGGCCCAGCGCGTACGGCCGCTCGGCCTGCTGCTGCGTCGTCAGCGGCGCGGGCAGCGGATCGATGCGCTGCGCGATGATCACGGAGCTGGTCGTGAGCTCGTTGTTCCAGAAATCCGGGACCGTCACCGTCTGCTTGATCACCGACGCTTTGGCTGGCGGCGCGTTCTTCTGCGACGATGCCGGCTCTTTGATGGCGACGTACACGTCGTAGGGACCGGCCGGAATGGTCAGCGAACGTGAGATGCGAATCGGCATGGTCTGTCCCGCGGTCACCGGCACGAAGCTCACGTCTTCGTACGCGAACTCGGGCCGCTTCGGCGGGGCCTTCTTGTCGTCCTTCTTGGCGTCCTTGGCTTCTGGGGCCGGCGGGGGCGCCGGCGGCGCGTTCTTGGACACCGCGCGCCAGTAGAACGCGACGGTTGCGGCGGTCACCTTCGTCGGATCGATCGTCACCGTGAAGGGCGCGTATTGCTTGTTGCCCTGCGCCTTCATGAAATCTTCGTGCGCCCACGCCGCGCCGAAATCGTTCGGGGCCGCAAGGCCCGCGGCGGCATCATCGGCCAGCTTGACGACGGCCTGCATCTCTTTTTTCTGATCGTCGCTCTGCTTCTTGTCGTTCTTGTCGTTCTTGTCGTCCTTCTTCTGCGCGAACGCCCCGACCGACAGGACGAGCGCCACGATGACCGACAAGCTGATGCCCTTACGATTGACCATACGGCCTACGCTCCCAATGTGACGGTAACCTAACAGCTCATCATAGGCGTCGCTTGGCGGTCAAGTCAACCGGTTGTGGGGCCACCCATCGAGCGTCGCAACCTCGTGCTATCATCCGGATTCTCTTGAGGTTCTGGCTTTTGTCATGAAGCTGATCGACGTCTCGGTCCCGCTCGACGCCAACCTGCCGACCTACCCCGGAAACACACCGTTCAGCCTGGAAGCCATCAAACGGATTGCGAGAGGGGAGAGCTCGAACGTGTCGACGCTGCACATGAGCGCGCACACCGGCACGCACGTCGACGCCCCGCGTCATTTCTTCGATGGCGCACCGGGTACTGACGCGCTTCCCCTCGAGATGCTGCTCGGCCGGGCCCGCGTGATCGAGGTCACGTCGCGAAAGGGCATCGGACCCGAGGAGCTGTCCGACGTCGATCTCTCCGAAGATGTCCGGGTGCTGATCAAGACGCACAACTCACGGCTGTGGGGATCGCCGGAGTTTCACAAGGAGTACGTCGGGGTGACCGAAGCGGGCGCCAAGCACCTGATCGAGCACGGGATCAAGGTGCTCGGCGTCGACTACCTGTCGGTCGAGGAGTTCAAGAGGCCCGGCGCGCCCGCCCATCACGTGCTGCTCGGCGGCGGGACCATCGTCATCGAGGGTCTGAACCTGCGCGACGTGGATCCGGGCGTGTACGAGATGTTCTGCCTGCCGCTGCGAATCGTGGGCGCCGACGGCGCGCCGGCCCGGGTCGTGCTCCGCCAGAGCTGAACCCCCATCATGCCGGCGCTGCTCGACGACAGCCTCGTCATCGTCCTCGCCGGCGGCGCCGGAGAACGGCTCTATCCGCTGACGAAGGACCGCGCCAAGCCTGCCGTCTACTTCGGCGGGCCGTACCGCATCATCGATTTCGCGCTCAGCAACTGCGTCAACTCCGGCCTGCGCCGGATCTTCATCGCGACCCAGTACAAATCGCTCTCCCTCAACCGCCACATTCGCATGGGCTGGAGCATCGTGTCCGAGGAGCTCGGGGAATTCGTCGAGATCCTGCCGCCCCAGAAGCGCGTGAGCGAACATTGGTATCAGGGAACGGCCGACGCGGTGTATCAGAACCTGTACTCGATCATGCGGGAAAGTTCGCGCCACCTGATCGTGCTGTCGGGGGATCACGTCTACAAGATGGACTACCTGCGCATGCTCCGCTTTCATGAAGAGCGCGGAGCGGCCGTGACGCTCGCCGCGATCGAAGAGCCGATTGCCGAGGCGAGCCGGTTCGGCATTGTGGCGGTGGACGAAAACGAACGGGTGATCGGCTTTCAGGAAAAGCCCTCCGACCCGAGCGCGATTCCAGGTTCCCCCGACTTCGCGCTGGCCTCGATGGGCGTCTACATCTTCGACACCGACGTCCTGGTGCACGCGCTCGAAGCCGACAGGGCACGGCCCACCACCCACGATTTCGGCAAGGACATCATTCCGGCCCTCATTCATCAGGTGCCGGTGTACGCGTATCGGTTCTACGACGAGAACAAGAAGGCGTCGAAGTACTGGCGTGACATCGGGACGCTCGACGCGTACTTCGAAGCGAACATGGACCTGTGCCAGGTCAATCCCGAGTTCAACCTGTACGATCCCGAGTGGCCGCTGCGCACGTACCAGCCGCAGGCGCCGCCGGCCAAGTTCGTGTTCGCCGAGACCGGACGCCGGTGCGGCCAGGCGCTTGATTCGGTGATCTCACCCGGGTGCATCGTATCGGGCAGCAGCATCTCCGGCAGCGTGCTGTGTCCGAACGTGCGCGTCCACAGTTTCTGCCACATCGAGAAATGCATCCTGATGCCCGGCGTCCGCGTGGGGCGTCATGCGCGCATCCGGCGCGCCATCATCGACCGCGACGTCCTCATCCCGCGCGGTGCGCTCATCGGCTACGACCCCGAAGAAGATCGGCGCCGCTACACCGTGACTGAATCCGGCATCGTCGTCGTTACCACCGACGATGAGCCGCTCATCGGCCCGCTCAGCGATGAAGCGCTGCAGATCGAAGCTGAAGCTGACCGAAAGGGCGGCGGAGGGTAACGAACCAACACGTCTCACGACGAGCGTCGGGACAGGAGCCTGATGTGCAGATCACACGAATTCACGCGCGAGAGATCCTCGATTCGCGCGGCAACCCGACGGTGGAGGTTGACGTCGCGCTGGAGGGCGGCGCATCGGGGCGCGCGGCCGTGCCGTCCGGGGCCTCGACCGGCGAGCGGGAGGCGCTCGAGCTACGCGACGGCGACCGCGCACGGTACGGCGGCAAAGGCGTGCGCACCGCCGTCGCCCACGTCAACGGCGACATCGCCAAAGCGATCGTCGGGCGCGCGTTCACCCAGCGCAGCCTCGACGAAGCCCTGATCGGCCTCGACGGCACGCCGACGAAGAGCCGCCTCGGCGCCAACGCGTTGCTCGGCGTGTCGATGGCCGCGGCGCATGCCGGGGCCACGGCGGCCGGGGTTCCCCTTTACAGGCATCTCTCGTCGATTTACGGCAGCCAGCAGCTGACGCTGCCGGTACCGATGCTGAACATTTTGAATGGAGGCGCGCACGCCGACACGAGCGTCGACTTCCAGGAGTTCATGGTGATGCCGGTCGGGGTCGCATCGTTCGCCGAGGCGCTGCGCGCGGGGGCGGAGATCTTTCACGCGCTGCGCGGCATCCTGAAATCGCACGGGCAATCGACCGGTGTCGGCGACGAGGGCGGGTTCGCGCCCAATTTGAAATCCAATCGCGAGGCGGTCGAAGTCGTCCTCGAAGCCATCGCCGCCGCCGGGTTGAAGGCTGGACACGACGTGTTCATTGCGATCGACGTCGCCTCGAGCGAGCTGTGGGCGGGCCGCGGGAAGTACGTGTTCAAGAAGTCCGGCGAATCCGATCGCACCTCGGACCAGATGATCCGTCTCTACGACGACTGGCAGCGGGAATATCCGATTATTTCCATCGAGGACGGCCTTGCGGAGAGCGACTGGGAAGGCTGGCAAGAGCTGACCCGCGAGCTCGGCGACCGCGTCCAACTGGTCGGCGACGATGTGTTCGTGACCAACCCCGACATTCTGCGCCGCGGCATCGCCGACGGCGTTGGCAACGCGCTCCTGGTCAAGCTGAATCAGATCGGAACGGTCACCGAGACGCTCGACGCCGTCCGCATGGCGAGCGACGCTCGGTACGCCACGATCATCTCTCACCGCTCCGGCGAGACCGAAGACACGACGATTGCCGACCTCGCGGTCGGGACGGCCGCCGGACAGATCAAGACCGGGTCGGCGAGCCGCACCGATCGCGTCTGCAAATACAATCAGCTCCTCCGGATCGAAGAAGAGCTCGGGTCGAGCGCGAAATACGCCGGCCGCGCCGCCATTCGCGCGGCCATCCCGACGTGATCATCAATCATCATGCGTGTACGTAGTGTCCGGCTCTAGCCGGACCGTCACATATGCACAAACTCGTTCTGCTTCGGCACGGCGAATCCACCTGGAACAAGGACAACCGGTTCACCGGCTGGACCGACGTGGATCTGTCAGATCGCGGACGCGAGGAGGCGCGCGAGGCCGGACGTCTGCTCCAGGAGGGCAGCTACACCTTCGACGTCGCGTACACGTCGGTCCTCAAGCGAGCGATTCGAACGCTGTGGATCACCCTCGACGCCCTCGACCTCATGTGGATCCCGGTCATGAAAAGCTGGCGTCTCAACGAGCGGCATTACGGCGCGTTGCAGGGCCTGAACAAGGCGGAGACCGCCGCGAAGCACGGGGAGGCGCAAATCAAGATCTGGCGGCGCAGCTACGACATTCGGCCGCCCCCCCTCGAGCGCGGCGACCCGCGGGACCCGTCGCGCGATCCACGGTACGGAGGTCTGAATCCCGGGGAGCGGCCCCTCACCGAGTCGCTGAAAGACACGGTGGCGCGGTTTCTGCCGTACTGGCACGAAACCATCGCGCCCGCAATCATGTCGGGACAGCGCGTCGTCATCGGCGCACACGGAAACAGTCTTCGCGCGCTCGTGAAGTATCTCGACGACGTGTCAGAATCCGAGATCATCGAGCTGAACATTCCGACCGCGATCCCACTGGTGTACGAGCTCGACGACAATCTAAAGCCGCTCGGCCACTACTACCTTGGAGATCCAGCGGCGGCCGCGGCAGCCGCCGCGCGCGTCGCAGCACAGTCGAACGTGAAACCTTAGAACTCAAAACTCAACAGGACTGCGATCAAAAAAAGGCCGGTCCGCGCGAAGCGAACCGACCCTCTCAGTCTTTCTAACTTCTAACTTCTAAGTTCTAACTTTCCTTCGGTTCCTTCGGCTCCGCGGTTTCGTCCGCCGCAATGCGCAGCGACCGAAGGAAACGCCGATCGTTGGCCGTGACCTCGAACGAACGCCGCTGCACGACGCGCGCCGGCGCGGTCACTTTCGTCAGCGCCGAGGACTGCTGCGTGCGACTCACAAAGCCGACCACCGCCTCGAGCGTGACTTTCATCTCGTAACCCGCCGCGCGAGCTTTCTCGCGACAGGCTTCTACCTGTGGATTCTCCGCGACCGCGGCGGCAATCGCGTCGGCCAGCTCTTTTGCGAACCGGTTGACGAGGTCGTCCATGCTGCTCCCCTCCATCACGCGCGCCGGGCCGGGAACCGGGGCGCCTCCCGATCCGAACCTGCCTACACCAGGGCGATGGGCAGGGATCGGGCGCCAGACGTTTTCAACTGTTGCGGAATAAGACCTTGCAGCTATTTCAGTCTACGGCCGAGCCACCGATCTGTCAAGCACTTACAGACACGTCCGCCGATGGATCGCGCTACAATTGCGGCACCTTTCGCCCCTCATGACCGTTCCGGAGTCGCCACCACATCACGCTCGCACCCCCGCGGACCTCGCCAACTGGGATCCGTCCACCGCCCTGGGGTTCCCAGGGGAGTTTCCCTTTACCCGCGGCATTCAGCCGACGATGTACCGCGGCCGACTGTGGACGATGCGGCAGTATGCCGGCTTCGCGTCGGCCGAGGAATCCAACGCGCGGTACCGCTATCTACTGGCGCACGGCGTCAGCGGTCTCAGCGTGGCGTTCGATCTGCCGACGCAGATGGGGTACGACTCCGATCACCCGTTGGCCGCCGGCGAAGTCGGCCGCGTGGGCGTGGCAATCGACTCGGTTGAGGACATGGCGGCGCTCTTCGACGGCATTCCGCTCGATCGCGTCTCGACCTCGATGACGATCAATGCAACCGCGATCATCCTGCTCTCGCTGTACATCGCGGTGGCGCGTCGACAGAACGTGTCGCCATCCACGCTGTCCGGCACGATTCAGAACGACATCCTGAAGGAATACATCGCCCGCGGCACCTACATCTACCCGCCTCGTGCCTCGCTGCGCATCGTCACCGATATTTTCGCGTTCTGCGAGCGCGAGCTGCCGGCCTGGAACACTATTTCGATCAGCGGGTATCACATCAGGGAAGCCGGGTCGACCGCGGTCCAGGAAGTCGCCTTCACGTTCGCCAACGCCGTCGCCTACGTGCAGGCGGCGATCGACGTGGGGCTCGATGTTGACAAGTTCGGTCAGCGGCTGTCGTTTTTCTTCAACGCGCACAACAATTTTCTCGAGGAAATCGCGAAATTCCGCGCGGCGCGCCGGCTGTGGGCGCGGCTCATGCGCGACCGGTTTGGCGCGTCGAACCCGCGCGCGCAGCAGCTGCGGTTCCATACGCAGACCGCCGGCAGCACGCTGACGGCACAGCAGCCCGACAACAACATCGTGCGGGTCGCGCTGCAGGCGCTGGCCGCCGTGCTCGGCGGCACGCAGTCGCTCCACTGCAACGGGCGCGACGAGGCGCTGGCGCTGCCGACCGAGGAGTCGGCGCAGATCGCCCTGAGGACGCAGCAGATCATCGCGGCCGAGAGCGGCGTCCCCAACACCGTCGATCCCGTGGCGGGTGCGTACGCCATCGAGGCGCTGACCGATCAGATTGAGCGCGGCGCCGAAGCGCTGCTCGACCGGATCGACCGCGCGGGCGGGACCCTCGCGGCCATTGAGGCCGGCCTCATCCAGCGCGACATCCAGGAATCGGCCTATCGCGCGCAACTCGCGATCGAATCGGGCGACGAGGTCGTCGTCGGGGTGAACAAGTTCGAGAAAAAGGGGTCGGGAGTCGTTTCCGCGCCGCCGGAACGGGAAAAAACCACTGAAAATTGGCCGAAATCCGCCGATAAGGGCGTCGACAACGACTCCCGACCCCTTTTTTCTGTCGGCCCGGAGGTCGAGCGGCGGCAGATCGATCGTCTGAGAGCCGTGCGCGCGGGCCGCAGCGCCGAGTCGTGCCGATCGGCGCTCGACGCGGTATCGCGCGCGGCGCGCGACGGCGGCAATCTCGTTCCGCCGATCATCGCAGCAGTCGAAGCAAAGGCGACGGTCGGCGAGATCGCTGACGCGATGCGGGCGGTATTCGGCGAATACGCGGAAACGGCAACCTGGTGAGCGGATCCCTTTTATCAGTCGAGCATCTCACGACGGTCTTCGACCTGGCCGGCGGACCCGTGCCGGCCGTCGACGATGTGAGCTTCGAGATTCGCGCGGGCGAGACCCTCGGCCTGGTCGGCGAGTCGGGCAGCGGTAAATCGATCACGGCGCTGTCGATCATGCGGCTGGTGCAGCCGCCAGGTCGAATCGCATCCGGACGCATCCTCTTCAAGGGACGGGACCTGCTGACGCTGTCTGAAGCCGACATGCGCGCCGTACGCGGCGCCAACATCGCGCTGATCTTTCAGGAGCCGATGACGGCGCTCAATCCGGTGTTCACGGTGGGCGATCAGATCGCGGAGGCGTTGCTCGTGCACAACCTGGCGACGCGGCGCGAGGCGAGGAGCCGCGCAGTCGAGTTGCTCGACGCTGTGCGCGTCCCGGACGGGGCGGCGCGCGTGCGCGACTATCCCCATCAACTCTCGGGCGGCATGCGGCAGCGCGTCCTGATTGCGATGGCGCTGGCCTGCAAACCGTCGCTCGTGATCGCCGACGAGCCGACGACCGCGCTCGACGTCACCATTCAGGCGCAGATTCTCGAGCTGCTTCGCGACATGAGTTCGGCGTTCAACCTGTCTCTCCTGCTCATCACCCACGACCTGGGCATCATCGCCGAGACAGCGGACCGCGTCGCGGTCATGTACGCGGGACGCATCGTGGAAGAAGGATCGGTTCGCGCGATCCTGCGGGAGCCGAAACACCCCTACACCCGCGGTCTGCTGGCGTCGATACCGGGCGGTTCGCCAGGCGCGCGGCTTCGCGCGATCGAAGGCACCGTGCCGATGCTCGGCGCCCTGCCGCCGGGGTGTGCGTTCAACCCACGGTGTCCGGATCGATTCGAGCCGTGCACGACCGCGCCGCCGCCGGAATACAACGTCGGGCAGGAGCATGGTGCCCGATGTTATCTGTACGATCCAAGTCGACCGGCGACAGTCCTCAGTCGCCAGTCCCCAGTCGCCAGTCGTCAGTCGACAGTCAAGCCCGATGCCACTCGTTGAAGTTTCTCACCTCGTCAAATATTTCACCCGGGACAAGGGACTGTTTCGAGCGGGCACCTCCGTCAAGGCGGTCGACGACGTCAGCTTCGAGATCGACGAGGGTGAGACGTTCGGTCTGGTGGGTGAATCCGGCAGCGGGAAGACGACGACCGGCCGCTGCATACTCCGGCTCGTCGGCGCGACCTCGGGCGCCGTGCGATTCCGCGGCGAGGACGTCCTCGCGGCAACCAGATCGCGCATGCGGCAGATGCGACGCGACATGCAGATCGTCTTTCAGGACCCGTATTCGTCCCTCAATCCGCGGATGCGCGCGCGGCAGATCGTGGAGGAGCCGCTCATCATTCATCGCCTCGGCGACCGCACTGCCCGACGCGAGCGGGTCGCCGAGCTGTTCCGGCTGGTAGGCCTCGACCCTGCGCACCTGGAGCGCTATCCCCATCAGTTCAGCGGCGGTCAGCGGCAGCGCATCGGTCTCGCGCGCGCGCTGGCGCTCAATCCGTCGTTCGTGGTCCTCGACGAGCCGGTGTCGGCGCTCGACGTGTCGGTGCAGGCGCAGGTGATCAACCTGCTGATGGATCTGCAGCACCAGTTGCACCTCACCTATCTGTTCATCGCCCACGATCTGCGCCTGGTCGAGCACATCTGCAGCCGCGTCGCGGTGATGTATCTCGGAAGAATCGTGGAGATGGGGCCGGCCCGGTCCCTGTTCAGCACGGCCCGGCATCCCTACACTTGCGCGCTGCTATCGGCGGTTCCGGTCACCGACCCCGATGCGCCGCGGACCCGGATCGTGCTCGATCCGGCGTCGGTTGACCGCGGCGCCGCGCTACGTCAGATCGCGGATGGCCACTGGGCCGCGATCTAGTCGACAATCGTCAGTCGTCGGTCGTCAGTCCTGTTAGAATCGCCGGCATGCGAGCCGACGCCTCCCGTCGACATTTCCTCGGGGCGTGCGCGCTGTGCGCGGCGTCGCCATTTTTCGATCGGCTTGCGGTGTTGGCCAGCCAGCAGCGGTCAGCCCAGCCCCCGCCGTCAGACGCTGCGGTCATCGACGACCTCGTGGCGGCCAATCGCATTCTGGCGCACGAGCAGATACTCGACGCATTCGGCCACGTGAGCACGCGTCATCCGCGCCTCGCGAACCGGTTTCTACTGGCGCGATCGGTGGCGCCGGAACTGGTCACGACGGCCGACATCCTTGAATACAACTTCGACGCCGTGCCCACCGATGCGCGGGGCCGGACGTCGTATCGCGAGCGCTTCATCCACAGCGAGATCTACCGGACGCGCCGCGACGTCAACGCGATCGTCCATTGCCACACGCCGTCGCTGATTCCATTCGGGGTGTCAGGGGTGCCGCTGCGGCCGATCTACCACCAGAGCGCGTTCGTGGCGCTGGGCGTGCCGGTATTCGAGATCCGTAACGCCGGGGGGATGACCAACATGCTGATCGGCGATGCGCGGCTCGGCCGTGCGCTGGCGGAAACGCTCGGAGACAAGCCCGCGGCCCTGATGCGCGGCCACGGCGCAGTCGTCGTCGGCGACACGATTCCGACGGCGGTCGGCCGCAGTTTCTATTTAGATCAGAACGCGCGTCTACAGGCGCAGGCAATGGCCCTCGGCGGAAGCATTACCTACCTCGAACCCGAAGAAGCACGCCTCTATATGGCCGACGGCAACAACTACGACCGCGCGTGGGAGCTCTGGAAACGGGCGGCCACAACGAAGTAGTCGGCAGTTGTCGGTCGACAGTCGACAGGAACTTCGGGATCTGGCAGTTGTCATTCAGTGGCGAGAACCCATGAACGCATTCCGGAGGGATCTCGCGTACGCGTGTCGGCGGCTTCGCCACGCCCCTGGGTTCACGGCGATCGCGGTGGTCACGCTCGCCTTGGGCGAGCCGCCTTCGAACGCTACCGGGCCGACGTAGCGGCATTGGACGGCGTGATCGCTGACGCCGGTCTCACCGAATTCCAGACCAGCTATCGCGGCCGCCGTGCCGTGGCGCTCGGCGAGGTGGTCTCCTCGAACTATTTCGCGGTTCTTGTCGTTCCCGCGCACGTGGGGCGTCTGCCGACGCCGGACGATGATCGGGCGCGAAATCCGGTGATCGCTCTCGGGTATTCCTACTGGACGCGTGCGTTCAACGCGGATCCGTCGATCATCGGAGAGACGCTCGTGGTGAACGGCCGGCCCCAGACGATCGCCGGCGTGCGCCGGACAGGTTCTTTGGAATCACTGTGGGAACAGCGCCGGATTTTTATGCGCCGTTCGGATCCCGACTTCTGAATCCGTGCCGGGTCAAAGTCGTCGCGCCACTCCAGCCGAGCGAGGTGTGTCCGACGTCCGCGAGTTGCTGAGCACGCCGGCGTGGGTGCTGTCCGCCGTCGTTGCCCTCGTCTTGCTCGTCGCAAGCGCGAACGTGGCGGGCTTGACGCTCAACCGCGCTGTCGGGCGTCGCTATGAGATGGTTGTGCAGGTCGCGCTTGGCGCGACGCGGGGCTGCCTTTCCTCGTGCTCGCCGCGACGGCTGTGGCCTGCTACGTGCCTGCGCAGCGCGCGATGCGGATCGATCCGGTCGCGGCGCTGCGCGGAGACTGACCTGACGACCGACGACTAACGACTGTCGACTACGCGATCCCCCTCCTGAACGCGTCGAGTTCCGCCGCGGTCACCGTGACCGCGACCAGGTTCGGATTATTGCCGCCCTTTGCCGCGCGATCGGGGCCGATTCCTCGTGCGCCGCCGGAGGCCGCCACCTGCGTGCTCTGCTTTTCTGGCGTGGCCGTCGGCTTCAGGTTGCCGAGCCCGAATCCCTTTTTCTTCGACTGATCGTCCTGCTTGTCCTTGTCGCTCGCCTTGTCCTTGTCGCTCGCCTTGCTCTTGTCGTCGCCGGCCTTCGATGCGGTCAGGCCCGCCGCGCCGTCTTCGACGGTCGCAATCGTCGTAATCGGCGTCGGTTCGTACGGGATGTTCTTTTTGTAGCGCGCGTCGACCGTGGCGGCGGTCTTCGCGGACGCGGCGAGCTGGCGGACCTTGTCGATCCGTTCCTTGGTCTCCGGATGCGAGGCGAACAGTCCGTTGCGCGCGGGCTGATCCTTGTTGCGATCGTCGAGGCGCGCCAGGAAATCGCCGACCGCGCCCGGCGCATAGCCGAGCTGCTGGGTGAGCGCGACGGCCTGCTTGTCGGCATCGAGCTCGTCGCCGCGATCGAACGCGTTTTCGAGCACCATCTCGTACGCCTTGTTGGCGATCTTGTCGAGGAACGGCCCGCGATCGGCCAGCGCCTCGCTGGTGCCGAGCTGAACCGCCTTGTTCTTTCTGATCGCGTTGACGGTATGTTTGTGCGCCACGTGGCCGATCTCGTGCGCGAGGACGCCGGCCAGCTCCGCTTCGTTCTTGATCAATCCCAGCGCGCCGCGCGTGATGTGCACGAGGCCGCCCGGCGACGCAAACGCGTTGACCCCGTCCGTGTCGAGGACGATGAAGGTCCAGGCGAGGTTCGGCCGCTCGGATTTCTGCGCCAGCAGAGTACCGACCGACGTCACGTACTTATGCACGGCCGGGTTCTGGACGACGCCGAAGCGCTGGCGGACTTTTGCGCTCACGTCTTCGCCGATCTTGCGCTCTTCTTCGTCGGTGACGTTGAGGTCGTCGAACTTCTGCTTCGCGTCCTGCGCCTGCTGCACCTTCTTCAAGCCGCCGGCCAACCCGCCAAACTGCGCATACGCCGGCGTACACAGCAACGCCAACGACAGGACCAACATCAGTTGCTTCATGTTGTCTGCACCTCCGCCGCGCTCTCGGCGCGGCCGACCACTTCGAAAATCGCCACCGCTTGCGATTTGCCTTTGACGACGACGTCCCCGAGCGGCCGGAACCGATAAAGCCTGGCCAGCCGGGCCCGGGTGCTGTCACTGATGATAATGCGAGTCCCGTATTGTTTGTTCAACGATTCAAGACGTGACCCGAGGTTCACCGCGTCGCCGATTACGGTATAGCTCATGATGGCTTCAGAACCGATATTGCCCGCGATCATGGGGCCGGTGTTGATGCCGATGCCGATATCCAGCGCCGGCCGTCCCTGGGCCGTCCAATCGGCGTTCAGCTGCCCAAGCGCCTCGATCATCTCGAGCGCGGCCTCGACCGCGTGGTCGGCATGGTCGGGATCGTCGAGCGGCGCGCCGAAGAGTGCCATCACCATGTCGCCGACGAACTTGTCCAGTGTACCCTTGTGACGAAACACGATGTCGACCATGCGCGTGAAGTACTCGTTGAGGAGCGCGACGATTTCCTCAGGCTGCCCGCGCTCCGATACGGTCGTGAAACCGCGGATATCGGAGAATAGCACCGTCATCTCGCGGCGCTGTCCCCCCAGTCGCGCGAGCGCAGGATTCGACACGAGCTGCGCGTAGACGTCCTTCGAGACGTATTGTCCGAACAGCTTCTTCATCTTGCGCTTCTCGCGTCCCTCCACGAGGTACTGATATGCGACGCCGCCAAACAGCGCGAACGATCCGGACAGCACCGGCTGCGACAGATTCATCCAGTAGCCGGCCGCGAACAGGCGCGTTGCCGACCACGCAAACAGCGCCACCATTGCCAGCGTGAGCGCGGTGGCCCACCATGGCGGCACGGCTGTCGCGAGCAGCCCGATCACGATCCCGCCTGCCACGACCGCGGCGAGAGTGGCCGCACGGCTGGCAGGGTGCATGAACCGGTTGGACAGGATGTCGTCGGCCGCTGACGCATGAAGCTGAATGCCAGCCATCTTGCCGCGCGCAAACGGCGTTTCGAACACGTCGGACAAACCCGACGCGGTCGCGCCTACAAACACCAGCTTTCCCCGAAACACGAACGGGTCGATATTCGGCTTGAGGCCGGCGAGCAGTTGCTCCTCGGAATACAGAAGATCGAAGAACGAATACGTCGAGTAGGTGTGGCGTTCGAGGTCCTCGAACGTCGCGGGACCGCGGAAGTTGATGAGCCCCCACAAAACGCTCAGTCGCTCGTTCGCCGTGCGGTCGTGACGCCACGACAATGGCATCCGGCGATCGGCAATCCTCAGCGTTTCGTCGACGGACGTGACGTCGGCGGGGCGGCTGTCCATCATCCGCAGGGCCGCGGCGAGCCCGAGTGAGGGAACCACGACGCCGCGGCTGCGGACGAAGGGGAGGGTGTGGCGAATCGGACCGTCCGCGTCGAGCACGAATCGGTTGTGTCCGAAGATCGAGCCCGCGCCGGCCAGCGCTGGAAACGGCGGAAACACGACGCGGAGGTCCACCGCTCCTTCGGCGATCGTGAAGCCCGCATCCGCCGGGACGGGGACGTCGCGCGCGTCACCATCAAAACTGGCGTCCGTCAGCAGCACCACATTGCCGGCCGCCTTCACCGAATCGGCGAGCGCTCGATCGGATTCGGCGCCAGACCACGTCGACTCCCCGTACCGAAATCCCACGCGCGTATCGGGCCCGGCAAAGTTCACGTCGTAGACCACGACCTTCGCTGGCGCTCGCTTCAGGTAG
Organism: Vicinamibacteria bacterium; assembly: GCA_041485905.1. Lineage (GTDB taxonomy): Bacteria > Acidobacteriota > Vicinamibacteria > Vicinamibacterales > CAVVIG01 > JAHFUI01. The sequence continues at coordinate 31,109 of JBGPKK010000012.1, forward strand.
TCGATCAGGCTGGAATGCACGACGCGCGGCCAGGGCCAACGACCCGCGTTCGGCTCGAGGTTGCGTAAGGAAGATTCGTCGATGGCGACGAGCGCGATGTCGGTACGCGCCGTGTCCGGCCGCGCCGTGCGGGACAACCGCCAGTCGTAGGTCTTGAGCTCAAGGGCTTCGAGGAGCGTCAACCCGACGCCGCCCGAGACGATGGCGGACCAGCTGTCGGCCGCCAGCACGACGGCGGCGGCGACCAGGCCCACGATGAAACCTGCGGCGAGCTTTCGCACGGGCCGAGCGTACAACAGTCGTCAGTCATCGGTCGACAGTGGTCAGTCACGACAGTCGACTGTCGACGGTCGACTGTCAGGCCGCTCTGCGAATGTCTTTCTCGACTTGACCGTCGCGCAGGTGAATGGTGCGGTAGGCGTACGCGGCGACGTCGGCCTCGTGCGTGACGAGGATGATCGTGTTGCCCGCTTTGTGGAGGCGTTCGAAGAGCCCCATGATTTCCATGCCGGTCTTCGAGTCGAGGTTCCCGGTCGGCTCGTCGGCGAGCAGGATTGACGGATCGTTCACCAGAGCGCGTGCGATGGCCACACGCTGGCGCTGTCCACCGGACAGCTCGTTGGGCCGGTGCGTCATCCGCGAGCCGAGCTCGACTTTCTCGAGCGCGAGCCTGGCGCGCTGCTGGCGGTCGGCCGACGCGACGCCGGCGTACACGAGCGGCAGCTCCACGTTGTGAAGCGCCGTCGCGCGCGGGAGCAAGTTGAACGTCTGAAACACGAAGCCGATCTCTTCGTTCCGAATCCGCGCCAGCTCGTTGTCGTTCATCTGGCCCACCTGCTTGCCATTCAACAGGTAGGAACCCTGGCTCGGCGTGTCGAGGCACCCGATCAGGTTCATCAGCGTCGATTTCCCCGACCCCGACGGCCCCATGATGGCCACGTACTCGCCCCGCTCGATGGACACCGATACGCCGCGCAGGGCGTGAATTTCCTCCGAGCCCATCACGTAGGTCTTCCACAAATCAGCGGTTTCAATCAGCGCCATAGGTTTAGGAACACTCTAGTCCGCTAATGAGAATACGACGCCAGTGCGCCGGCAGTTCCCGCAAGGCGAGGGTGGCGCCCCTATGCTCCGCTCTTCAACTTCGCCAGAAGGCTCTTCACAGACCGGGCGCGTCAATCGGCATGTGGGCTTCCCAGTCGCGCCAATCGACCGGGATCAGCGTCACTCTGGCGCCGCGTGAAGGCTTCTTGCGAAACTTCAGGCTTGAGACTTACAGCCGGTCATTTTGCAACGGACTCTTAGGTTAGCTCGAAGGCTGGACGTCGATCACGCCGGGCGTGCCGGGCGGCGTCTTCTTCCGGCCGAACACCATGGCGCCGACTGCGCCGCCCAGCGTTGAAAAGATCGCACCGAGCACGAGCATGAAGACGAAGCCCACCGCCGCCGCGAGGCCGGCCCCCAGGGAGCTGTTCGCATAATCGCGGAATTGCGGCGGCATGTTGCCCATCGTCTCGGCGAGGCGCTGGAACACCAGGCGCTCCAGCGGCGCGACGAGAATGTTGATCGGAATCGAGACGATCAGATACACGAACGCGCCGACGATGCCCGCGAGCAGGCCGACGAGCGCGCCGTCAGCCGGCGTGACAGGGTCTGATTGATTCTGCTGAAGGACGTACGCCGCCGCCGCGCCGCCGCCCACAATCCACAGACAGCAGCACACATTGCCGGCCGCGATGAGCGGCAGGGCCGACAGGGCGCCGCCGACCAGGCCACCAATCAGCGCCGGTTGCGTCAGGGAGGCTTTCATCCCTCAGTCGTAGTATTCGCGGCCGAGATGCGTGATGAGATCTTCGCCCTTGAGGAACCGCAACGTGTTCTTCAGCTTCATCAACTGGATGAAGAGATCGTGCTCCGGATACAGGTCGGGCGCGTGGACGGGGCTCTTGAAATAGAAAGACAGCCATTCCTGAACGCCCGACATGCCCGCGCGCTTGGCGAGATCCATGAAGAGCGCCACGTCGAGGACGATCGGTGCGGCGAGGATGCTGTCGCGGCACAGGAAGTTGATCTTGAGCTGCATCGGATACCCGAGCCACCCGAAGAGATCGATGTTGTCCCACCCTTCCTTGTTGTCCCCGCGCGGCGGATAGTAGTTGATCCGCACCATGTGGTAGAGGTTCTCGTAGAGGTCGGGGTACAACTTCGGCTGCAGGATGTAGTCGAGGACCGACTTCTTGCTCTCTTCCTTGGTCTTGAACGATTCTGGATCCTCGAGCACCTCTCCGTCCCGGTTGCCGAGGATATTCGTCGAGTACCACCCCGAGACTCCCAGCAGCCGCGCCTTCAGCCCCGGCGCAACGATCGTCTTGATGAGCGTCTGGCCCGTCTTGAGATCCTTCCCCGCCAGCGGCGTCCCCGTTTTCGCGGCCAGCGCGACCAGCGCGGGAATGTCTGCCGTGAGATTGGGCGCCGCGTTCGTGTACGGAATGCCCTCGCGGATCGCCGCGTACGCGTAGACCATGCTCGAAGGAATCGACGCGTCGTTCTGCTCCAGCGCCCGCTCGAAGCTCTCGATCGTCGCGTGCGCCGGCGACTCGGTCATGAAGACTTCCGTGCTGCCGCACCACACCATCACCAGCCGATCGAGCTTGTTGGCCGATTTGAAGGTGCGGATGTCCGAGATGACCTGCTCGGCCAGATCTTTTTTGTTCTTGCCTTTCTTCACGTTCGGCCCGTTGAGCCGCTTGACGTACCGCTGATCGAAGACCGCGGGCCACGGGCGAATCTTCTCGAGGTCGGGCCGCACTTTGTCGAGCAGCGACGGCTCGATCACGCCGGCCGTGCGCGCCGCCGCGTAGCAGTCGTCTTCAAAGATGTCCCAGCCGCCGAACACCAAGTCGTCGAGACCGGCGAGCGGCACGACGTCGGTGATTTTCGGCGAGCGGCCCTCGGTGCGCTTACCCAGACGGATGGTGCCCATCTGCGTCAACGAGCCGATCGGTTTGGCGAAGCCTTTACGGATCGCGAACACGCCGGCAATGGTGGTGGTGCTGACGGCGCCGAGACCGACGAGAAGCACGCCGAGTTTGCCGCGCGCGGGAGCGATTTCAACAGGTTGTGACACGGGGGAGAACTATATCAGTCGTCAGTCGCCAGTCGCCAGTCGTCAGTCGCCAGCCGTCTGCCCCGGAGCGCTGTAAACTATTGTCGATGCTGATGAATCCGTTCGCTCGGAGCGGCGACCCTTACGGGCTCGTCGTCAGCATGACGGGCGTGAAGATGGGCGAGCGCATGGCGCACATCGGCTGCGCGCAGGGTGGACGCCTTGCCGCCATCGCGCGGAAAGTGGGACTCTCGGGTCTCGCAATCGCCTTCGTGCCGGACGAAGCGTCGGCCGCGCGCGCACGAAAGGGGGCAGCCGATGCCGGTGTGCTCGTGGAGGTTGAGACGGCGCCCCCCAGCCGCGTGCCCGCCGATGATGCCGCCTTCGATCTCGTCGTCGTCGACGACACGGCCGGCCTCGTCGGAACCATGAGCGCCCGCGATCGGATCGCCACGATCCGTGAAGCGCTGCGCATTCTGCGGCCAGGCGGGCGCGTCATCGTCCTCGGCTATGCGCCCCGCGGCAGCCTGGGCGGGCTGCTGACGCGCGTGCCCAGCGGTCCGCCGTTCGACCCGGAGCCAGGCCTTCGAGCGGACGGCTTCCGGTCGGTGCGCCGGCTTGCCGAGCGCGACGGCCTCGTCTTCGTGGAGGGGATCAAGCCCGGAGTGGGCGGGTAGGTTAGATAGGTCGGGTAGGTCAGGCTCACCCGAGCCACCAGACACACCTGACCCACCGACCCCATTAGGGCACGGCTGTCCCGGCCGGAGCACAGCCCGACCGCCGCCTCGGGGGCCGGATTCGAACAGTTTCGACTCAAACCGGCCGAAAAACCCAAGAGGACGTGCGCGCTTCCGCTCCACCGTACGGCAAGACTCTTGCGAAAAGGGACGTACCCGTTTCGATATGCAGGTCAATCCTCGACAAGACGCGTTCTCGCCGCGCGAGATCGCCTTGGCGGCCGGTGTCTCCGAAGAGCGCGCCCGGCGCCACGTGGGTCGGCGGGCGTACGTGCCCTATCAGGAGGCGCTTCGCATCGGTCATACGCTGCGTCTTGAGCCGTTGTCGGTTTCCAGGGGAAGCGATCCGATCTTCTCGACCTTCTTTCCGTCCGCCTCGCAGTCGCAGACGACCCGCGTTCCGCTCGTGCTGTCGAGCACATTGCACGCGGGCATGGTGGCGATAGCGGTCCTCATCACGACCTTCACGACTGCACCAGCCGCGACGACGCTCAACGCCGAACCGGCGGAGCTGACGCGATTGGTGTTCCTGGCGACGCCGGGTCCGGGCGGCGGAGGAGGCGGCGGAGGTCTGCTGCACAAGACGCCGCCGCCCAAGGCGCTTCGCGAGGGACATCGCGCGATCAGCAGTCCGATCCCTGCGCGCGTGCCGCCCAAGCCGATCGAGCCCGTGCCTGTGCCGCCAGAACCGAAACCCGCGCCGCTCAACGCAGAGCCGCTGCCGATCGTCGTCGCGCCGATTATTTCTGCTCCGGCGGACAGGGGAATTCGCATCGGCATTCTCGATCAAGCCACAGCGGACGCTGACAGCCACGGCTCTGGACGCGGTGGCGGTGTCGGATCGGGAACGGGAACCGGCGTGGGCGTCGGCGAGGGCGCTGGAATCGGCCCGGGATCTGGTGGCGGGATTGGCGGCGGCCCGTATCGGCCCGGCAGCGGGATTGAACCGCCGCAGCTGCTGCGCGAAGTGAAGCCGGATTACTCGGACGATGCGCGCCGGCGCGGCATCACCGGCGATGTGATTCTCGAGATCGTCGTCCGCCGCGACGGATTGGTCGGCGACGTGAAAGTTCTGCAAGGGCTCAGTGGCGGGCTCAACGAGCGCGCGATGCAGGCCGTCCGTCAGTGGCGCTTTGCCCCCGCGCGCCGCCAGGGGACTCCCGTCGATGTCGTCGTGGAAGTGGCCGTCGAGTTCAAGATTCGGTAGGAAAGCAAACCGCGGAGGACGCAGAGGTCGCCGAGATGATCCTTATCGTACTCACCTCGATTTCACTGATCCTGGCCGCGACCATGGGCGCCGTGGCGTGGCGGCTCGCCCGCGAGGAGCGCCGGCGATCGGACGCGCGCGTGGCGGCGCTCGCGTCGGATCTCGGCGATCTCGAGCTGCGGCCGGCGGCGGTGACGACATCGGGCGGTGATCTCTTCCATCTGGAAGAGCCCGGTCGATCCCGATCACGTCTTGCCGTGATCGTGCCGGTTGGCGCGTTCGCGATTGCCGCGGCTCTCGCGCTCGTGGTCGTGACGAGTCGAACCGGCCACGCGGTTTCCGGGCCCCGAGTGTCAGAACCCGCGCGGCAGGCCGGCTCCGCGCCGAAGCCCGATAGACTTCGTCCGGCGCCGGAATCCGCGCCGCTCGAGCTGATCGCGCTGGGTCACGAGCGCGACGGCGACCGGATCGTGGTGCGAGGCATCGTGCGGAATCCCACGGCGGGTGCCGAACGAACCGGCGTCGCCGCGGTCGTCTTTCTCTTCAACCGCGACGGCGGATTTGCCGGCAGCGGGCGCGCGTCCGTTGACGTGCCCGCGCTGGCGCCGGGCTCTCTGTCGCCCTTCGTCGTCACCGTTCCGAACGCGAGCGAGGTCGGCCGCTACCGGGTAAGCTTCCGAAGCGGCGAGAACGTGGTGCCTCACGTCGATCGTCGCCAACATAGTTAGGCTGTACAGTATCGGGTGAGTCCCATGCGCAATGCCAAAGCTCTGTTGCTGATCGTCACCGCCGCCCTTGCCGGGTTCATGGTGTCGCTGCAGGGCCAGGAACAGGCGCCACAGAGTGCAACCCAGGACGGCGACCGCTTCCGGTTTCGAAGCGGCGTCGAGCTGATCAATGTAACCGCGACGGTGTCCGATCAGAACGGCCGGTTCGTGCCCGGGCTGCGGAAGGAAGATTTCCGCGTCTACGAAGACGACCAGCCGGTTGAGGTGACGCACTTCAGCGCCGAGCGCGTACCGGTGAGCCTCGGCATCGCCCTCGACACGAGCGGCAGCATGGCGGGGGAAAAGATTCGGGAAGCGCAAACCGCGCTCGATCGCTTCGTCTACGACCTGCTCGACTGGCAGGACGAGCTGTTCGTCTATCAATTCGCCAACCACCCCGTGCTGTTGCAGGGATGGACCACCGACCGCCAGGTGTTCTCCCGCGCGCTCGGCCGCATCACGCCGAACGGCGGCACGGCGATGTACGACGCGGTCAGCGAGGCGATACCGCTGATGGCGCGGGGCAAGCACCAGAAGAAGGCGTTGCTCGTGATCTCGGATGGCAACGACACGGCCAGCCAGACGGACATTCGCGAGCTGAAGCAGCAGATCCGCGAGAGCGAGGCGCTGATTTATGCCATCGGCGTCGACAGCGAAGCGACCGCGCGGTGGACGCCGCAGGCCCAACCGCCGCCGCGTGTCCCGACCCCGTTTCCGTGGCCATTTCCTCAGCCGCGCGGCGGCCGCGGGCGTTTTCCGCCGGGAGGCGGAGGCGCGCTGCCACAGCGCACCGGCGGCGGGTGGTCGCGCAACAGCAGCGATGACCGCGTGAACGTGGCGGCGCTGCGCGACATGACCGACGACAGCGGCGGCCGGACCGAAATCATCCGCGACCCGCGCGATCTGGATCCGGCGACCGCCGCCATCGCCAACGAATTGAGCAAGCAGTACACGCTGGGGTATCAGGCGCTCGGAAAGAAAGACGGCCGGTGGCACTCGATCCGCGTCGAGGTCAAGGGGTCGGGCGTCCGCGTTCGCGCGCGAAAAGGGTACGTCGCGAGCTAGGCAGTAGAATGGCGCGTGCGTCTTCTCGCGACCGTTCTCGGCCTCAGCCTCCTCGGTAGCTGCGGCGGCCTGCTCGTCGCGTCCTCCCTTCTCCTGTTCAACGACAACGCCCGCCGGCGCCTGGTGCCGGGTCTCGTCAGCTACGCGGTCGGCGCCCTGCTGGGCGTCGCCCTGCTCCAGCTGCTGCCCGAGGCGTTGACCCTCCTCAAGCCGGCCGCCGTGTTCGGCACGCTGCTCGCCGGCATTCTCGTGTTCTTCATCCTCGAGAAGCTCGTGCTGATTCACCATTGCCACACCGACGAGTGTCAGGTGCACGGCGCGACGGCGGCGCTCGTCATCATCGGCGACGCGTTCCACAATTTCATCGACGGCGCCATCATCTGCGCCGCGGTCCTGACGTCGGTGCCGCTCGGCATCAACACCGCGATTGCCGTGGCCGCGCACGAAATTCCCCAGGAAGTGGGCGACGTGGCGATCCTGCTGGCTGCGGGATACAGCCGCCGCCGCGCGTTGCTGCTCAACGTCGTGTCCGGAGGCTCGGGGATCGTCGGCGCGCTGGTTGCGTTCGTGGCGGTGCAGATGATCCCGTCCATTCGCCCGTTCGTCCTCGCGTTCTCCTCGGCGAGCCTGCTCTATATCGCGATGTCCGATCTCATCCCCGATCTGCACCGCGGCCAGATCGACGTCAACGCGCTCCGCCAGGTCCTGCTCCTCGGCGCCGGCATCGGCACGATTGTGGTGTGCGAGCGGCTGGTTGGATAATCGATCTGTGACCGATACCAACCTGGCCACCGTCGAGAAGATGTGGCGGCGCGAGGTCGAGGCCGCGCATACCTACAAGCTGCTCGCCGGCCGCGAGCCGGATCCGAAGCGGCGCGACCTCCTGCTGCGCATGGCCGAGCAGGAAGACAAACACGCCGCCCGCTGGGCCGAGCGCATCGCCCTGGCGACCGGCAAGGTTCCCGACGCCAAGGAAGTCGAGCGCGGCCTGTCGTGGTTCCAGCGAATCGGCGACCCCGCCGTCGTGCTCCACCGCCTCGAACAGGAAGAGAACAAAGCCGAAGCCGAATACGACCAGCTGATGTCGCGGCTGAACGACCCGACCGACCGCAAGATCGCCGAGGAAGCGATGCTCGAGGAGCGCGACCATGCGATCGTGCTGCGCGGCCTCGCCGGCGGGTCGATGCCCACTCCGCGATCGGCGCTCGACACCATCCTTCGTCGCGAGCGGTGGCACGTACGCGGCAGCGGCTGGATTGGCGACGCGATCTACGGCGTGAACGACGGTCTCGGCGCCGTCTTCGGCATCGTCTCCGGAATGGCCGGCTATACGGGGGGCAGCGAAGTGGTCCTGGCCGCCGGACTGGCCGGCACGCTCGCGAGCGCGCTGTCGATGGGCGCCGGCGCGTACTTGTCGTCGAAATCGACGCGTGAAGTCTACGAGTCGGAAGTCGCCCGCGAGCGCGCGGAAATCGAAGAGGATCCGCACGAGGAGCTCCTTGAGCTCGAGCTGTTCTACCAGCTCAAAGGGCTCTCCGCCGACGAAGCGCGCGCGATGGCCGAACAGCTGCAGAAGAAGCCCAAGCAGTTTCTGCGCGCCCTCGTCCACGAAGAGCTGGGGTTGTCGGAAGAAAACTTCCCCAATCCGTGGCGGTCGAGCCTGTCGGCCAGCGTCTCGACGGCCATCGGCGGCTTCATCCCAATCATTCCGTTCTTCTTCGCGGTCGGCATGCCGGCCGTGATTGCCTCGTTCATCATCAGCACACTCGCGCACTTCGTGGTCGGCGCCTCGAAGTCGCTGGTCACAACCAGATCGTGGTGGGCCAGCGGGCTCGAGATGACCTTTGTCGGCATTCTCGAAGCCGGCGTCACTTACGGTCTCGGCGTCGCGTTCGCCGGGCACTCGTTGACGCACTGAAGCGAGCGTCCTCCATAGGGGACATTTCGGTAACTGCTGCGATATAACTTCTTGTAAACAAAGGCGTAAACGCCGACTCGCGCTGGCATTTTACTTGCCCCCACCCCTTGCAGAGATTGTGACAAGGAGGTCCAACATGCTCAACAAAATCGCTGCGCTGGGCGCGAGCCTCGCGCTGTCGGCGAACATGGCGTTTGGCGCCACCACCGATCGCAAGAACCTGCAGGTGTTCGACGACGTCGCGAAGAGCGTCAATCGCTACGCGCACTTTTCCATCTTCGACGACGTGAGCGCGAAGGTGGACGACGGGGTCGTCACACTGACAGGCAAGGTGACCATGCCGTACAAACGCGAAGACATCATGAAGCGCGTCGCCGACATCGACGGCGTGCGCGAGGTGCGCGATTTCATCGAGGTGCTGCCTGTCTCGACGTCCGACGACCAACTGCGGTATCAGATCGCGCGGGCAATCTACGGCAACCCGAACTTCTGGAACTACGCCATCGGACCGAACCCGCCGATCCACATCATCGTCGAGCATGGACATGTCACGTTGACGGGTGTCGTCAATAGCGATGTCGATCGCATGCTCGCGCGGTCGCTGGTGATCCAGTTCGGGGTGATGTCGGTGAAGAGCGACCTGAAGACGGAGGTCGAAGTTCGAGACACTCGTGAAAAATCCTAGCGAGCTGGTCGTCCGCGTGGAACCGGGCGCCGCCACCACGGCGCTCCTCTACCGGCCGGAACGCGAACGTGCCGGTGCGGCGCTCATCATTGCGCACGGCGCCGGCGCGGGCCAGCGCAGTCCCTGGATCGTCGGGCTCGCGAGCGCGCTCAGCAACCTCGGCCTCGACGTCATCACCTTCAACTTTCTCTATACCGAACAGGGCCGCCGCCTACCCGATCGTCGGCCGCTTCTCGAGAGCTGCTACCTGGCGGCGATCGCCGCAGCGAAGCAGGAGGTCGACAGCGCACGGGAGTGTCTGGTCATCGGCGGCAAGTCGATGGGCGGGCGGATTGCGACTCACATCGCAGCCGCCGATCCACACCTCGAGATCAATGGGTTGGTGCTGCTCGGGTATCCCCTGCATCCGCCGGGACGACCCGCCGAGCGCCGCGACGCGCATCTACCGGCCGTCGGCCGGCCGATGCTGTTCGTGCAGGGCAGCCGTGACGCGTTCGGCACGCCGATCGAGCTCGCGCCGGTGCTGGAGCGTCTCTCTCCTCCCGCGACGCTCCACATCGTCCTTGGCGGCGATCACTCGTTCAAGGTGGCGACCAAAGATCCCGCGCGACAGGCGGCGGTGGCCGACGATGTGCGACGCACGATCGTCGAGTGGACTAAAGAGACTCTTACCAAATGACCCGGACGGCGCCGGATGCGCGAATATCGCCGTCGCGCGTCACCAGCGGGAGCGCGACGACTTGCGCGGCCGACACAATCAACGCGTCAAAGGGATCGCGGTTGAAGCGCAGCTCGTCGGCCCCCCAGACCTGTTCGGGCGTGAGATCAAGCGGTTGATAGGCTGGATTGCTGAACAGATCGTCGAAGAACGCGCGGACGCTCCGCCGGAGGTTGATCCGGGCGACACGGGCGAGCAGCGAACACTCCCAGATGACCGCCGCGGGGACATACAGAATCGCCTCGCGGCGTTCACAGCGATCAAAGAACGCGGCCGCCCGCGCACCGAGCCGCCCGCCTCCGGCCGCGTGGAAAATGAGTGGATGCGTGTCGGTGACGGCCGCCTCCGGATCAGCCACGTGGTTTCTTGGCGGCTCTCACATATCGAGCCGGCGCCTCGCGGACGGCCAGCGGGCGACCGAGCGACGCCTCGTACATCGACCGCAGCGCCGCGTCGGCGCCTTCCAGCAAGGGATCCGACGAGTCGATATCAATCGTGCCGACGACGGAGGTGGTCGGCCCGACGCGTCCCGCCTGCCGCGCGGCCGTCACGAGCCGATCCAGCAGCTCGCTGACGCTCCGGACGCCGCCAGCGCCGGCCCGGCCCTTCAGCCACGTCACGTTGTCAGCACCGAGTGTCACCGATATCGCATGTTTCGTAGACATAATATGTTAATACGATAAACATATTTTATCGTTTCGTCAACACGTTCATCATGCGGTCGGCTCGAGCGGATGTTCGGCAATGAGGCAGTCCTTCACTACGCGGCCGCCGATCAGATGCTCGTGGATGATTCGCTCGAGGACCGGCGGATCGCACGCGCCGTACCACGCGCCCTCGGGATACACGACGGCGATCGGGCCGCCCTCGCAGATGCGAAGGCAGTTCGCCTTGGTCCGCAAAATGCCACCCTGCTCCGACAGACCGAGCTCCTTCAGTCGGCGCTTGAGGAAGTCCCACGCCGCGAGGCCGCGATCTTTCTCGCAGCACTTCGGGTTGGTCTGGTCGCAGCAGAGCATGATGTGCCGGCGCGCCACGGGGACGCCGATGCTGTCGGCAACTTGCTGTTGAGAGGTTGGCATTTATCTATATGTCGTGGGGCCCCACCCCCACGACCTGTGCCTTCGCCGCTCTCGCCGCTCGGCTTTAGTTGTTAGGACGTGCTGCTTAATGAGGCGCTTCAGACCCCGAACACATCGGGATCCCAGTGCAACCCAAGCTCGCCCGGCGGCGCCATGTACCCGACGAGCGCCGAGGACGCGACAACGGCGGGGCTGGCCAGGTAGCCTTCGCCGCCAAGGCCCATACGATTCTGCCAGTTCCGGTTGAACGACGTAATCGCGCGCTGCCCGCGGCCGAGCGCGTCAGGACCTTGACCGAAACACGGACCGCACCACGACTCCCGGATCTTACCGCCGACCGATCGGAACACGTCCGCGATCGATTCGCCGCTCAGACGCGCGTCGGGCCGCTCGATCTGACGGCCGACGCCGCCGGACCCCGGAAAAATCACGAACTCGGTGGGCGCACGCTCCACGCCCTGCGCCCGGGCCGCACGAATCACCAACGCCGCCGACAGCAGGTCGTCGTAGCTGCCGTTGGTGCACGACCCGATCATCGCCTTGTCGAATGTCAGCCGCTCGCGCGCGACCTCTTCCGCCGGGAAGGCATTGCCCGGGCTGAACGGCTTAGCGATCATCGGGCGCACGTCGGCGAGCGCCAGGTCCTCGTCGATCTCGTACGCCGCGTCGGCTCCCGGCTGAAACGGGGGATACGGCAGATCGGCAATCCCTTTGGCGCGGTACCACGCGTCTGTCACCGCATCGGGCGCGAAGATGCCGTTCTGCGCCTCGGCCTCGGCCATCATGTTCGCGATCGTGTTCCGATACGTCATCGGCAATTGCCGGTCCGCGTCGACAAGCTCCACCGACATTCCCTGGGACTGGCTCGTGCCCCACCGCCGCAGCAGCTCGAGCACGATGTCCTTGCCGCTCACCCACGGCTGCAGCGCGCCCGACAAGACGACGCGCCGGGCCTTCGCGAGCGTGAAGTACACGTACCCCGTCGCCCACCCGAACCCGAGCGTCGTCGATCCGACGCCGACGCCGACGGCGCCGTACGCACCATACGCCCGACTGTGTGAATCGGCGCCGGGAATAAATTGGCCAGGCGCCACGAGGCCCTGTTCGGGAAAATAGAAATGAAAGATGCCGTCGCCCGGCGTCGCGTAATACGGCCGTTCGATCCCGTGCAGACGCGCAAACGCGCGCCCGATCCCCGTCTGCTTGTCATCGTCGTCCTTGCCGGTGAAGACGAAGTGATCGTTGGCGATGGCCGCCTGGCGCGGAAACATGGTGTTCCCGCCGGTGATCTGATTGAACGTGTGGATGGCAAACGGCGCCGTTCCGTCCGATGCCGGCAGCAAATCCGCATAAACGCCAAGCGTTGCGCCGGGCGTGACGTCAGCGTTCTTGTCGACGCGGTGCGCCCACACGATCTGTTCGGTCGACGTCATGCGGCGCGCGCGCTCCGGATCCGGCCACTGGATCCGCGGCGTCGTTTTGAGGGAGGCGGCAAGTTCTCGGCGGCCGATCGTGAAGATGCCCCCGCCGCGACGGATTTCGTTTTCCTTCGGCGTGAGGGGCACTGGCTCGTAGGTCGTGCCCTGCGTCTCGTTCGTGAGCCGGCGCGACTCGGGATCGAAGCTGAAGATATCTCCGTCCCGCGCGGCGTCTACCGCCTCGGGACTCTGCACGACCTGGAGACCGAGGTTGAACGCGTTGCGGCGAAAGATATCGCCCATGTTGTGGCCGCAGACGACGACCATCTGCAGACCCGCCTCCTCGGCCACGCCCTTGAGGCCCGCCGGGCTCATCTCGCGCGACGATCCGATCGCGAATCGATCGCCGGCGATGAGAAACGTCTCGCCGCGATGGACGCGTTCGCGGAAATCGGGCATCAGGTAGCGGAACGATCCCGCCTTCCAGCGCTCGTCGAGGGTGTCGAGGCTTTCGGACACGCAGTCGGCGGCCGGCGTAATCTGATCGGTGTCGATCGCGTCGAGCTTTTTCTTCCTGCCGAGAATCTTGAGGTCCCACAAGATGAGCGCCTTGCCGCGAATGATCGCGCTCGACGGAGTCGCTGGAGTCGCTGGAGTCAACGACGCGCCCATCGTATCTGGCGAGACGCCCGGCTTGAGTCGAGCCGATTCGATCTGGTGCATAGTCGTTCCGCGGTATTATGAAACGATATGGCCCCCACCTCACCGAAGGACGTGTTCCACGACCAGCCGCTCCAGGCGTCCACGTCGGAGGCGGTCACCAATCACGTCCGCGTCGAAGTCGAGTCACAGTATTCGCCCGAGCGTTCGCAGCCGTCCCAGAACCGCTGGTTCTTTCATTACACGGTGCGCATCACGAACGAAGGCGAGGAAACGGTGCAGCTTGTGAGCCGTCATTGGATCGCCACCGACGCCACCGGCCACATTGATGAGGTCAAGGGACCTGGGGTCGTCGGCGAAACGCCGGTTCTGGCCGCGGGCGAGGCGTTTCAATACACGTCGGGCTGGCCGCTGAAGACGTCGACGGGAATGCTGCGCGGCACGTATCAAATGGTCAGCGAGAGCGGAACCCACTTCGACGCCGAGATCGCGCCGTTCATCCTGAAGGAACCGTACACGGTCCACTAATCCGGCCGTCTGAACGTTCGCATCGCATCCAGGAACGCGTCGCCGAAGTCCGCCGCTTTCTTCGCGCCCACCCCGTACACCTCGTGCAGATCCTCCAGTGTCTTCGGACGCCGCTCGACCATGTCCCGCAACGTCGTGTCGTGGAAGATCACGTACGGCGGCACGCCGCGCTCGCGGGCCAGGCCAAGACGCACGGCGCGCAGGGCCTCGAACAGGTCGTCCCGGGAGTCATCGACCCCTGGGACGTCATCGACCCCTGGGGCGAACGCGCCGCGCTTGCGGCGCGCGCTCTTCCGCGGCGGCTGAATCTCGCGGTACAGCGAGCACTGGCCCTCGCCCCGCAAGAGCGCCGCCCCAATCGTCGTCATACGAACGACCGGATACGAATCGCCCGCGCGTGCCAGAAAACCGCCGTCGATCAGTTGCTCGATGTAGGCCCGCACGGTCGCGGCAGGCTCGTGGGTGAGCAGCCCGAACGTGGACAGCTCCGCGTGACCCGACGCCACGACTTTGGGGGTGGCGCGTCCGACGAGGATGTCGGTGATGTGACCGATGCCCCACGTCTGCTTCACGCGCGCCACGCACGACAGGATCTTCTGCGCCACCGTCACGGCATCGCCGACCGGGTCGAGCTCCTTCAGGCACCAGTCGCAGGCGCCGCATGCGGTCCGGCCGTACGGCTCGCCGAAATATTCCACGAGCGCGCGATGGCGGCACGCCATCCCGGAGGCGTACCGATCCATGTCGCCGAGCAGCGCGCGGGCGCTGTCGGTGAGCTCGCCGTTGGACTCGAGCATCTGCCGCCAGCGCGCGAAGTCGGCACCCGAGTAGAGGAGCACGCATTCGGCGGGCAGACCGTCGCGGCCGGCGCGTCCGGACTCCTGCTGGTAGTGCTCGGGCGATCGCGGCGCACTCGCGTGAATGACATAGCGGACGTTCGATCGGTCGATGCCCATCCCGAACGCCACGGTCGCCACGACGATATCCACGCGCTCCTCGAGAAACGCTTCCTGATGCCGGCTGCGGACCTCGTCGGCCAGGCCGGCGTGATACGGCAACGCGCTGAACCCTTCGTCCTTGAGCCACGCGGCGAGCGCCTCGACGTCGCGGCGCGATCCGCAATAGATGATGCCGGCTTCACCCGCGTGCCGCGCGAGGATCTGAAGAATCTGGGCGTGCAGGCTGGCGCGGCGCAGGACCCGGTACGTGAGGTTGGGCCGATCGAACGATCCGACGAGCACCAGCGGATCCTGCAGTCGGAGCTCGGCCACGATGTCGCGCCGGACGCGTTCGGTGGCAGTGGCCGTAAACGCGTGGAGCGACACGCCCGGGAAGTCGTCGCGCAGGCGCCCGAGCCGCCGGTACTCCGGCCTGAAATCATGGCCCCACTGGCTGATGCAGTGCGCCTCGTCGATCGCGATGAACCGCAGGCCCACCTGCTGCAAGGTACGGCGGAAGTGATCGCTCCCATCGCCGACCAGGCGCTCGGGCGAGACGTACAACAAGCGACACCGATCCTCGCGAAGGCTCGCCAGGACAGCGTCTCGCTTACCGGGTAGCAGCGTGCTGTTCAGATACGCTGCCGCCACGCCGTCGACGCGCAGCCCGTCGACCTGATCCTTCATCAGCGAAATCAGCGGGGAGACCACGAGCGCCATCCCCACTCGGAGGTTTGCAGCGGCACCCGGTGCCGCAGATGGGACCAGCGCGGGCGCCTGAAAGCAGAGCGACTTGCCCCCGCCAGTCGGCAGGACGACGACGCTGTCGCGCGCGGCAAGGATCGCGTGCATGGCTTCGCGCTGCAGGGGCCGAAAGCTCGAAAAGCCCCAGACGCGGTGGAGCACGTCGTGCAGATGGCGATCAGCGTCTTGCGTATCGGGTCTCGACGTAATCATCGACCAGATGCTGGAAGGCCGCCGCGAGCTCGCCGCAGGTGCCGCGCAGCGTGGTCACGTGCACGCCGTCGATGAAGATGGGACAGCTGGGTTCCTCGCCCGTTCCCGGCAGGCTGATCCCGATGTTCGCCGCCTTCGATTCGCCCGGGCCGTTCACCACGCATCCCATCACCGCGAGCGTCATCGTCTCGACGCCGGCGTACTGGGTTTTCCATTCGGGCATCTTGAGGCGGATGTAATCCTGAATGCGCTCGGCAAGCATCTGGAACGTCGAGCTGGTCGTCCGCCCGCACCCCGGACACGCGGTGACGCTCGGCGAGAACGACCGCAGGCCGAGCGCCTGGAGCAGCTCGCAGGCGGCGTAGACTTCTTCGCGCCGATCGCCGCCGGGTTTCGGCGTCAACGACACGCGGATGGTGTCGCCGATACCTTCGGCGAGCAACACTCCCATCGCAGACGCCGACCAGACCAGGCCTTTCACGCCCATGCCGGCTTCGGTTAACCCGAGATGCAGCGGTTGGTCGGTCTGCCGGGCCAGATCACGGTAGACGGCGATCAGATCACGGGGACGCGACGTCTTGCACGAGATGATGATCTGATCCTTGCGGAGGCCGCTGTCGATCGCGAGCCGGGTCGACTCGACCGCCGACCGAACCATGCACTCGTTGATGATCGCCTCGGAGCTGCGCCCGAGATCGCGATCGCTGTTCTCCTGCATCTTCGCGGTGACCAGCTCCTGGTTGAGCGAGCCGCCGTTGACGCCGATGCGCACCGGCTTGTCGAAGTCGACCGCGACCCCGCAGATCGTCGCAAACTGTTCGTCGCGGCGCGGCCCGGTGCCGACGTTCCCCGGGTTGATGCGATATTTGTCGAGCGCCCGCGCGCAAGCAGGAAATTTCGTCAGGAGGATGTGGCCGTTGTAGTGGAAGTCGCCAACGAGCGGTGCCGTGCAGCCCGCGTCGAGCATCCGCTGCTTGATCTCGGGGACGGCCGCCGCCGCCGCCGGCACGTTCACGGTCACCCGCACCAACTCGGAACCCGCGTTCGCCAGCTCGATGCACTGCTCGGCCGTCGCGCGCGCGTCGGCCGTATCGGTCATCGTCATCGACTGGACCACAACGGGCGCACCGCCGCCCACCTGGACGTGGCCCACTTTCACGCCGACGGTTCTGTGCAATCTCACGAGGCTCATGGGATAGGGTTGTTCTCCGATCATCTTATAACGCGGGACAGTACATTCGCATGATGCCTCTCTCATGAACAGCTTCGCGCGCGCGATCGTGATCGCCGCGACCAGCCTCGTTGCCGTGACCGCCGCCGGTGCCGCGCGCTCGCGCATCCGGGCCCAGCCCGCGGCGGTCGGCCAATCGGCCTCCGGAGACAGCGCTCAGGCCGGCAAAGCCATCACCAGATTCCGGAGCCGACGATGGCCAATGCGATCACCGTCGCCGGCGCTTTGGCAGGACTGTGGCGCCAAGGATTACGGCGTCGCGCCAAAGTAACCTGTGCCTGTGACAGGCTTCTACGGCACGGCGTGGTTTTACTGGCTGTGCGCGTTTGCCCTCCTGCTCGCCATCTCGGCCGGGTACCGGCTGCGTCTGAAGCGCGCGGCCGCGCGCGAGGCCGAGCTGATTCGCCTCGTCGAAGAGCGCACCAACCAGCTGCGGCAGGCCAACGATCATCTGCAGACGTTGTCCTACACCGATGCGCTGACCAACATCGCCAATCGGCGTCACCTCGAAGAGGTCCTCGAGGTCGAGTGGCGTCGCGCGCTTCGCGCCAAGACGCCGATTTCGCTCCTGATGATCGACATCGACCACTTCAAGATCTACAACGACACCTTCGGCCACCGTGCCGGAGACGCGTGTCTGACGCGTGTCGCGGCGGTGCTCGACGAGGCGGCGCAGCGGGACGGCGATCTCGTCGCGCGGTACGGGGGCGACGAGTTCGCGGCGATTCTCGCCGGCACCGGCATTGCCGGCGCCACCGAGGTGGCCGAGCGGCTGCGAGCGGCCGTCGAGGCGCTCGGCATCGAGCACGGCGGCACCCCGGCGACGCGCGTCGTCACGGTGAGCATCGGGATCGCCGCCGCCATCCCGGGCGAGGTCGCATCATCCGAGACGCTGCTGTCGGCCGCGGACAAGGCGCTGTATGAAGCGAAAGGCGCCGGACGAAACCACATTCGCACCGCGCAGAAGTAACCGCATCAGTGTGCACACGGTTAAGCGGACCATGGCCGCCGCCGGCCCTATAATGCCGAGACACCCTTTCAACCGGAGCACCATGCACACACCGCTGATCGTCGCGGCGACCAGATGAACACCCATCCCGAGCAGCGTTCCGACACCGTCGTCGACTGGCCCCCGCCACGGCGACCCCGGCGGCGGCGCGGCCGTCTGGTGCTGTTCGCCGTCGTGGCCGCCGCGGTCCTCGGCGGCGGTACGGCGTTGTCCTACTACGTCGACGCGCTGTGGTTCGACTCGCTCGGGTACGCGGCGGTGTTCTGGAAGACCCTCAACCTGCAGGCCGTCGTTTTTACGGCGTTCGCGCTCGTCACCTTCGGCGTGTTGTATGGCGCGTTCACTCTGCTGAAGCCAGCGCACCTGGGCGAGCTCGCCGGCGGCGCGATTCTCATCAACGGTCAACCGATACGGCTGCCGGTCGAACCGGTGCTGAAGCTGATCGCGCTCGGCCTGTCGGCCGCGATCGCGCTCGTCATGGGTCTGGGCATGATGGCCCAATGGCCGACGCTGGCGCTCTACTGGTACGCGCCGGCCGGTGCGGCGCTGCCAGGCGATCCGATTTTCGGCCGGCCCCTCACCTTCTATCTCTTCACGCTGCCCGCCTGGCAGCTGATCGCCGGCTGGCTCATGACGCTGGCCGCCATGTCCTGTGCCATCGCCGCCGTTTTCATCGTCATCACCGGCGGGACGCGCGTCCTGACGCGGTCCTTCACCAGCGATGCGTTGACGAGCCCGTGGCGCGGGTTGTCGATTGGCTTCGCCGCGCTGCTCCTGACGCTGGCCGCCCGGGTGTACCTCGGACGCTACGAGAGCCTGTTCGAGGACCACACGATTTTCGCCGGCGTCACGTATACCGAGGCGCACGTGACGCTGACCGGCATGCTCGTGGTCTCGTTCGCGCTCGTCGTCGGCGCGCTGATAGCCGCCGTCAACGCCGTCGCGGCGCCGCGGATGCGCTGGCTGATCGCCTCCGTCGTGCCGGCGATCGTCTGCTACGCGGTGGTGAGCGTGATCAGCTGGTACGTCAGCAGCTTCCTCGTCAAACCCAACGAGCTGGTGCGCGAGCAGCCCTTCATCGCGCACAACATCGAGATGACGCGTCAGGCGTACGGACTCAACCGGTTCGCGCAGAGTCCGTTTCCGGCCGACGCCGGGATCGATGCGCTCGACCCCGATCGCAATCAGGCGACGCTGCAGAACATCCGGCTATGGGACTGGCGGGCGCTCCAGGACACCCTGCGGCAGATTCAGGAAATCCGCACGTATTACGACTTCCCCGATATCGACATCGACCGGTACGAGATCGGCGGGTCGGTGCGCCAGATGATGCTCGCCGCCCGCGAGCTCAACGTCAACCGGCTGCCGGAGAGCAGCCGCAACTGGATCAACGAAAAACTGATCTACACCCACGGCTACGGCCTGACGATGAACCCCGTGAACGGGTTCACGCCAGAAGGGCTGCCGACGCTGGTGCTGAGCGACATGCCGATTCGGAGCACGCTGCCCGAGATTAAAGTGTCGCGGCCGGAGATCTATTTCGGCCAGCTGACCGACACCGACGTCTACGTGAAGACGCGTCAGAAGGAGTTCAACTATCCACAGGGGGACACCAACAACCTCACTTCGTACGAGGGAAACGGCGGGATCGCGCTCGGCGGCTTCTTCCGCCGCCTGCTGATCGCGCTCGACCGTGGCGACCTCGCGAAGCTTCCCTTCAGCGACGACGTGACACCGGAAAGCCGCCTGCTGATGCGGCGCAACGTACGGGACCGGGTCGACGCGCTCGCGCCGTTTCTCACCTTCGATCCGGATCCCTACGTGGTGGCCGGCGAGGATGGGCGAATTTACTGGATGATGGACGCCTACACGAAATCCGACACGTACCCGTACGCGCGGCATTACCAGTTCGGACGCGATCGCATCAACTACCTGCGTAACAGCGTCAAGGTTGTCATCGACGCCTACGACGGCGCGACGACGTTCTACGTCTTCGACTCCCTCGATCCGATTGTCGCGGCGTACCGCGCGATCTTTCCCGCCCTGTTCCGGGACAGCTCGGCAATGCCGCCTGCGCTGCGCAAGCACGTGCGCTACCCGGAGCTGCTGCTCAAGACCCAGGCGGCCGTCTACGGGCTGTATCACATGACGGATCCCGCGGTCTTCTACAACCGCGAGGACTTGTGGACGGTCGCAAGCGAAGTCGGCATGAACACCCAGCGTGAGCAGGCGGCACAGGTGATGGAGCCGAACTTCGTTCTGATGACGCTGCCGGGTGAGAAGGCGGTCGAGTTCATCGAGATCCTGCCGTTCACGCCCGCCAACCGGAACAACCTGATCGGCTGGATCGCCGGCCGCAGCGACGGCGAGCATTACGGCACGGCGGTCGTGTACGACTTTCCGAAGACGAAGCTCGTCGACGGTCCGATGCAGATCGAGGCGCGCATCGATCAGAACGCCCAGTTGTCGGGACAGTTGTCGCTGTGGAATCAACAGGGATCGCACGTTCGCCGCGGCACGCTCATCGTCATGCCGATCGGCCGCGCCCTGCTCTACGCGGAGCCGATTTACCTGCAGGCCGAACGAAGCCCCATGCCGGAATTGCGGCTGGTCGTGCTCGCGTTGCAGGACCGGCTCGCCTACGGGCCCACGTTCGAGACCGCGATGGCGTGCCTCTTCGGCGGCGCCGCCTCGACGACGACTGCTGTGGCGATGCCCGCCGCCCCTCTGTCGCGCCCACCGTCAACGCCACCCGGGGCGGCCATCGCGCCTTCCGACGCCAATGCGCTGATCTCCGCCGCCGCGCAGGATCTGTCCGACTACCAGCGGCTCACGTCAGAAGGCAAGCTCGGGGACGCGGGGCGGAAGCTGGAAGAGTTGAAAGTGAAGCTCGAACAGCTGAACAAGCTTCGGCGCTGAGCCAGCTCTCAACACAAAGGACACGAAGGACACGAAGGTTAAGACCTGTAGGAATCATGCCTTTGTGTCCGTTGTGTCCTCTGTGTTCCTGAGCGTTACCTGTCTCTCTCCGCAAACGTGATCACATACCCATCCGGATCTGCGATCGCAAACTCGGTCACCCCGTACCACTTGTGCTCGAACGGCATGACGACGCGCACGCGATCTTTGAGGGAGTCGTACGCACCCTGAATGTCGACCATCTCGATGAACAACGTGAGCGTCCCGCCGATCGCGCGATCCTTGAACGCCGGATACTCGGCGTACGCCGGCTCGGGCGCGTTCAGAAAGATCTCGACGTTGCCCGATTGGACCGACGCGAACACGTACGGCGCCGCTTCCGGCACCGTGGCGTCAAGGCGGAACCCGAGCACGTCACGATAGAACGCGACGCTCCGCGCGACATCGAAGACAACGAGATTAGGCGTGAGCTTGGTGAAGTGATGAGGCATCGCACACCTTCCGTGTGCTCGCTGATGCGCGGCGGTGGCGAAGGCGTGGGCTGAATGCAAGAAGAGCTTGCCGACCATCACGAATCCCGCCGGTCTTTTCCTTGCGCTGGCCGACGGGCGCGATTTCCAGCCAGAGCCAGTACCACGGACTGTCCGGACGGGTGCAGACGCCCATGTTAGGATTCCGTGACGACCGCACCGCTCGTGGTGGACCTCGCCCAGCGCATTACCCAGCTCTCTTCGATGAGGCGGGGCTCACCGTTGTGGAGCGCATGGTCGCGCTCCGGGTCGCCGAAGCCCTAGTGCCGCTCGCGGAGGCGTCCTTCAGTGTCGCGCCGTCCTCCTTGGCGACTCCGGACGGGTGAGGACGGCCACCCTAAAAGACGCCGACCTTCGTGACTCCACACAACACGGTCGCGCGTTTAAGGGCGTTGGCGATGCGTTGGCCGTCTTCGGCCGTCTGGACGGGCACGCTCGCCGCCCGAATGCCTTTAGGGTTGCCCGCATCCGTCGAGGACGTACTGCTCGCCCCGACTTGTTGGCCCCGAAGCACCAAGCGCACGGCGTAGACCGGCGCGTCGGTCAACAGCGTGTCGGGCTCCACGGAAATGCTGCCGACGCTGAGATCGGCAAGGACGAGCTTGACGTCCGTGGTGCGCGTGGTCGCCGGCCCCACCTGTGACCCGGCTGCCGTCACGATGGTGATGTGGCCGGTCCGCACGGTTCGCCAGAACAACGTACATTCCGCGAGGGTGATCGTCTCAACGTGTTCCTCGCTCGCGGTGATCGTCCGGTGCAGCCGATCGCCTTGGAGGCGGTTCGCGCGCATCAGATCGCGCCCGTCCGTTTCCAGCCAGGTTCTTGTTTGCTCCATCGTCGGTCCGACGTCGGTCGGCGGCGGCGGCGCTTGCGCGTGGAGCACTGGAAGCAGCCCGGCGACGAGCAGGGCGGAGAGCAGGAGTTTCATGGGGGCGTCGCTTTCAACTGGCCGATGAGTCAAAACGGCTGGCCTTCTGGCGCGAGTGTACGTAGGAGTTCGGTCGGATCGAGCAGGTCCAACATTACCCCGATGCTCGGTTTGTCTGGGAGCACCCCGCCGATCAACTTCGCGCGCGCGACGCCAATGAGATGCTGCGCGGCCAGCGCCGCAAACACCGGCCGATACCACACC
>JBGPKK010000013.1:0-52685 GCA_041485905.1 Vicinamibacteria bacterium
CCGCTCGATTCCGCAGCGGTCGCCCGGCGCGAGGATACGAGCCATCAGGCGAACCTCGGCACCTGGACACGAGACAACAATCTGCGACTCACCTGGGCGATGTCGCAGAAGTCGAAACTGTCGGTGTGGTACGCGTACCAGCGCAAGCAGGATCCTTTCTGGACAATTAACGCGGCGCTGTCTCCGGAGGCGGCGCGCGTCACAGAGTGGTACACGCAGCTTGGCACGTTGACGTGGACGTATACGGCGACCAATCGTCTGCTGTTCGAGGTCGGCGCGTCGCCGGGCGCGAGCCCCGATACGATCCTCGCGCAGCCCGATCGGAGCGCCGGCATTTCGGTCGTCGAACAAGGGACCGGGACCAATCCGCTCGCCAAGCCGATGACGTACCGGTCATCGACGGCGTCGAACATGTACGACAACGTGCGGCAGCAAAGCTACAAGGCGTCGGCCAGCTACGTCACCGGCACACACAGCGTCAAGGTCGGGATGGACTTGCAGCGCGGGTACTTCAACCGGAACAATTTCGCCAATCCGTACAACGACATCCAGATTCGTACGCTTGATTTCGTCCCCAACCAGGTCACCATCTTCGCGCCGCTCGCCGGCTTCACCAGCCGGCTGAACAACAACCTGGGTCTCTACGCGCAGGATCGCTGGACGTTGAATCGCATGACGGTCAGCGGCGGTCTTCGCTTCGACTTCCAGAACGAGTCGGTGGATCCGTTTACCGCCAACACCACGCGCTGGACGCCCAATCGCACGAACTCGTACGCCGAGGTGCCGAACGTGCCCAGTTGGAGGGACGTGAACCCGCGCGTCAACGTCGCATACGATCTCTTCGGCAACGGCAAGACGGCGCTCAAGGCGAGCGCCAGCCGTGCGGTGGAACAGGACTCCATCCGGTACGCCGACGCCAACAATCCCGGCAACACGGTGTCGACGTCGACGTCAAGGACGTGGACCGACAGCAACGGCAATTTATTTCCGGACTGCAATCTTCTGAATTCAGCCTTGCAGGACAATCGGGCGACGGGCGGAGACGTCTGCCAACCCTGGCTCAACCTCAACTTCGGCAATTTCATTCCGGCGACGTTCTACGATCCCGCGATTCTCAACGGTTGGGGCGTCCGTCCATGGAACTGGGAATTCTCCACGAGCGTGCAGCACGAGCTGGCGCCCCGCGTCTCGGTGAGCGCCGGATATTTCCGACGCGTGCAGGGAAATTTCTTTGTCACCGACAACGAAGCGCTCGGTCCGGCGGACTATCTGCCGTACAGCGTGACCGTCCCAACGACCGACTCGCGGCTGCCCACCGCGGGTCAGACGATCACGGGACTCTACGATCAACGCGCGACGGTCGTGAACAGGAACGTCGTGAAAGCGGCCGCGCAGTTCGGCAATCAGTATCAGCATTGGAACGGTGTCGATCTCGGCGTCGACGCGCGGTTGAAGAACGGCGTGTTCCTCCAGGCAGGGCTGAGCACCGGCACGACGATGACGGACAACTGCGACGTGACGGGCAAGGTGGACAATCCGAGCCTGCTCTATTGCCATCAGTCCATCGGCCCGCTGACGCAGTACAAAGGACTCGGCTCGTATACGCTGCCGTGGGGCGGGCTTCGAATGAGTGCGACTTTCCAGAGCCTTCCCGGACCGCAGGTGGCGGCCAACGTGACCTACTTGAACGCCGACATCGCCGCGGGACGCGTGCAGGGGCTTGGACGGGCGACATTTCTTGCCGCTCAGGCGACGACCAATGCCATCGAACCGGGTACCATGTTCGGTGATCGGCTCAATCAAGTCGACTTCCGATTGACGAAGATCCTCAACGTTTCGCGCGGCAAGCTCGAAGCGGACCTGGATCTGTACAATCTGGGCAACTCGGATGCTATCCTCGCGCAGAACAATGTGTTCGGTGCGACATGGACGCGACCGACCTCAGTGATCCAGCCGCGGTTCGTCAAGTTCACCGTGAGATACGACTTTTGATGCGAGACAGGTTGGCCAGCGCGCTCGTTGTCGTTGCCTTGACCGCGCTGGCGCGTCCTGCCAGTGCGCAGATGGACTTCTCCGGCGAGTGGCAGCCGGTTCGGAATCAGGACAACACCGAGAACCCGCTCGTCGGCGACTGGGTCGGCATTCCGCTCAGCGAAGCCGGGCTCGCGCGCGCCGAAGCGTGGGACGCGGCCATCCAGTCGCTGCCGGAATGGCAATGCCGCCCGCATGGATGGGTGTACATCTACCGTGGTCCGACGGCGCTACGCATCTGGAGGGACATCGATCCCTTCACGCGCGAGGTGACGGCGTTTCACGCACAGTGGCAGCAGTCGTCTGAGACGCCGATCTATCTGGACGGTCGTCTGCATCCTCCCGCCCATGCGCCGTACACGTGGATGGGCTTTTCGACGGCCGTGTGGGAAGGCGCCACGCTCAAGATCACGACGACGCACATCAAAGAGGATTACTACCGGCGCAACGGCATCTTCGCGAGCGACAAGGCGACGGTGACGACGTATTGGAGCCGCCACGGCGACTACCTGACGTGGATCAACATCGTGCACGACCCCGTGTACCTCACCGAGCCGCTGATTCGCAGCGGTGAGTACCGGCTCACGCTGGGCGCCGCGTTTCCGCCGCATCCGTGCACGCCCGCGTACGAAGGGCATTCGACGCTGACCGTGCCCGCCCATCAGCCGGGAAAGAATCCGTTTCTCAACGAGCCGGCTGCCAAGATGAAGATTCCACCGGAGGCGCTGCGAGCGGGCGCCGCTTCGCTCTATCCGGAATTTCGCGAGAAGCTCAAACAGCCATGAGACGCGCTACCGTGTCGACCCTCGCCGCCGTCGGCGCGTGGGCGGCCGTCGCCGTCGCGGCGCCGCAAATACCGCGGACGGGCTCGACCGCGGACCCCGAGCTGCAGGTGCTTCCGATCCGCGGCAACGTGTACATGCTGGTCGGCGCCGGCGCCAACATCACCCTGTCGATCGGAAGGGAAGGCGTGCTCCTCGTCGACGCCGGCACGGAGCGGATGGCGGACAAGGTCGTCGCGATGGTGGCGTCGGTCGCGAAGCAGATCCTGTCGTCACCGACCGTCGTGAAGCCGTGTGCGGGAAACGGCTGCGTCGGCGTCACCTATCCGGCGTATCTCGGCATCATCGCGTCACCGGCTCCGCCACGGCCGATTCAGTACATCGTCAACACGAATTCGGATCCGGATCATGTCGGCGGGAATGCCAGGATTGCGCAGTCGGGGACGACATACGGCGGCGGACCGGGGCTCGGCGCGTTTCAGGCGATCGTCAAGGAGAGCGCGACGATCTATGCGCACGAGAACACGCTGATGCGGATGACCGCAGCGAAAGTGGCCACCGCCGGGCTGCCAACCGAGACCTACACCGACGATTTCAAGCAGTACTTCAACGGCGAAGGCATCCACCTCATCCATCAACCGTCGGCGCACGGCGACGGCGACACGCTCGTCCACTTCCGCGGTTCGGACGTGATCAGCACGGGCGACATCCTCTCGACCGTCAGCTATCCGCGCTTCGACGTCGCCCGCGGCGGAAGCATCAACGGGATTGTGGATGGGCTGAATCATCTGCTCGATCTCGTGATCGCCGAGTATCAGACCGAAGGGGGCACGCTGCTGGTGCCGGGTCACGGACGTCTGTGCGACGCGGCCGATCTCGCGACCTATCGAGACACGGTCACCATCCTGCGCGATCGCATCCAGGACATGATCAGGAGGGGAATGACACTGGAGCAGGTCAAGGCGGCAAGACCTACCAAGGACTACGATCCGCGCTACGACGTTCCGGAGTGGACGAAAGATCAGTTCGCCGAAGCGGTCTATCGCAGTCTCTCGCAGGCAAGGCGCAAGTGATGTCTCGCCGTCTGGCGATCGCCCTCGTCGTTTTCCTTGCGCTGTCCACGGCCCTGCACGCGCAGCGCGGTCAGGGCGGCCGAGGAAACGCGCCGCCCGAACCGCCATTTGATCCGACGGGCTATTGGGTGTCGTTGATCTCCGACGAGTGGCGGTATCGGATGCTGACGCCTGCGAAGGGCAATGTCGATTACGTGCCGATCACGGCGGAAGGACGACGAGTCGCCGGCGAATGGGATCCGGCGAAGGATGACCGAGCGGGGGAGGCGTGCCGGGGATATGGCGCCGGCGGGATCATGCGACTGCCGTCGCGCCTTCACGTCACGTGGCAGGACCCGACGACACTCAAGATGGAGATCGACACGGGCTCCCAAACGCGCGTGTTTCATCTTGGCGAGGCGCAGGCGCCGGCCACCGAGCAGCCGTCGTGGCAGGGGTACTCCGTGGCGCAGTGGGAGGCGCCGGGCGGGCGCGGCGCCCCCGGCCAGCCGCGCTTCGGGCAGCTCAAGGTCGTGACCACGAAGATGAAGCCGGGCTATCTTCGCAAGAACGGCGTGCCGTACAGCAGCAACGCGGTGCTCAGCGAATACATTCAGTCACTGGCCGACGATGACGGCAGTCGCTACCTGGCCATCACATCGATGCTCGACGATCCGCAGTATCTCGCCCAACCGTGGGTGAGAACTTCGCAGTTCCGCAAGCAGCTGGACGCGAAGGGGTGGAATCCAACGGCCTGTTCTGCCCAGTAACTCTCTACTGCAATCGTCCCTCGCCAAGACGAGGGAAAGGGAACGTCCGATGAGAGTCCAACGGCTGTTCTGGCTAATTGGTTCCGCCTCGGTCGCGGCGAGCGCCGCGATACTGACACTCTCCGCGGGGGTGACCGCGCAGCAACCGGCCGCTGTCCCATCGCAGGCCGCTCCCGGTGCACCAGCCCCGGGGACTGGCGGCGGAGTCGTCAATCCGAACGCGGGTGCGACCGCAGCCGACCACAAGAACATGATGGGGCAACTCGGTATCAGAGCTCTGCGTCCAGGGCCGAGCGGTAACGAGACGGCACCCAATCACGCCAACTACGACGAAGCGCTCGCAAATCCCTATCCGAATCTGCCCGACGTGCTGACGCTCAAGAACGGCAAGAAGGTCAGCAGCGCGGACATGTGGTGGAGGCAGCGTCGCCCTGAGATCGTCGAGGAGTTCGACCGCGAAGTGCTCGGCCGCGTGCCGACCGTCGTCCCGAAGGTGACCTGGACGATCAGCCGCACGGAGAACTTCATGGTTGGCGGACGTCCCGTGGTGGGGAAGGAGCTCATTGGCAGGTTGGCCAACTCGGCATATCCGGACATCAGCGTTGAGATCCAGATGACCGTTGTCGCGCCGGCACACGCGTCCAAGCCGGTGCCGGTGATGATGATGTTTGGTGGACGATCCGGCATGCCCCCTGCGCCGGGCGGTCCGCCACCGGCCGCGCGAGGCTTCGGTGCTGGTCGCGCTGGGGCTCCCGCCGCTGGCAGTGCAGGTACCGCGCCCGCCGCACCTGCGGATCCGCCTGCGACCGAGCAGCTCATCGCTGATGGTTGGGGGTACGCCTCGCTCAATCCCACCAGCATCCAGGCTGACAACGGCGCGGGGTTGACCAAGGGCATCATCGGTCTCGTCAACAAGGGCCAGTCGCGCCGGCCCGATGACTGGGGCTCGCTGCGGGCCTGGGCATGGGGTGCCGCGCGCGGCCTCGACTATCTCGAGGCCGACAGGGCGGTCGACGCGAAGAAGGTCGGCATCGAAGGTGTATCTCGCTACGGCAAGGCCGCGCTCGTGACGATGGCGTACGACCGTCGTTTCGCAGTGGTGCTGATTGGCTCGTCTGGCGAAGGCGGCGCGAAGCTGCATCGCCGCAACTGGGGCGAAGCCGTCGAGAACCTCACCGGCTCCGGGGAGTACCACTGGATGGCGGGCAATTTCCTGAAGTACGGCGCCGAGGAATCGACGTTCGGTCGCAAGACGCCTGGTGACATCCCCGTTGATGCGCACGAGCTTCTCGCGCTCTGCGCGCCGCGCCTGACGTTTCTCAGCTACGGCGTGCCCGAACGCGGTGATGCCAGGTGGCTCGATCATCAGGGCAGTTACATGGCTGCCGTGGCGTCACAGCCGCTGTTCCGTCTGCTCGGCGCCAAAGATCTCGGCGTCTCCGACGACTACACGAAGGAAAGGATGCCTGCGGTCAACGTCAGCCTGCTCGATGGCCAGCTCGCCTGGCGCCAGCACGACGGCGGTCACACAGACGACCCGAACTGGAAGTACTTCATTCCATGGGCTGACAAGTTCCTGAAGCACACGCCCGCCACGGCCACATCAGCGACGAAATAGGCGCGTTCGCGCAATCAGGATGATGAGTGTACGCAGTTGGCGTTCAGCACTTTTCGCGGTGATCGGATCCGCAGTTGTCGTGGCCCAGACATCTGCCCAGCCGCCGGCGGCACCGCCACTAGCAGTGCGCGGGCGGGCGGACGCCAACGCGCTCTCCGCAGAGCCCGCGGATCAGGCGGCACCACGAACCGATCAGAATTCCATCGCGGCGCACACCCAGCTTCTCGCAAAGGCGAAGCAGGGCAGGATTGACATCTATTTCGAAGGCGATTCGATCGTTCGCCGTTGGGGCGCGACGGACTATCCCGATTTCCTCGCCAACTGGACAGATAACTTCTCCGGCTGGAACGCGGCCGACTTCGGCTGGGGCGCTGACCGCACGCAAAACATCCTGTGGCGCCTCCAGAACGGCGAGCTTGACGGCATCCGTCCCAAGGTGATCGTATTGCTCGCCGGCACGAACAATGTTGGAACCGAGCCGCGCGAGGCCGCGGTCGCCGAGATTACCCGCGGTGTGAAGGCCATCCTTGATCGCTGCCGTCAGAAGGCGCCGGACGCGACGATCATCCTGACGGCCATCTTCCCGCGCAATGACAACATCGCAGTCATGCCGACGATCACGAAGATCAATGGCAACCTTGCCACGTTCGCTGACGGCAAAACGGTGCGCTTCCTCAACATCAACGACCGCCTCGCAGAGACGAACGGCACGCTCGTCGAAGGTGTGATGAACGAGCGCGACAGGCTGCATCCGACGCTCAAGGGCTATCAGATCTGGGCAGACGCGTTGAAGCCAATCTTCCGGGAGCTTCTCGGGCCGCCGGCTGCGACCGACATGGCCCCGCCACCGACCGGCGATCCCAGCGCGCCGCGGCCGTAGGGCGATTTCGCTGGCGATTTCGGCCTGCTCACGCAGAGGCACTGAACGTTTAGTGTGCAGTGCTACTTGACACGCGCCGACGCGTGTAGTGAAATTTCGTGTTCGCTTTCCGGAAGAACAACGGTTCGGAAGACGAAGAGGCAAGGACGCCAACGAACCAATCAAGAGGTACGAATGCGCACGAAAATCAGGATCCTGGTACTGGTCGGGCTAACCGTGATACTTCCCAGCGCCGCGTGGGCCCAGGCGGCCCTCGCTGGCACCGTCAAGGACGCTTCGGGCGGCGTGCTGCCCGGCGTCATTGTCGAAGCTTCAAGCCCGGTACTGATTGAAAAGACCCGGTCCGCGACGACCGATGCCACCGGGCAGTACCGCATCGAGAGCCTGCAGCCGGGCACCTACACGGTGACCTTCGCGCTCGCGGGGTTCGCCACCGTGAAGCGTGACGACGTGCTGCTGTCTGGCACGGGCGTCGTCAAGATCGACGCGGACATGCGGGTCGGCGGCGTCTCGGAGACGATCACCGTCACGGGCGAGACGCCGGTGGTCGACGTGCAGAGCACGACGCGCGCGGTCACGCTCGACAACGAGACGATGCGGAACCTGCCGGCCGTTCGCAGCTACAGTTATGTGCTCACGACCGTGCCGGGCCTGCAGTCGAATATCACCGACGTCAACACCGGTCCCGTGTTCGCGATCTTTCCCGTGCACGGCGGCCGCGGCGTCGAGTCGCGCCTCACGGTTGAAGGCCTGAACATCAGCAACCCGCCGGGCGGCAACCAGCCGCCGAACTACGTGGCGGACATCGGCAATTCGTCGGAAGTCACGGTGCAGACTGCGGGCGGCCTCGGTGAGTTCGAAACCGCGGGCGTGCAGATGAACATCGTGCCGAAGCAGGGCGGCAACATCATGAGCGGCCTGTTCGCGGCCTCCGGCTTCTCGGGAGGCATGCAGTCGAACAACTACTCGTCCGATCTGCAGGCGCGCGGCGCTGGCGCGCCGAACCCGACCTACCACGTGTACGACGTCAACGTGGCGGTGGGCGGTCCAATCAAGAAGGACAAGCTCTGGTACTACATGAGCGTGCGCGAGCAGGGGTCGCGACGCAACATTCTGAACGTCTACTACAACAACAACGCGGGCGATCCGACGAAGTGGACCTATGCGCCGGATTTCAACCGGCCGGCCTACTACGACCGCCAGTATGAGAACTACACGCCGCGCATCACGTGGCAGGCGTCGCAGAAGAACAAGTTCACGTTCTCGTGGGATGAACAGCCCGTGTGCCGCACGTGCAGCGGCACGGCCTCGTTCAGCGGCTCACCCTCCTCGACGACGGCCCCGGAAGCGGACGGCCACGGCGAGTTCAGTCCGCAGCGCGTCCAGACCGCGCGTTGGATGAATCCCATGACGAGCAGGCTGCTCCTCGAAGCCGGTCTCGGCAACACGTATTACCAGTGGGGCGACCGCGAGCTCGATCCGAATCCGACCCGCGATCTGATTCGTGTGACGGAAAACCAGGCGGTGATTAACCCGCAGGGTACCGTCGGGTCGATGACGTACCGCGCGCAGAACTGGCTGATCAACCAGACCGACGGGGCGAACTGGTTCTTCAACGCGTCGTACGTCACCGGGTCGCACAGCTTGAAGTTCGGCTACCAGGGCAACTGGTGGCGCGACGATCGGGAGATCCACGCCAATACCCAGAACATGGCGTTCACTTTCACGCGCGGCGTTTCGAATTCAATCACCGAGTACGCGAATCCCTACTTCAACAACGGGCGCGCGGCGATGACGTCGTTCTTCGCGCAGGATCAGTGGACCGTCAACCGGCTCACGCTGCAGGGCGCGGTGCGCTACGACCATCCCTGGAGCTGGTTCCCGGCCGTGACGCAGCCGAAGAGCATGTTCTTCCCCGGCGTCGACTTCGCGCGTGCGGACGGCGTGACGGGCTACAACGACATCACGCCGCGCTTTGGCGCCGCGTATGACGTCTTCGGCAACGGCAAGACGGCGCTGAAGCTGAGTGTTGGCAAGTACCTGCAGGGCGCCAGCGTTGGCAATCTGGCGGCGAATTCGAACCCGTCGCTCCGCATTCCGGGCGGCGCCGCCGCTGCGTTCGCTAACCCGTCGGTGACCCGCACGTGGACCGACGCGAACGGCAACTTCGTTCCGGACTGCAACCTGGCGAACCCGTTGCCACAGAGCCCGGCGACGACCGGCAGCATCGACACGTGCGGTCAGATCAGCAACCTGCTGTTCGGCACGAACCAGTTCGTGGGCGCGAACTTCGACCCGGGCGTGCTCAGCGGGTGGGGCGTGCGTCCGTCGGACTGGTCGTTCGGCGTGTCGGTGCAGCAGCAGCTCTTCCCGAAGGCGTCGGTTGAAGTCGGCTACTACCGCCGGATGTTCACCCAGTTCACGACGGGCGGCTTGGTGACCGACAACCTCAACGTCGCGCCGAGCGACCTGACGGCGTTCACCCTGACCGCGCCGAGTGACTCGCGTCTGCCGGGCGGCGGCGGCAATCGGGTGGGGCCGCTGTACAACCTGACGCCGGCGGCATTTGCGCGGGCGCAGGATCTGCTGATCAAGTCGACGAAAGATGTCGGCGACGACACGCGCGTGTTCAACGGCGTGGACGTGACGTTCAACGTGCGCGCCGCGAAGGGCTTCATCTTCTCGGGCGGCACCAGCACGGGCAAGGTCGTCAACGACTGGTGCGCGATTCGCGCGGCAGTGCCCGAATCGTTCACGCTCAACCCGTATTGCCACGTTGAGTCGCCCTTCCAGACGTCGTTCAACGGTCAGGCCTCGTACATCATCCCGAAAATCGACGTGTTGATCAGCGGCGTCTATCGCGACCGTCCCATCCTCAACGGGACCCCGAACAACGCCAGCACCGACCAGCTTGGTGGTTCGCTGCCCGCGAACATCACGTTTACCGCGACGGATGCGACCGGAACGGCGATCGCCCAGCAAATCGGTCGCAACTTGACCGGTGGTCCATTCGCGGTGAACCTGATCACTCCCGGCACGCTGTACGGCGGGGGCGACGTATACGGCGAGCGCAACCGAGCGATCGACCTGAGCGTCAAGAAGATCATCCGCTTGGGTCGCCGGCGCCTCACGGCTGGGCTGGACATCTACAACCTGACGAACAGCGACACCACGCTGTTCTACAACACGGTGTTCGTGCCAAATGTCACCGGCTGGCAGACGTCGCTGGCGTACCTGAACCCCCGCGTCTTCCGGCTGGCCGCGGAGTTCGCCTGGTAGGCGGCGCACGGAGAACAACGTGAACATTCCGATCACCAAGACCGTCCTGCCGACCACGATGGTCGGCTCGTATCCCCGTCCGGCGTGGTTCACGCAGCAGCTCCTTGGGCGCGACATTCGCGTCGCGTTCAAGGAAGTGCGGCACGAAGAGGCGTACCACGACGCGACCGAGGTCAGCATCCACGATCAGGAGGAAGCCGGGCTCGACATCGTCACCGACGGCCAGATGTACTTCGACGACTACGTCGGCGTCATCGGATCGTTCTGCTGGTACATGTACGAACGCCTCCCCGGCTTCGAGCCCGCGAAGCAGAAGCATCCGATGGAGGCCTACGCGCAGGTCCGGACGAAGGAAGTCGAGCTCTTCGCCGACTGGGGCGGCGTCGTCAACAACGGGGCCGTGGGTCCGGGAACGATTCGGTTGGCGGACCTGTATCAGATCGCGAGGAAGTACGCGACGAAGCCGCTGAAGGTGTCGGTCGGCGCGGGCCCGGTCAACCTCGCGTGGCACGTGTACTTCAAGCACTACAAGGATTCGCGCGAGCTGTCGTACGCGCTCGCGCCGATCTTCAACGCGGAGATGAAGGAGCTCGTCGAAGCGGGCGCCAACTATCTGCAGATCGAGGACCTCGGCGCCTGGCTGCCGCTCTTTACCGGCAACGAGGGCGACTACAAGTGGATTGCCGACGTCATCGCGCAATGCGTCGAGGGAGTGAACGCCAAGATCGCGTGGCACTTCTGTTTCGGGAACGCGTGGGGCAATGCGCTGTCCGGGATCTTTCCGAAGGGCTATGAAACCGTGCTGCCGTACTACTACGACGTGCCGATCGATCAGTTCGTCCTCGACTTCGCGAACCGGGAGATGGCGGGCATCGAGGCGCTCGAGGGGCTTCCGAAAGACAAAGAAGTGCAGATCGGCGTGCTCGACATCCGCACGATGATGATCGAATCGCCGGAGCAGGTCGCCGATCGCATCCGCAGGGTCCTGAAAGTGCTGCCGCCGGAGCGAGTGGTGCTCAGTACCGATTGCGGCATGAAGCCGCTGCCGCGAATGGTCGCGAAAATGAAGCTGAAAGCTCTGGCGGATGGCGCCCGAATCGTCCGCAAGGAGCTCGGCCTCGCCTGACACGCCCTGGCACCAGGCACCTCTAAAGGATCCGATGACATGTTGAAAGCGACTGCGGGCAAAGTGTTGCCCACGACCATCACCGGTTCGCTCCCGCGCCCGAGCTGGTATACGGAAAACCTCGGCATCAAGTCGTTTCTCGACGCGATGGTGATTAGCCGCTTCCGCGAGCAGTATGTCGACACGCTCTCGAGCTACCTTCGCGAGCAGGAAGTGGCCGGCCTCGACATCGTCACCGACGGCGATTGCCGCTTCGATCAGGACGTCGGCGGCCAGAGCTGGACGAGTTACCCGCCGCATCACATGGACGGCTTTGACGCGACGCACCCGAAGCTCGCCACAGTCGGCGCCGGCGGCATCGCGTTTCCGCGCGGCCACATTCTCCACGACTATCTCGAAGCGCGGGTGATGCCGCGGATCGTCGGGCCGATCGGCCGCGGCGAGATGCAGTACGCCGAGATCTGGAAAGCGGCGCAGCGGCTGACGACCAAGCCGGTGAAGTTCGGGACGGTGACGCCCGAGCTCGTCGCCTTCGCGGTGCAGGACGAGCACTACAAGAGCCTGCCCGACCGCATCATGGCGATGAGCGACGCCTTCAACGAGGAACTGCACGATCTCGCCGATGCCGGCTGCCAGGTCATCCAGATGGAGGAACCGCAAATCCATCTTCTGGCCGCGCGCGGCTACGTGGACAAGGTGATTAATCCCGAATTCATGCTGAAGGTGTTCAACAACACGGTGAAGGGGCTCCGCGCGAAGACGGAAGTGTGGTGCCACACGTGCTGGGGGAACCCGTCGCAGCAGCGGATGTTCGCGAAGGTGCAGAGCTACAAGCCGGCGCTGGCTCTATTGAACCAGGTGGACGCCGACGTGATCACGTTCGAGATGGCGAGCTCCGGCGCGACGGAACTCGAGGACGTGTGCCGCGCGATCACCGAGAAGAAGGTCGTCATCGGCGCGATCGACCATCACACGCTGCAGGTGGAATCGCCCGACGAAGTTGCGACCCTCGTCCGCAAAGCCCTGAAGGTCATTCCCGCCGAGCGGCTGGTCCTCTCATCCGACTGCGGGATGGGGCGCGAGGGCATGAGCCGGCGGCACGCCTTCTACAAGATGGTGGCGCTGGTGCAGGGCGTCAACGTCGTGAAGGAAGAACTGGGCCTGCCGGTGACCGAATCGCTGGCCGCGGATCCCAAGTTCTCCCTGATCCGCACCACGTCATGATGTGCGCGGCCATTGTGGGCCTCGGTTGGTGGGGCAAAACGGTCGTCGAAGCCGTACAGCAGGACAGCCAGGACGTTCGTTTCGTCGCGGGGACGACCCGCACGAAGACGCCGGAGATCCAGGCATTCGCCCACGCGCAGAAATTTCAGCTCGCCGACAGCTACGAGGCAGTGCTTGCGAACCCGCAGGTCGACGCCGTCGTCCTCGCGACGCCGCACTCGATGCACGCCGCGCAGGTCGTCGCGGCGGCCGCGGTGAACAAGCACGTCTTCTGTGAGAAGCCCTTTGCGCTGACGAAAGCCGATGCCGAATCCGCCGTCGCCGCCACGAAAAAGGCAGGCGTCACGCTCGGGCTCGGCTACAACCGCCGGTTTCATCCCGAAATGACGAAGCTTCGCCAGCGCATCCGGTCCGGCGAGCTCGGCACGATTCTCCACGTCGAAGCGACGATGACCTTCCCGAATGCGCTGCTGCTGAAGCCGACCGAGTGGCGGGCCCATAAAGAGGAGACGCCGTGCGGCGGCCTGACGCCGATGGGCGTGCACGCCGTGGACGGCATGATCGATCTCTGCGGCCCGATCGAGCACGTCTTCTGTCAGAGTTTCCGCCGGGTCGTCGAGATTGACGCCGACGACACGACGTCGATCCTCTTCCGCATGAAAGAAGGTATGTCGGGATATCTGGGGACGATGACCGCGACGGGACCAGGGTTCAGCTTCCAGGTCTTCGGATCGAAGGGCTGGGTACGGCTCGAAGGGATGACGCATGTCGCCGGGGCCTCGTCGGAAGAACGGCGCACGCGGCTGTTCGGCACGTGCAAGTTTCAACCGACGAAGGGTGATGCCCAGGTCTGGGAGGCGGCGCGGCTCGACGTCACGCGCGCGACGCTCGAGGCGTTCGCAAAGGCGGCCGCCGGCGGGCCCGCGTTTCCGATCCCGGTCGAGGACATGATCCACGGGGTGGCGGTGACCGAAGCGATCGTGCGTTCTGCCGCTTCAGGACACGTGGAGAAAGTCGGGTAAGTCAGGTAGGTCGGGTTGGCCTGGTGGGTAGAAGGCTCACCTACCTGACCCACCTGCCCTACCAGACCTCAAGGAGTCATATCCTAAATAGATCTGGGCAACGGCCTTGGCCACCTGACATATTCCACGCTGGTGCATCCCGCGGACAACTGGGATCAGTTGTGGGACAGCGTGCAGACCTATCTCCCGTAGGTTACTTGGCGGGCTTCGTTCTGCTGTCGCCGTGGCGGTTGTAGACGACCCAGATCGCTTCCGCCGGTTTCTTGCCGATCGTCCACAGGCGGTGCGGTATCTGGGCGTCGAACGTGACCGAATCGCCAGGTCCGAGCTCGAATGCCTCGAACCCAATCTTGATCCCGAGTCGACCGCTCATCATGTACGCGTATTCTTTTCCCCCGTGACGAATCAGCGAGTCTTCGTCGCATGAGGCGGCGCCGACTTCATACACCACGTAGAGGAATTCCACTTCCGGATCCGGCTGCGGCGTCAGCCGCTCCCATCGCACGCCCTCGGCCAGCCGAATCGTGCTGCGATTCCGGCCTCGCTGCACGGGATCTCTCGCGTCGCCGGAATTCGCGCGATCGGCGCGAGGAACATCTGCGTCGCGGAACAGATCGTCCACGACGAGCTCGAGTTGATTCGCGATGCTGTAGAGCGTGCCGACCGACGGCATCACGCGGCCGCGCTCGATTTGCGAGACGAGGCTCGGCGACACGCCGACGTAGCGCGCCAGGCCGCGCACGGTGAACCCCTTCCCCTCGCGCGCCTTCCGCAGGCGGGCGCCGAGATCCTTCGAGACGCCGACGGCGGGTTTGCCGCCGGAAGCTTTCGGCATGGCTGGAAATTATACCTGCGGCGGACTTTATCGCCTTGACTCTCGAAAAACGTACATCTACAGTGAACGGCCGGAGCGGCTTACTGTCTCTATCTGGGATGGGTGAAAGCCCTCACCTTTAGGTGACGCCTTCAGGAGGCTTGCGATACGTTGTTGACATGGAATCGTATCGCCGAGCCGCCCATACCGTCTATCAACTGCACTACCACTTCGTGTTCAGCACGAAGTACCGCAAGCCGGTTCTTCGAGGCGACATCGCGATCGAAGTCCGGGACTTGATCCGCGAGATCTGCCGCGCGCACGAGATCGACATTCTGCAGGGTCACGTCCGGCCCGACCATGTGCATCTGCTGCTCGACGTGCCGCCGCAGTTGGCTCCGAGCCGCGTGATGCAGGCGATCAAGGGCAAGACCTCCCACCATCTCCTGATGGACCGACGCAAGCTCCGCGAGGCGTTCTGGGGTCGGCACCTGTGGGCGCGGGGCTACTTCGTCGCGAGCAGCGGCAATGTGACGGACGAGGTCATCGCCGAGTATATTCGGCTCCAAGGTGCCGAGCCCCAGGACGAGGAGCGCTTTCGGATTACCGATTCGTAAAGCCTGCATCATGCGGCGGAGGACCTTCAGTCGACTTCAGTCGAATGCCAAGCCCTCGCCTTCAGGCGAGGGTGCAGGGCTCACTTCACAGGAGAGGAACCCTTGAAATCGATCGCGAAAGTGCTCGCGGCTCTCATCGTTCTGTTGTCTTCGCCGAGCATCCTCGCGCAATGGCCACGCTATGCCACGCCGGGTGTTCCGACGACCGCCGACGGCAAAGTGGATCTCAACGCGCCGGCGCAGCGGACCGTGGACGGCAAGCCGGATTTGTCGGGCGTGTGGGAGATCGGGCCGTGCATTGATTGTCCCGCACGCGGGCAAGGACGCGGTCGAGGCGCGCCGGCTGCGGCGCCGGGACGCGGTGCCGCCCCTGCCGCTCAGGGACGAGGGGCGGCGGGAACCGGGGAGCTGCCGCCCGGCGGAGGAAATCCGTTCGGAAACATCGGCATCGGAGTGTCCGACGGCGCGCCGTATCAGCCGTGGGCGGCCGATCTCGTCAAGAAGCGGATGGCCGACAACAGCAAGGACAATCCGGACGCGCACTGCCTGCCGATGGGCGTCGCACAGCTGAACGCGCATCCGTACCCGCGCAAGATCGTCCAGACACCGTCCGAAGTCCTCATCATCTACGAAGGATCCGGCACGACGGTGCGTGAGATCTTCATGGACGGACGCACGCTGCCGAAAGACGCCGAGCCGTGGTGGAACGGATATTCCGTCGGCCGCTGGGACGGCGACACGCTCGTCATCGAAACCACCGGATTCATGGACGATGGATGGCTCGACGTGCGCGGGAGTCCCCTCACGAGCGAAGGAAAGCTGACCGAGCGGTTTCGTCGTCCGCGCTACGGCTATCTCGAGCTCGAGGAGACGATCGACGATCCGAAGGCGTACACCAAACCGTTCACCGCGAAGGTGTATTATCGGTTGTCGACCGACACTCAACTGATCGAGTTCGTCTGCCTCGACAAGGACGCGCAGCACTACGTCGGCGCGTCCGGCAGGGGCAAATAGACAGGAGAGTTACGACAGCTGTCTGGAGGCAGGCGATGACGTACCGATCGACGCTCCCATGCGCGGCATTCCTCCTCATCGGCGTCCTGGCGCTCGCGCCGGTCCGTGCGGCAGCACAGGCCGCTTCGCCCACGAAAGCGAAGGCCGCCGCGCGATCGTGGACACCGCCGAAAACGCCGTGGGGCGATCCGGACCTGCAGGGCGTGTACTCGAACAAGACCATCACGCCCTTCGAGCGGCCCGCGCAGTTTGCGGGGAAGGCCGAGCTAGACGACGATGAGATTGCGACGCTCGAGCGCCAGGCGGCGGATCGCAGCGTCGACAATCGGACGGCCAAGGGTACCGAGGCGGACGTCACGAGCGCGTACAACGAATTCTGGTGGGACCGCGGCAAGAAGGTGACCACCACGCGCTCGTCGCTCGTGATCGATCCGCCAGACGGCCGCGTGCCGCCGCTGACGCCTGAGGCGCAGCAGCGCGCCGCGGAGGAATGGAAGCAGCCGATTTATCGCGGCGGCGGCGCCAACGGGCGCGGCACCGACTGGGCGACGGATCGCAGTCTGTTCGAGCGGTGCATCACCCGCGGACTGCCCGGCGCGATGTCGCCGTCGGCCTACAACAACAACTACCGGATCGTGCAGAGTCCCGGCTACGTGGCGATTCAGATCGAGATGCTCGGGGGAACGCGAATCATTCCGACCGACGGCGGTTCGCACGTCACCGCGTCGCTCCGCCAGTACATGGGCGACTCCCGCGGCCACTGGGAGGGCCACACGCTGGTCGTCGAGACGACGAACTTCACCAACCGGGCGTTGTATCGCGGCGCCGCGGAGAACCTGAAGCTGATCGAGCGCTTCACCAAGGTCGATCCGAACACGCTCGAATACCAGTTCACGGTGATCGATCCGACGACGTTCGCGCGGCCGTGGAGCGCTTCAGTGCCGTATCTGCGCACCGACGAGCAGCTCTTCGAATACGCCTGCCACGAGGGGAATTACGGCATGGAAGGGATCTTGAGCGGCGCGCGCTTCGAGGAGGCGAGGAAACGATGACGACCACGCGCCTGTCGTTCGCCTGCGCGGCAAGCGTCGCCGCCGTGCTGGCCGCGTCGGCTCCGATCCGCGCCCACCATTCGTTCGCGGCGGAATTCGACGCCGAACAGCCGATCACGCTGCGCGGCACGGTGACGAGGGTGGAGTGGATCAATCCTCACACCTGGATTCACATCAACGTGAAGGACCCCGACGGCAATGTCGTCGAGTGGATGATTGAGGGCGGCACGCCGAACACGCTGCTCCGGCGCGGCGTCGACAAGAACTCGGTGCCCGCCGGGCTCGAGGTGATCGTCGACGGCTACCGCGCGAAGAACGGCACGAATCGCGCGAACGGGCGCGACATCACGTTGCCCGGCGGACGCAAGCTGTTCCTGGGCTCCTCCGGCACCGGCGCTCCCGCCGACGGCCGCGATCCAGGCGAAAAGAAATAGTGGAGGTTGAGATGCGCGGTGTCGTGCGATTTTCGTTTCTTCTCGCCGTTCTCGTCGCAGCGCCCTCGGCGGTGTTCGCCCAGGCCGCCATCACCGGAGTCGTCAAAGACAGCTCGGGCGCCGTTCTGCCTGGCGTCAGCGTCGAAGCGGCCAGCCCCGCGCTCATCGAGAAAGCTCGGACCGCGATCACCGACGGCAGCGGAGTCTACCGCGTCGAGGATCTGCGGCCCGGGCGGTACACCGTCACGTTCAGCCTCTCGGGCTTTACCACGGTGAAGCGTGAAGGCCTCGAGTTGACCGGATCGTTCGTGGCGACGGTGAACGCCGACCTCAAGGTCGGCGCGGTGACGGAGACGATCACCGTCACCGGCGAGACGCCGATCGTCGACGTCGTCAGCGCCAAGAAGCAGGAGACGCTCAGCAACGAGGTGATCTCGGCGGTGCCGACCGCGCGCCTCTATCACAGCATCGCGACGCTGGTTCCCGGCGTGACGGTCTCGGGATCGCAGGACGTCGGCGGCATTCAGGGCCCCGTGACCGTCACCTTTGCGATGCGGGGCGGTCCCGGCAACGAAGGACGGCTGACGGTCGACGGGCTGTCGCTCGGGGCATCGCTGAACGGCACCGGCGTGTCGTACACCGTCGCCGACGTCGGCAACGCGCAGGAAGTGGTGTTCACGACCGCGGGCGGCCTCGGCGAATCGGAGGTCGGCGGGCCGGCGATGAACCTCGTGCCGCGCCAGGGCGGGAACCGGTTCTCCTACTCGTTCTTCGGCAACTTCGGCAACGACTCGATGCAGAGCAGCAACTACAGCGACGCGCTGCATACCGCGGGCCTCGCCGCGCCGCAGCTGCTGCTGAAGATCTGGGATGTCAACGGGGCCGTGGGCGGACCGATCCGGAAGGATCGCCTGTGGTTCTTTTCCGCGGCGCGTTATCAGGGCAACCGCAAGACGGTGTCCGCCTTCGAGAACGTGAACGCCAACGATCTCACCAAGTGGAACTACGTGGCCTCGACGACCCAGGCCAACGACGACGGGACGTGGAAGAACGTGAACACGCGACTGACGCTGCAAGCGTCGCCGCGCAACAAGTTCAACGTCTTCTGGGACGAGCAGCGGCTCTGCACGTCGTGCATGGGCGGTGGCAGCGCCACAGTCGCGCCCGAGTCGCGCGGCAACAACCACGCCGCCCCGCGCGTGGAGCAGATCACCTGGTCGTCGCCGCGGACGACCCGGCTGCTGCTCGAAGCGGGCCTCGGCGCCAACATCATCGACACGTACGGCGTGCAGGGGAACATCTCGAATTTTGCCAAGATGATTCCGGTCACCGAGAACTGCAACGCCGGCTGCGGTGCCAACGGCGGCATTCCCAACCTGCAATATCGATCCATTGTCTCCGGCACCTACATCGCCGACAGCGACGTCTATAACTGGCGCGCGTCCGCGGCCATCGTGACCGGCAGCCACAGCGCCAAGGTCGGCTACATCGGCCAGCAGATCGTGAATCACTTCCCGAACTCGATCTACAACGATTACTGGCTGACCTACACGTTCAGCAACGGCCGGCCGTTCTCGTTCACGCAAATCGCGGGGCCGGCGCTGTACAACACGCACGTCCAGACCAATTCGCTCTTCGTCCAGGATCAGTGGGCGATGCGCCGCGTCACGCTGTCGGGCGCCATCCGGTACGATCATTCATCAAGCTTCTTCCCTGAACAGCAAATCGGGCCGAATCCGTTCATCCTCACACCGACGATCCTGCCGGCGCAGGACGCCACGTCATACAACGACATCACGCCGCGCGTCGCCGCCGCCTACGATCTGTTCGGCAACGGCAAGACCGCGTTGAAGGTCAACGTCGGGAAGTACCTCGCCGCAGCGGACGGCAGCTCGATCACCGGATCGCTGACGAATCCGATCAACCGCCTCACGACGTCGAGCGGCGCGCGCACGTGGACCGACGCGAACGGCAACTTCGCCGTCGACTGCGATCTGACCAAGCTGACGGCGCAGGACAATCGCGCCGCCGCCGGCGATTTCTGCGGCCAGGGCAATCTGGCCTTCGGTCAGCTCGCGACGCCGACGACCACCTACGATCCGGCGATCCTCCACGGCTGGCGCGTCCGGCCGTACGACTGGAACTTCGGCGTGCAGGTCCAGCAGCAGCTGCGCCCGCGCGTGTCGGTCGACGTCGGCTACTTCCGCCGGATCTTCGGGAACTTCTTCGTCAGCGATAACCGGCTGCAGAACACGTTCGATCAGTTTCAGGTCACCGCGCCGGCGGACAACCGCCTGCCGGGCAGCGGCGGTCAGCCGATTACGAGCCTCTACAACGTCGTGCCGACGCAGTCAGGACTGACCGACAACCTGATGCAGAAGGCGGACAACTTCGGCACGCAGACGCAGCACTGGAACGGCGTGGAGGTCAACTTCAACGCGCGCGTCCGCGACGGCCTCATGCTGCAGGGCGGCACGAGCACCGGCCGGACGACGACGGACAACTGCGAGATCCGCGCGGCGCTGCCGGAGATCGCGGCGCTCAATCCGTACTGCCACGTCGAGCCGCCGTTCAAGACGCAAGTGAAGGGGCTCGCGTCGTACACAATCCCCCACATCGATGTGCAGGTGAGCAGCGCGTTCCAGAGCCTGCCGGGCGGGACGCTCGCCGCCAACTACGCGTTCCCGGGGACGTCGGGCACGGAACTGGCGCGGTCGCTCGGACGCCCGCTGTCCGGCAATGCGCAGACGGCGTCGGTCAATCTGGTGGCGCCGGGGACGCTCTACGGCGACCGGATCAACCAGATTGATCTGCGGATCGGACGGGTGACGAAGATCAACGGCTGGCGCACGCAGTTCAGCGTCGATCTCTACAATGCGCTGAACTCCGCGGCCGTCCAGTCGTACAACCAGACGTTCGTCATCAACGGCGCGTGGCTGGGGCCGACGCTCATCATGCCGGCGCGCTTCGCGAAGATCACCGTCCAGGTCGATTTCTGAGGCGGTCGGGCGTAGTGCAAACCTTCAGGTTTGCCCTGAGCGGGGCAAGCCTGAAGGCTCGCACTACTGCTGCGGTGCGGCCGTCGGCGTCTGCGTGTCGAACGACGAGCCAGCAAACACCTGACGGCCGTCGGCAAGCGTAACCGTTCGCGCGTTCGCGACGTGCGGCTCGTCTTTGGACAGGAACCCGTTCACCGTCACGACCTGACCCGGCCTGAGCGAGTTCCGGTTCCATCCCTGCCGCATCAACGCCGTCGGAGGGCCGAGCTCGAAGTCCCACGACTCGACCGCGCCGGTCCTGTCCTTGACGTCAACCTGCACGCGCGCGTGAGGGTTGGTCCAGAGCAGCTTCGTGACGTCGCCGGTGAGCGTGACCGACTTGTCCCGGTCGTATTCGGCGGCGAAGGAGTGGTGCGCCGAAACGGATGTCGCGGCGACGATCGCGCAGAGGCCGCCCGCCAGCAGGAGTTTCGATCTCATGTTCACATCAACCCCCAGAATCCCAAGCATGATACACCGCGCCGCCTGTCGCCGCTCCTGACTTGAACCGCTGTCATCGCGCGACGATAATCACCGCATGAAAGCGGCATATCGGCTCGTCGCGACGGCGCTCTCGATCGGCGCGCTGTCGTCCTCACCTCTTGTCGCGCAATGGGCGCCGTACCCCGCGCTTCCGGCGCCGAAAACGGCCGACGGCGAGGTCGACCTGAATGCGCCGGCGCCGCGCACCCAGGACGGAAGACCAGATTTCACCGGCACCTGGCGCGGCGCCCCGCAGGGTGGGCGCGGTGCGGCGCCGGCCGAGACGCCGGCGGGGTCTCCGCCGCTGGCGACCTTCCGAGACGTCGGGTCGGCGTTCAAGGACGGTCTGCCGCTCACCGACTACGGGCGAGAGGTGCTCAAGCAGCGGATGGCGCGGCACAGCAAGGACAACCCCGAGGCTTCATGTTTGCCCATGGGTATCATGCAGTTCTGGACCCAGGGGTTTCCGCGCAAGTTCGTGCAGACGCCGCGGCTGCTCGTGATTCTCTATGAAGCCAGCTCGGGGATCAGGCAGATCTTCATCGACGGCCGTCCACTGCCGTCGAAAGACGAGCCGCAACCGTGGTACTACGGCTACTCGACCGCCCGATGAGAAGGCGATACTCTCGTCGTCGAAACGAACAACCTGCGCGACGATGGATGGCTCGACATCATCGGGTCGCCGCTGACGGACGGGGCGAAGCTGACCGAGCGCTTCCGGCGCGTCACGTTCGGACGGATGGAAATCGACGTCACGGTCGACGATCCCAAGGCGTACACGAAGCCGTGGACCGTCCGGCATGTCCAGGCCCTGATGCCCGACAGCGAGATCATCGAATTCATCTGTGAAGAGAACAACCGCTTCTCGCCGTCACGTTGAGGTCGCGTCAATGATGCTTCGCATTATCGGACTCTCCGTCACCTTCGTGTGTGCAGCGGCGGGCGCCGCGCGAGGTCAGGCGTTCACGAATCTCAAACAGTCGGCCGTCGATTATTCACAAGCCGACGCCGAGCCGCGCCTCGCGTGCGATCGTCTCGCCGCTACCTTCAAGGCGAAGGATCTCATTGAGGTCAAGGCGACGGCCATGCCGGGGGTGGCCGATGTTCCGGCGCATTGCCGCGTCAGCGGCGTCTTACGGCCGGAGA
Organism: Vicinamibacteria bacterium; assembly: GCA_041485905.1. Lineage (GTDB taxonomy): Bacteria > Acidobacteriota > Vicinamibacteria > Vicinamibacterales > CAVVIG01 > JAHFUI01. Next base: position 22,383 of record JBGPKK010000013.1, read on the forward strand.
TCGCATTCGAAGTCAATCTGCCGGCGCGATGGAATCGGCGCTTGTACATGATCGGCAACGGCGGGCACGCCGGCGAAGGGCCCGACGATCCAGGCCGCGCCGCGCAGCGGGCCGATGCGCTTCGCGACGGCTTCGTGATGGCGTCGACGAACACGGGACACGACGCGCGCAAGGAGCCGCAGGCGACCTTCGTCCTCAGCAACCCTCAGAAGGCGATCGACTACGCATATCGTGCGGTCCACCTGACGGTGACGACCGCGAAGGACATCGCGGAGAAGTACTACTCGAAGGACGTGTCGCGATCCTATTGGAATTCGTGTTCGAACGGCGGACGCCAGGGATTGATCGAGGCGCAGCGCTATCCCAAAGATTTCGACGGCATCGTCGCCAACGCGCCATGGGCGGATCAGACCGGCTTCACGATCGGCGCGATGTGGAATCAGCGCGCGCTGACCGACGCGTCGGTCTCGGCAGAGAAGCTGGCGCTCGTCGCGTCGCGTGTGATGGCGGTCTGCGACGGCAGGGATGGCCTCGTCGACGGCTTGATCGACGATCCGCGGCGGTGCGACTTCGATCCGGCGCGCGATGTCCCGCAGTGTTCAGCCGGCATTGACGGCGCCGACTGTCTCACGGCGGCGCAAGCCGACGCCCTGAAGAAGGTCTACGGCGGCGTCGTCAGCGGCGGCAAGCCGTTCTTTCCCGGCTTTATGTACGGCAGCGAGGCGGTCAGCCCGGGGGCCGGCGGGGCCATGGTCAGCGGCTGGACGAATCTCATCACCGCGGGTCCGACCGGCAACAAACCCGCGGACTTCTCGCTCGCCGAATCGACGATGAAGTATCTCGTGTTCACGCCGCCCAAGCCGGACTACGACTACCGCACGTTCGATTTCGATCGCGACACCGGCCTGCTGGATGGCTGGGGCAAGCTCGCGAACGCGAAGGATCCGGACTTGTCGGCGTTCAGGAAGCGCGGCGGCAAACTGCTGATGACGTACGGCTGGGCCGACTCGATCCTGATGCCGCTGATGGGCGTGAACTACTACCAGCGCGCGACGGAAGTGAACGGTCCGCGCACGCCGGAGTTCTTCCGGCTCTTCATGATCCCGGGCATGGCGCACTGCGGCGGCGGCGTCGGTCCCGATCGGCACGATCCTGTGTCGGCGATCATCGATTGGGTGGAGAAGGGGAAGTCGCCGGAATCGATGACGGCGAGCAAGGTCGTCAACGGCGAGGTCGTCCGCACCCGCCCGCTCTGCCCCTATCCGCAGGTCGCCCGCTACAAAGGCGAGGGAAGCATAGACGAGGCGGCGAACTTCCGCTGCGTCGCGCCTTAGAACGGTGATTCTCGATGGGGGCTGGAGGCTAGAGTCTGGAGGCTGGAAGAACTCAGAAGCCTTTCCAGCCCCCAGTCCCCAGCCCCCAGTCTCTACGTCGTCTTAGAAATTCACCGTGAAGTTGAGGCGCACGAACCGCGGCGGGTAGATCGCGTTCGGCTGAGCCCACGTGCTGTCCGCCGTGGTCGTGAACGTCCCCTGGTAGCCCGTCGCGTAGTTCGTGTTGAACAGGTTCCAGAGGTCCACGCCGACGTCGGTGCGCGTGCGGCCGAACTTGAGCACCTTCGCGAAGCGCATGTCGACCTGGGTGCGCCGGTTGCCCGCGAAGATCCGATGTTCGCTGTCGACCAGGTTGATCGTCGAGTTGCCCGACGCAAGCAGCCCGGGCGGCAGAACCCCGCCTGGGAGAAGCTTGGCGATCGTGGTGTTGGGCACCTGCCAGTTGGCCGCCAGCGCCAGAGGCGTCTCCGAGCGCACCGTCGCGCTCACGAGCACATCCAGCTTCGGAATGGTGTAGCTGCCGAGGCCGCGGATCGTCGTCTGCCACGGATCGAAGCTGTTGCAATCGCGCGGGTTCGGACCGGTGGCGCCGTTGTTGAAGTTCGCCTGGACGTTGCAGCGATCGTCGACGCGGCGTCCCGTCTGGGTACCGAGCGAGGCGAAGAGGCCGCTCCGCACACGGGCGTTGAGGTTGAAGTTCACGCCGTCATAAAAAGCGTTGCGCTCCTTGCCGTTCGAACCGAACGTGCTCTCCTGCGTCAGGTAATTCTGCGTCGCCGCCGTGGTGTTCGGCAGGAAGACGGTGATCGGATAGTTGCCTCCGCCCGGAAGACGCGCATCGGCCGGTGCGTTGATGGTGTAGTTCACCCAGTCGGTCTGGTAGTTCCGTCCGAGGCTGTCGGTCACCATGAAGCCGTGGAATGTGCGGTGGATATAGCCGACGTCCGCCGATACGCGCGGCAGCAGTTCCTGCTGCAGCGTGATCTCGGTCTGGTAGTCGTACGTGCGCACGCCCCAGCCCTTGAGGAGCGCCGGGTCCACCAGGGTCGCCGCGCCTGCCTTGCCGAAGTTGGCGTCGTTGCCGATCACCGGCGCGCAGGTGTCCACCGACCCGGTCGCCGGGCTCTGCGCCGCGTTGTTCAGCAGGTTGCAGTCCACCACTTTGTCGCCGTCGTTGTCCTGCCACGCGCGGTTGACCGTCGCGACAATCGTGGCCCCCTTGTTCGTGGACGTGAACGGCGGATCGTTCGAGGCAAAACCCAGATACTTGCCCCAGCGGAGCTTCAGCGCCGTTTTGCCATTGCCGAACACGTCGTAGCCGAGGCCCGCCCGCGGGCTGATGTCGTTGTACGCGTCCACGCCGGGCGTCACATCAAACGAAATCACCGCCGGGTTCAGGAACGAGGTTTTGGACACGCCGTTGCCCTCGACCGGCGCGTAGCTGCTCGCCCGATCCCACCGGACCGCGCCCGACAGGGTCAGGCGGTTGTGCGTGTACTGGTCCTGCATGAAGATGCCGTTGAGTTTCGTGATCGTGTTATTGCTCCGCGTCGGAAGCCGGTAGGTCACCTGATTGGCCACGCCCTGATTGAAGCGGTAGGCGAGCTGATTGTCCTGGGCAATCGTCTCGTCGAGTTGACGCAGCCAGTAATTCTGGTATCCCACTCTGATGGCGTGCGACCCGGTGACATACGACGCGCCCACGTTGTAGGCGTTGGTCGCGCCTTCCGCGTAGCCCCACTGCTCGAGCCCCCGGTAAGCGTAGTTGGCCTGCGGCGCCCAGCGCAGCGTGGCCGCATTCTCCGCCGTGCACCCGGGAGCCCGCAGCGCAAGGTTCGCGTTGGTGCATGCGAGCGCGGTGGACTGCTCCGTCACCGGGATCAGGTTCGTGATGCCGTCCGGCGGCGGGAAGCCGAACGCCGGGTTGTAGCGGAAGATCGTCATGCTTGCGTCGAGCAGCAGCTTGCTGGTCGCGGGCATCGTCCACGACGCTTGTGTGAGGTGGAACGGCCACTCGAAGTAGCCGCGCGCCGCCGAGCCGGTGGCCTCGGGCGACTGCGTGGTCGTGCCGAGACCGACCCAGTCGTCGCCACGGTTGTGGCAGCCTGGGGTCCCGACCTGCAGCGGCGTGCCCTCGCAGCGCTTCTGGTACTCGTAGTTGACCGTGATCCGGCTCTTGCCGGCCTGCCCAGTAAAGCGCCCAATCGCCATCATCCGGTCCTGCACGAGCCGCGAGTTCACCGGGCTCGGCATCCAGTCCCAGCGGGCCGCGTTCCCGGCGTTCGCATTCGCGGTGATGCCTTCCACCGCCGTCTGCGTGTCGAGGTTGCGGTACTGCCCGTAGAACCAGAGGCGGTTGCGGACGATCGGGCCGCCGAACGATAAGCTGGCGTCGTGCGCCTGAATGATGCCGGGGGTCTGGGTGAGACCGAAGCCGCGCAGCTCGTCAGTCAGGTTGTCGCCCTTCGACCAGTCGCCAAGTCGGCCCTGGCCGGCCAAGCTGGTAAAGGCCGTTCCGGCGAAGACGTTGCCGCCCGTGCGCGGGACGATGTTCATGATCGGGCCGCCGGTGTCCGTCTCGCCGAGGCCGCCGCCGACCCGGACGGACACCTCGTCCACGCCGACGGCGTCGTACACGTACGACGACACGCCGCCGCTGCGGGCCGCGCCGACGGTCATGCCGTTCACCGACATGCGCCCTTCGTTGCTGGCGCCGCCGTTGGCCGAGAAGAACGTCATCGTCGGCGACAGCGCGATGCCGTTGCCGTCCACCGTCAGGCCGGGGGTCACGTTGAGCAGCGCGCCCGCGGCGCGCGACGCCGGCAGGGCCCGGATCGTCTCCGTGTTCATGACGATTTCGCGCTTCGCGTTCTGCACGTCGACGACCGGCGTCTCGCCGGTCACCGTGACCGTTTCCGAGACGGCTCCCACCTTCAAGTCCGCGTTGATCGTCGCCGTGAAGGCGCCGCTCAGCTCGACGCCTCCGCGTTCGACGGTCGTGAACCCGGCCAACGTGAACTTCATCGAGTACGTGCCAGCGCGCAGATCGATGATGCGGTATTGGCCCGTGCCGTCGGTCACCGCCGATCGCGTCTTCTCGATGAGCGCGGGGCTCGAGGCTTCCACAGTCACGCCAGGCAGGACCGCGCCGGACGCGTCCTTCACGGTGCCGGTCAGCGTCGCTTGTGCAAGGGCCGTTGCAGGCCAGAGCAGGACTGCGAGGATCGCCAGATATTTTGCCGCGGTTCGCATTGCTGTGTTCTCCTCCGTCTGATTGAACAGCTGCGCATGCGGACTGTTTCGTCGCATGCCGAAGTCGGAAGGATACGTCGCCATATGTGAAGTGTCAATGAACAGTCCGGTCGTTTTGAGCGCAAAATGTCGACATCTGTCGGGAATCCGATTTTCTGGATCGCCGGCGGCTCGCGTGCGCTCGGGTGACGTTTATTGACAGTGCACACGCCAAACGATTAAGGTGAAGTCGCTCGCCGGCCTGAATCAGCATGCACCTCTACCGATCGAGACCAGACATTGCGCCGCGGCCTGAATATGTCGGCCAGAGCCGATCGTTCTGCCGCGCGTCCCTGGTGGATCGCTCGGTCGGTTCCGTCCACATGGGCCTGGGCCTCTGCGCATTGCAGGCGGGTGGCCACGTCGACGCTCACGTGCACTCGTTCGAAGAAAGTTTCTATGTGCTGGAGGGCGCCCCGACGCTCGTGCTCGACGGCCGTGCGTACCCGCTGGAGCCAGGCACGTGCGGCGTCGTACCGGTGAGCGTCCCCCACGCCTGGATCGGACCCTCGACTGGAACCGCGCGATGGATCGACATGCTCGCGCCGCAGCCGCGCGTTGACGGGGCCGCCGACGACACATGTTTCATCGGGCCCGCCACGCGGGATGAAATCGAGCCGCTCGATATCCGCGACCCCCGATCCCGCCACTTGTTCCGGATCAACGAGAACGACATCGCGCTCGACAGTCTACGCACCGGAGCCCGGATTGACGCCCCCACGGTCTCGGCGAGCATGGCGACGGCGCTCCTGGCTTACAGCGGGATTGCGGTGAAGATGCTCGTCGACCAGCGGCTCGACGCGCAGTTGTCGACGATGTTCATGGTGGAGTATCAGCCGGGAGGGGTTGCACATCCCCACGATCATCCGTTTGAGGAGTCGTACTATCTGCTCGACGGGGAAGTGGAAGCGGTCGCCGACGGGAAGACGTACGTGTTGAGGCCGGGCGATCTCTTCTGGACCGGCGTCGGATGCATTCACGCGTTCTACAATAGAAGCACCGGGACCGTCCGATGGCTGGAAACCCAGTCGCCGCAGCCGCCGGCGCGCCATTCCTATAGATTCGCGCGGGATTGGGATTATCTGAAAGAAAAGCTCGCGTCCGAACGCCGTCAGCCGGCCGGGCCACGAGCGCTCGTCCGCGCCAAGTAACACCGCGACCTTGCGCAGGAGGATTCAATGCGCCTTCGATTTGTGCATGCGTGTCTGCTTTCGGTCGCGACGAGCATGATGGGCGGCGCTCTGCGCGCCGAGCCGCCGCGCGCCTACACCCCGCCGAAGACGCCGTGGGGCGATCCGCAGCTCGAAGGCGTCTACAGCAACGACGACGAAACCGGCGTGCCGTTCGAGCGTCCGGCGCAGTTCGAGGGTCGGCGGCTCGAGGACATCTCCGCGGAGGAGCTGGCGGCGCTCAACCAACAGCGAAACGAGCAGTTCAATGCCGGCGTGGCCGGCACGGAGTTCGCCGGCGGCATTCGGCCGCCGACACATCTCATCTTCGATTCGTTTGAACGAAAAAACAGTTCGGCGTGGCTCGTCGTCGACCCGCCTGACGGGAAAGTGCCGCCGCCGACCGACGAGGCGCGCGGACGGGCCCGCCGGCCGATTTCCGGCAAAGGGCGCGGCGTCAGCAGCAACGCCAACTCGGTCGGTCCGTTCGACAGCTACGAGGATCTGGGGCTGTACGATCGCTGCATCACGCGCGGCATCCCGAGCTCCATGATGCCCGCGGGCTACGGCAGCTACTACGAGCTGATTCAGGGCAAGGATGTCGTGGCGTTGCGTTACGAAATGATCCACGAGCACCGCGTGGTCCCGATCGATCACGGTCCGCACAGGTTGCATGTCGGAAAGAACATCCATCTGGATCTCGGTGACGCCCGCGGATGGTACGAGGGCAACGCCCTCGTGATCGAGACGACGAACTTCACGGAACGGAGCGCCTACCGTGGCGCCAGCGAAAATCTCACGATGACGGAGCGCTTCACACCGGTCGCACCGAACGTTGTCGAGTGGCGCGTGACATTCGACGATCCGCACACGTGGACGCGGCCGTGGACCTTCGCGATGATCCTGAAACGGAAAACGCAGGGCGAGAAGGTGTACGAATACGCGTGCCACGAGGGGAATTACGGGCTGAAGAACATCCTGACGGGAGCTCGCGCCGCGGATAACGGTCGATGACCCTAGGCGCCAGGTTGGTGACGGGTGTATCCTGCTCAGAGAGCCAATGACAATGTCGACTGGTAAAGACTCCGTCGTTCGGACTGATCCGGAAATCATGGCCGTCACCGCGTTGGAGCAAGCCAAAGAAGCGCTTCTGGCCCGTGCGCGTCCTGCTTGACGAGTGCCTGCCGCGCCGGCTCAAACGCGAGCTGCTCAGCCACGACGCACCATCCGCTCGTGCCGGCATCCAGTACGGAGTGTCCGGCTTCAGCCGGCCCGTCCAGGCCACGGGTTTGGTGGCAGATCAGACGGCATAGGAAAACTCTAATGGGACGTCGTGCGACCGTGGCCTCCCACGGACAGCGACGACCTGACCCGATGACATGCTCAAACAGGTCGCTGTCTGCGTGCCCCGTGCATCTGTGCCAGAATCAAACGCAGGCACAACGCGTTACGGGTTCAGGACGTCCCGGGCCAGTCCTCAGCTCCGCAGTGGCACAACCGGTGCACTGGAAGCGGCTCTTGTTCGTAAAACAGTCCGAAGGGAAGCGTGCACGGTGACCGTGAGTATCGGCGATAGCGTCCGGCGCATCTCGGCGGCAGGGTCGCTCTGTCTGATCCTGGCAGTGCTTTTCAACGCATGCGCCCAGGACAGCGCTACGACCGAGCTCACGAGGCCGACGACGGCACCGGCGAAGGTCGTGTCCTTCAGCGGCCTGCTGCAACCGCAGGGCACTGATTCGTACACGTTCACAGTCACGCAAGCCGGATACGTCGAGGCCACATTGGTGGGCTTGGGTGCGCCGTCGACGACGACGGTCGGATTCGGGATCGGGACGCCCAGCGCCACATCGACATGCTCAGTGCTCCACTCGGTGACCACCGGGGCCGGAACATCGGCGCAAATCGTCGGCACGGGCCTGGCCGGCACGCTGTGCATCACGATCTTCGACCTCGGGAACCTCACGGGGCCGACGCTCTACACAATCACGGTTGCCACGTCATGAAGAAGATGGCACGTCACTTTCTGATCATGCACCGCATCTCGAAACTCTGCGCCGTCCTCGCGTTGCTGGCGACCGGTGGCTGTAGCAATACCGCCGCGCCGAGCACGGCCACGACCACGACTCCCACCCAGGCGGTCACGCCGGCAACCACCGGGTTGCTAGTCGGTCAGACCCAGCTCTACGCGCTCACGCTGGGTACGTCGCTGAATGTCGTCACCTGGACGTCCAGCAATTCCGGCGTCCTGACGATCGATGCCACGGGCCTGGCGACGGGCATCGCCAACGGCGTGGCGACGGTCACCGGGGTGTCCGACGATGGGAGCAGCGCGACGCTGACGGTCCAGGTCGTGCCGGTGTACCAAGGCAGCTGGGCCGGGACGTCCACGGTGATCGCCTGCACCGACGTCGCGGGCTTTGCCTTGAGCAATTACTGCTCGCAGAAGCAGGGTGCAACCGAACGATGGACGTTGAACCTCACCCAGATCGGACTCGCACTCTCGGGCACGATGGCGAAATCGGAAGGCGCCAACGTGCTGACCGGGAGTGTGACCGGAGCGATCGGCGCAAGCGGCGACATCATCTCGCTGACCGGCACGCTCGTCGGTTTTGCCAACGGCGTCAACCTCGCGCTCACGCCGATCTCGTGGGACGCGCTCGCCAGCGGCAACACCATCACGGGCACCTGGGCGGCCAACGTTACGTCGCCGCAGATTCTCGGCATCGCGACCATCCAATGGCAGCTGACCGGCGCCATCCAATGACCCCACCCTGACCGTCGCCCATCCGTCACGCACCCGCCATCGACATTCCACCGTTCCGCCACACTCTCGCGACATCCCTGGCCGTCCTGTACTTGGACGGTATTTACATCGAGCCGTTTCCAGGGACGGGCGCGAGATATCAGATCGGATCGTTCCGTGGCATTTACCCGCTCTGGTCACGAGACGGACGCGAACTGTTCTATACGCCGCCCGGACAACTGGTGCCGGTTGACGTCCGGACCGAACCGAGCTTCGTTGCGGGCAGGCCGATGTCGCTGCCGCGCGGGGTTTTCTGGTCAACGGCACAGGCACGCCGCGAAGCTACGACATCACGCCTGACGGACGATTCCTCGGTGTGATTGACTCCAGCCTGACGCAGGCGGGCAGTGCTGCCGCTCCGCAAATCCAAGTCGTGCTCAACTGGACAGAGGAGCTGAAGACGCGAGTGGCGGTGAAATGAAACGAGCAACGTAGAGCCAAACCAAACAGCCCGATGTGGTGTCCAATATTGGTCGGCCGGTGCCGGCCTGACGACACAAGGCACCAGGCGAAAGCCAAGAGGTAAATATGAGATACCGAGAAGGCGTGGTCGTCGGACTCGTAGCCATGGCAGGTCTGGCGGCTGCGCGGAGTGCGCCGACGCTCGAGGCCCAGGCACCGGCGGCTCCGCCAGCATCTCCCACGTTCGAGGTCGCGTCCATCAAACCGAACAAATCTGGAGATGGGCGCTTCATGAACGTGTTTCAACCCGGCGGACGATTCGCCGCCACAAACGTCACGCTGGGGATGCTGATCCCGTTGGCGTATCAGCTTCAAGGCGGCCGCGGCGGCCCCCCGGGTGGAGCGAATTCCCAGCTCGTGGGAGCGCCCAGCTGGGTCAACTCCGATCACTTCGACATCGTCGCCAAAGCGGACGCGAACATCACCCCGGATCAGTTTCCCGAATTGATCAAGAGCCTGCTGGTCGACCGATTCAAGCTGGCCGCGCACAAGGAAAGCCGGGAACAACAGGTGTACGCCCTTGTCCTGGCTCGAAGCGACGGGAAGTTGGGCGCCGGGCTGCGTCCAGTGTCCGCTGAATGCACCGCGACGTTGGCGGCGCGGAGGTGGGGTGGTCCACCACCGCCGGGAGGTCCCGGAGGGCCGGGCCGCGGGCCAGGCGGGCCGCCGCTGCCGGCGCCGGGCGAGCGTCCTCCTTGCGGTATGACGCGAATGGGACCGGGAAACCTCTCGACCGGCGGCGCGCAGATGGAGCAGCTCGCGTCGAGCCTTGTGCCGTGGGTGAACCGAGTCGTGCTGGATAAGACCGGGCTGACGGGAGCCTACGAGTTCGACCTGCAATGGACGCCGGACCAGATGCCGGCAGGGCGTGGCGACCCGCCGCCAGGCGTCGTGCTGCCCCCGATCGATCCGAACGGCCCATCCATCTTCACGGCCGTGCAGGAACAGCTCGGGCTGAAATTGGAATCCACGAAGGGCCCGGTCGACGTCCTCGTCATCGATCACGTGGAGCAGCCGACGGAAGACTGACGAAAGTCTTCGTTGACAATGACGAAATAATTCGTCAATACTGCGGCTCGTGGCGACCAAAAACATTCGTCCGACGAAGCTGGAGCTCACCATCCTGAGGGTCCTGTGGGAGACGGGGCCGCATTCGGTCCGGGACATCCACAAGGTCCTGAACGAGTCCAGGCCGACCGGGTACACGACCGTCTTGAAGATGCTGCAGATCATGACCGAGAAGGGACTGGTCGAGCGCGACGAGGACGTGCGGCCGCAGATCTATCGGCCTCAGTATTCCCAGGACCGCACGCAGCGCCAGTTGCTGCGCGACCTGGTCCAGCGCGCGTACGGCGGCTCTCTCAAGGCGCTCGTCATGCATGCGCTGGCGACGAAGAAGTCGTCGCCGGAAGACTTGAAGGCGATCGACAAGCTGCTGGATCGATTTGACGGAGGCGACTAATGAGCGCGATCACCCAAGCGCTCAGCGCCGCGCTGATCGATTTCCTCTGGCAGGGTGCGCTCGTCGGCCTTCTGCTGTGGACGTCGTTGCTCGCGTTGAGGCATCGGTCGGCGAATGCACGATACGCCGTCGCCTGCGCTGCTCTCGTCGTCCTGGTCGCCTTGCCCGTGATGACCGTGATCGCGCTCCTGATGCGTGCGGTCCCGGTGGATCTGCACGCGTTTCCCTCGGGCGCAGGCCCGCGCGCGATCGCTGCCGTGCCGCAGACGCTGCTGCCTATCTGGATCGAATCCGATGCGCCGCGCGTCGCATGGCTTGCGGTGGTGCAGCTCTGGGCGCTGCCGGCCTGGTCTGCCGGCGTTCTGTTCTTCTCCGTACGGCTCGCCTGGGGATACACGTACGCGATCGCGCTCAGACGCCGTCGTGAATCGGCAGACACGTCGGTGCTCGCAATCGTCGCCGGCCTTGCCGGCCGAATGGGGATCGGCCGGCCGGTTGGCGTGTTGATCGGATCGCTCAACGATGGCCCGAGCATGCTGGGATGGCTGCGTCCGGTGATTTTGCTGCCACCGGCGACGGCGATGGGGCTGACGCCGCAGCAACTGGAAGCGGTGCTCGCGCACGAGCTCGCGCACATCAAGCGTCACGACTACCTGGTCAACATGCTCCAGGTCGTGGCGGAGACCTTGTTCTTCTACCATCCCGTCGTCTGGTGGACGTCGAAGCAGATTCGCGTCGAGCGGGAGCTGTGCTGCGACGATCTGGCTGTGCGGTCGTGCGGAGATCCTGTCTGCTATGCACGCGCGCTCACGACGCTCGAGAAGCTGCGCATGGCGGCGCCAGACATGGCCATGGCCGCGACAGGTGGAGCGCTGCTGCATCGGATCCAACGACTGCTCGGCGCGCCCGCACGGGAATACGGGCCGTCGCGCTGGCTTGGTGTGGTCGCGCTCTCGGTCGGTCTGGCGTGCGTGGGCCTCAATGTGGATTGGCTGCAGGCCTTCGCCGAGCCGCAGGCGATCGACCAACCGCAGTTCGAGGCGGCGTCCATCAAGCCGAACAAATTGAACGACCGCAGGGTCATGGTCAGAACCCAGGGGGACCGGTACACGGCGATTGGCATGTCGCTGCGCTCGCTGATCCAGGGTACGTATCAGGTTCAGGAATTTCAGATTGTCGGCGGACCCTCATGGCTCGACTCCGATCGGTTCGACATCGTCGCGAAGGCGCCGCCCGAACCTCCAGGTCCCACGCAGGTCGAGGGCCCAAGTCGTCAGCAGTTGATGATGCGCGCGCTTCTTGCCGAGCGGTTCCAGCTGGCCGTGCACAAAGAGACGAGAGACATGCCGATCTACGCGTTGGTCATGGCGAGAAGCGATGCGAGGCTTGGTCCGCAGCTTCATCGATCGACGGTCGATTGCTCCGCGCCTGGCGCCGGCCGTGGACGCGGCGGCAATGTCCCACCTGTGAGCCCTTCGAGTCCCGGTCCCTGCGGTATGTCAGCCGGCCCCGGCGTTTTGCTGAGTAATGGCCGGACGATGGCGCAATTGGCGTCATTTCTTTCCGGCGTGACCGCGACCGGCCAGTCGCTCAACAACCGGAACGTCGTCGACAAAACCGGCGTCGCCGGAACCTTCGACGTCGAGCTCCACTGGACACCGGATCAGATGCCGAACTTCGGCCCGAACGGCCCTCCGGCTGGCTTCCCGCCGATCGATCCCAACGGGTCATCCATCTTCACGGCGGTGCAGGAGCAGCTTGGACTGAAACTCGAGTCGCAGCGAGGCCCTGTCGAAGTCCTGGTCATCGATCATGTGGAGCCGCCGACAGAGGATTAGTGGAGTGTCTCCGCTGAAACAGCACCGAATGTGGCGCAAGGCTTCAGCCCTGCGAGCCGTCGGTGTTCGCTGCCCTGAAGGGCTGCGCCACAAGCGAGCTACCGTATTGCTCGCCCTCGTCCTCTCCGTGGGCGCACATTCCGGGTTCGCGGCGTCCGAACACTACGGACAGGTGACCTTCGGCGGTCTGCCGGTTCCGGGCGCCACCGTCACCGCGTCGCAAGGCGACAAGCAGATCGTCACGGCGTCCGACCAGCAGGGCGTCTGCAGATTCCCGGACCTCGCCGATGGTGTCTGGACGATTCGGGTCGAGATGCTTGGTTTCTCGCCGCTCACCGAGGACGTCACCGTTGCGCCGAATGCTCCAGCGTCGATGTGGGACCTCAAGCTGCTGCCGTTCGAGGAGATTGCGCGCGCGATTCCGGCGCGCGCGGCTGACACGGTCCGCCTGAAGGCGGACACTACGTACGACAAGGGACAGAAGGCGACCGCCGAGAAAGCCTCGAAGCCGGCGGCTGGTTCGGGGACCTCCCCAAGCGGATTCCAGCGCGCGGGCGTCAGCGCCACACCCGGCGCTGCGGGGGTCGCCAACGAACCGGCGCCGCCGGGCGGCGAGCCCGGCGCGGATGCGGGCATGGGCGCAGCCGACGGCCTGCTCGTCAACGGCAGCGTCAACAACGGCGCGGCGTCGCCGTTTGCGCAGCTGGCGGCGTTCGGCAACAATCGTCGCGGCGCGCGATCGCTGTACAGTTTCGGCATCGGGACCCTTCTCGGCAACTCCGCGTGGGATGCACGCCCCTTCTCCTTCACCGATCAAAGCTCGTCGAAGCCCGACTACAACGACGTGCAGTTTGCCGGCACGTTCGGCGGTCCGCTGAAAATTCCCGGGCTGCTCAAGAACGGTCCCAATGTCGTCGTCCAGTATCAACGGACCTCGGATCACAACGCCAACACGATTCCGGCGTTGATGCCGACCGGGCTCGAGCGCGGCGGCGACTTCTCGCAGACGCGCGACGGCCTCGGACGCCTCGTGCAGATCGTGGATCCGACGACCGGGCTGGGGTTTCGCGGGAACGTGATTCCGTCAGATCGGATCAGTCCTCAGGCGGCGGCGCTTCTGGGTTATTACCCATCCCCGAATCTCGACGCAGGCGGCCGCTACAACTATCAAACGCCGGTCATCACCGCCACGCGGCAGGACGCCGTTTTGTCGCGCGTGACGCAGCCGGGCTTCGGCCGGAATCAGATATTCGGCAACATCGCGTATCAGCGGACGACGACCAACACGACCAACGTGTTCGGCTTCGCCGATGCCACGACTGTGTCCGGGCTCGACACCGCGGTCAACTGGTCGCATCGATACTCGCAATTCTTCTCGGTCCGCGGCCGCTACCAGTTCACGCGTCTGGCGACCGAGGTGTCGCCGTATTTCGCCAATGTCAGGAACGTGTCGGGCGACGCAGGCGTTGCGGGCAACAACCAGGACGCGGTGAACTGGGGTCCGCCGAACCTGGCCTTCTCCGGCGGTGTTGAGTCGCTCACAGAGGTGCAGTACGCGTCCAATCGCTCGCTCACGAATGCCTGGAACGGTGAGATTCTGTGGAACCGCGGCCGCCACGCCCTGACCTTTGGCGGCGATGTCCGCCGGCAGCAGTACGACGTGCTGTCGCAGCAGAACGCGCGAGGATCCTTTACCTTCACCGGCGCCGCCACCGGCTCCGATCTCGCCGACTTCCTGCTGGGCGCACCGCACGCGAGCTCAATCGCGTTCGGCAATGCCGACAAGAACCTCCGCCAATCAGGCTACGATGCCTATCTGGACGACGACTGGAGGGTGAGTCCCGGATTGACCGTCAAGCTGGGAATCCGCTGGGAGTACGAAGCGCCCATGACCGAGCTGTCCGGGCGTCTGGTGAACCTCGACGTGGCGCCGGGCTTCACGGCGGTCAGTCCGGTCGTTGCAGCCAATCCGCTGGGCACGCTCACCGGCCTGCGCTATCCGGATTCACTCCTCGGTCCGGACAGACGAGGTATTCAGCCGCGGCTGGGTCTCGCGTGGCGTCCCGTTGCCGGGTCATCGCTCGTCGTTCGCGCGGGCTACGGCGTGTACCGCAACACCAACGTGTACCAATCGATTGCGATGCTCCTGGCACAGCAGCCGCCGCTGTCGAAGACGTTGAGCGTCGAGAGCACAGCCGCCAATCGCCTCACGCTGGCGAATGGATTCACCGCGACTCCAGGAATTACACCGAACACCTTCGCAGTCGATCCCGACTTCCGCGTCGGCTACGCCGAGAACTGGCAGGCGTCGGTACAGAAGGATCTGCCCGCGTCGCTGACCATCCTGGCGACATACCTCGGTACCAAGGGAAGCCGGCTGATGCAGGAGCTCCTGCCGAATACCTATCCGGCTGGGGCCGTGAATCCCTGTCCGGCGTGTCCCGCGGGATTCGTGTACCTCACGTCGAATGGCCATTCCATCAGACACGCAGGCCAGCTGCAGTTGCGTCGCCGCCTTCGCAACGGTCTCACGGCGACGGTCCAGTACACGTTGTCGAAAGCGTCAGACGCTGCCGGCGCGTTTACGGGCGTGAGCACGACGGGAGCAGCCATCGCGCAGGACTGGTTGAATCTCGACGCGGAGTGGGGGCCGTCGAATTTCGATCAGCGTCACCTGCTGACCGCGCTGTTTCAGTACAGCACGGGCGTCGGCGGCGGCACGCTGATGGACGGCGTGAAGGGCACGCTCTTCAAAGGATGGACGATGACCAGTCAGCTGACTGCCGGCAGCGGTCTTCCGCTGACGCCTGTGTACCTGAACTCCGTCACAGGAACCGGTGTGACCGGTACGATTCGACCCGATTACACCGGTGCGTCGGCCGCGCCGCCCGACGGCTTCTACGTGAACCCGTCGGCATTTGCCGCACCTCTGCCGGGCCATTGGGGCAATGCGGGACGCAATTCCATCACCGGTCCCGCGCAGTTTGCGCTGAACGCAGGCATCACGCGGACATTCCTGCTGAGCGATCGTCTCAATCTCGACTGGCGGATTGACGCCGCCAACGTGTTGAACCGTGTCACGTACTCTGGCGTGACGACGATCTTCGGCGCTCCGCAATTCGGGCTGCCGAATCGAGCCAATACCATGCGCAAGGTGCAAACGAGTGTGAGGTTGAGGTTCTGATGGAAACACATATCTCTTCCTTTGTGTCCATAGTGTCCTTGGTGTTCCTAGGGGTAGGCTCGCAGGCTGCGCAACAGCAACAGCAGCCACCGACACCTCCGTCCGGACAGAGCGCTGCGACGTTTCGGAGCGGGACGAAGCTGATTGTCGAGACAGTCAGCGTGAAGGACAAGAACGGAGTGCCGGTCGAGGGGCTGACCGCGAAGGACTTCACGATCACCGAGGACGGCGAGCCGCAAACCATCAGTTTCGTTGAGTTTCAGCGCATGCAAGGCGCGCCCGGCCCGGAGCGATCGGCGCCCGCCGCAGTGCCGCCAGCTGCCGCTGACGTCGTGGGCCAGACCGTCGCCACACCTGAAGCGAGCAACGTGGCTCCCACCACGCCGACCGGCATTCGGTCCGCGCCACAAGGCGATATTCGCTCCATCCGCTACCGGGACCGCCGGCTGCTCGTCCTGTACTTCGACATGACGGCGCTGCCACCGGGAGACCTGCTTCGCGCCTGCGCGGCCGCGCGCAAGTTCGTGGACATGCAGATGGGGCCGGCTGATCTGGTCGCCATCATGACCTTCAAGGGCGCCGCCGTGCGGGTCAAGCAGGATTTCACCGACAACCGCGAGCAGCTGCGGGCGGACATCCAGGATCTGATCTTCGGCGAGGACAAGGACGGCGATGGGATTCCCGATACCGAGCCCGAAGGGGCCTTCGGACAGGACAACGCCGAGTTCAACATCTTCAACACCGACCGGCAGCTCTCGGCGCTCCAGTCCGCGGTCGCGATCCTCAAGCCGCTCTCCGAGCAGAAGGCGCTCATCTACTTCGCAAGCGGTCTGCGGCTGAACGGCACCGACAATCAGGCGCAGCTGCGCGCCACGGTTAACGCGGCGATTCGGGCGAACATCAGTGTCCATACGATCGACGCGCGCGGTCTCGTCGCCTCGCCTCCGCTCGGCGACGCCACGAGACAATCGCCGGGCGGCATCGGCATATTCTCCGGCCAGGTGGCGGGGAACCTCATGACGAGCTTCCAGCGGTCGCAGGACTCGCTGTACGCGCTGGCGAAAGACACCGGCGGCAAGGCGATGTTCGACTACAACGATCTGTCGCTCGGCATCGTGCAGGCCGCCGAATCGCTCACCAGCTACTACCTCATTGGGTACTACACCACCCACACCGCCGAGGACGGCCGCTTCCGCCGGGTGAAGGTGACGCCGAACGGCACCCTCTCGGCCGACCTCTCGTACCGGCAGGGATACTTCGGCGACAAGGCGTTTGCGAAGTTCACGGCGGCCGACAAGGAGCGTCAGCTCGAGGACGCGCTGATGCTCGAGAACCCGATCACCGACATCACGATCGTGATGGAGGTCAATTACTTTCAGTTGAATCGCGCGCAGTACTTCGTCCCGATCGCCGTCAAGATTCCCGGCAGCGAGCTCGCGCTGGCCCGCCGCGGCGGGGCCCAGCGTACGCTCATCGACTTCATCGGCGAAGTGAAAGACGATTACGGGTACACCATCCAGAACGTCCGGGACAAACTGGACATCAAGATCAGCGACGAGACTGCCCTCCAGCTCGCCAAGCGTCCGATCCAGTACGAAACGGGGTTCACGCTGCTCCCCGGCAAGTACGTGATCAAGTTCCTGGCGCGCGATGCCGAGACCGGCAGGATGGGCACGTATCAGGCGTCGTTCGCGGTGCCGAATCTGGCGAAGGAAGAACAACGCATTCCGATCAGCTCTGTCGTGCTGGGCAGTCAGCGCGTGCCGATGAGCGAGGCGCTGTTCAGCGTTCAGCAGAAGATTGCCGCCGACCAGGCGAACCCGCTGATCTACGACGGTCAGAAGCTGATTCCGAGCGTGACGCGCGTCTTCAGCAAGGGCCGCGATCTGTATGTGTTTCTCCAGGCGTACGAGCGCGGCGCGACCAGCACCCAGCCGCTGGTGGCGTTCGTGACGTTCTATCGCGGCGAGGTGAAGGCGTTCGAGACCGCGCCGCTCGCCGTGACCGATGGTTTAGACGTGAAATCGAAGGCCGTGCCTCTGCGCTTCAGCATTCCACTCGAAAGCATTCCCGCCGGCCGCTATGATTGCCAGGTGACCGTGCTGGACCCGACCGGACAGAAGGTCGCGTTCTGGCGCGCGCCGGTCGTGCTCGTCCCGTGAGCGCGTGAGATCAGACGGATGGCGTGTGGCGCGGCCCTTCAGGGCTGCGAGCGCGGGCGAGTCGCAGGGCTAAAGCCCTGCGCCACATTTGGCGCTCTTTCAGCGGAGACGCTACACTGCCTTCCATGGCACTGACATCATTGCTCGACGAAGCGCTCGAAGCGTGGGAATACACCCGCAGCGGCCTGATCGCGGAGCTCCAGAACCTCTCCGAGGCCGACCTGAAATTCCGGCCGCATCCCGAGAGCCGCACCGCCGCCGAACTGGCGGCCCATCTCGTCGAGTCTGGGCTCATGATGGCGGGCGAGCTGACGCGGCCCGACGGCAGCTTCCGTCGCAAGCCCTATCCGCAGCTGCTCAAGGAATACGCGCGCGGAATTCCGGCGGCAACAACGAAATCGCAGATCGTGAAGCTGTTGAAGCAGACGCACGCGGACGGCTCGCGGAAGATTCGCGCCGCGGGCGAGCTCTTCATGCTGCAGTCGATCACGCGGTTTGACGGCGAGCGCGGCACGCGCCTCGCCTGGATGAACCACGCCATCTCGCACGAGGACTACCACCGCGGCCAGATCGCGCTCTACGCCCGGCTGGTCGGCCGCGTCCCGGCCTTGACGCAGCTAATCCGCGGACTGTAACTCGCCACCACGGAGGACACCGAGGACGCGGAGGAAGGTCTGCGTTTCGAACAGGATTGAACCTCCTGTCCTCCGTGTCCTCCGTGGTCGCTAGTTTTCCGGCGCATCTGCGCTATCATCGGCTGGGATGCCTCCAGACATCGAAATCTACGACACAACGCTCCGCGACGGCAGTCAGGGCCAGGGTGTGTCGTTTTCTGTCGCCGACAAGCTCCGGATCGCCGAGCGGCTGGACGACTTCGGCGTCCATTACATCGAAGGCGGCTGGCCCGGATCGAATCCGAAAGACATCGCGTTCTTCGACGAAGCGAAACGCCGCCCCTTCAAACACGCGCAGCTCGCCGCGTTCGGATCGACGCGCCGCAAGGGCGTCGCCGCCAAAGACGATGACCAGGTGCGGCTGCTCATCGATGCCGAAACGCCGGTGATCACGATTTTCGGCAAGACGTGGCTCTTGCACGTGCGTGAAGTGCTGCAGACGACGCCGGAAGAAAACCTGGCGATGATCGAAGACACGGTCCGGTTCCTGAAGCAGCAGGGCCGCTTCGTCGTCTATGACGCCGAGCACGCATTCGACGGATACAAGGACGATCCCGCATACGGGCTGTCGACCTGGCAGGCCGCCCAGCGCGGCGGCGCCGACATCGTCGTCCTGTGCGACACCAACGGCGGCTCGCTGCCCGACGAGATCGCCGACATCACGCGAGCCGCGCGAGCGGGACTGACCGTTCGGCTGGGCATCCATACGCACGACGACATCGGCCTTGGCGTGGCCAATGCGCTCGCGGCGATTGACGCCGGCGCGACCCACGTCCAGGGGACGATCAACGGCTACGGCGAACGGACCGGCAACTGCAACCTGACGACGGTCATTCCGAATCTCGCGATCAAGATGAAGAAGCAGTCCGTGCCGGCCGAGTCGCTGCCGCTGCTGAAAGAACTGTCACAGTTTGTCGATGAGGTCGCCAACGTCCGCCCGAACCCGCGCCTGCCGTGGGTGGGCGCCGCCGCGTTCTCGCACAAAGGCGGGACGCACGTGAACGCGGTCCAGAAGCTGCTTCGCAGCTACGAGCACATCGACCCGGCGCTGGTCGGCAACAGCCGTCAGGTGCTGATCAGCGAGCTCGCCGGCCGCAGCAACATCATCATGAAAGCGAAGGAGCTCGGGTTTGACGTGACGAAGGACACCCCAGAGCTCAGCGAGATGCTCAAACGGGTGAAAGCACTGGAGCACGAAGGCTACGAGTTTGAAGCCGCCGACGGCTCGCTGGCGCTGCTGATTCGGCGGGCGCTCAAAGAAGAGCCGACGCCCTTTCACGTCGACGCGTACCACGTGTCGATGCGATCCGAGGGGAAGACGCTGGTCTGCGAAGCGACGGTCAAGGTCCGCGTCGGCGCTGAACATGCCCACACGGTGGCTGAGGGCGACGGTCCCGTGAACGCGCTCGACGGCGCGCTGCGGTCGGCGCTGGTCGGGTTCTATCCGGATCTCCAGACGGTCCGTTTGACGGATTACAAGGTGCGGATCGTCGATTCATCCGTCGGCACCGCCGCGCGGACGCGCGTGCTCATCGAATCGAGCGACGGTACGTCGAGCTGGACGACCATCGGCGTCAACGAGAACATCATCGAAGCCAGCCTGCAGGCGCTCGTCGACAGCCTCGAGTACGGCCTGTTGAAGAAGGAGTTCGCCGCCCACGTCGTGTAAGGTGCCTCCTGTGCGTCCCGCCGTTCGAGTCGTCCTCATTCCTCTGTGTGCCGCGTGTTTCGTCGCAATCGGAATTGCGCAGGCGCCGCACGAGATCCTGCTGTCGCGTCAGATCATGCGCGAGAGCCACACGCGCGTCGGCGATATCGTGACGCTCGCCACCGATCCGCACGGCGGCCGCGCCATGACGTTCCGCGTGGCCGGGGTCTACGAGCCGATGCCCGATCCCAAACAGTTCACGGCGCGGCGTTTCGAAGCGCGCCTGCATCTGCCGGATCTGATTGCGCTGACGGCCGATCCGGGGGATCCGCTGTCGTCTGAGTCCGTCGACGCATTCAATCTGACCCTCGCCGATCCCAAAGACGCGGGGGCGGTCGCCTCGATCATCGAAACGCGGGCGCCGGGTCTGCTCGTCGAATCGACAACGTCAAGCGGACAGGGCGATCCGTTCGCCGTCCTGGATCGCTTTCACTGGGCCATCGCTGTCGTCACGGTGATCGGCAGCACCGCCTTTCTGCTCGCGTTAATGGTGATGCGGGTTGAGGAACGGCGCGAGATCATCGGCGTCCTCCGCCTCATCGGGATCCCGCCGCGATCGATTTTGATCGAAGTCCTGCTCGAGAGCCTGCTGATCGCCGTCGCGGGCGCCCTGTTCGGCGTCCTCGTCTCCCTGTCGGCGCAGGATGCGGTCAACCGGTTCTTTCAATGGCGTTACGACACACCGCTGGTGTTCGTGCGCGTGACCGGATCGATTGCCTGGAAAGCGGTGGCGTTTTCCGTGCCTCTTGGCGTGATCGCAGGTCTGGCGGCGTCGTGGGCGCTCCTTCGCCGCCAGGTCGTCTCACTCATCCGCCGATGACATCGCGGGCGCTGGCGTGGCGGACGATGACGGCGCAGCCGGGACGCGCGGGCCTGGCGATTGCGGGCGTGGCCGTGATCGGCGCGCTGCTGTTCGACATGCTCCTGCTCTCGCACGGTCTTCTGCTGTCCTACCGGGCGCTGCTCGAAAGCGCCGGCTACGACGTGCGGGTCGTCTCGGTGGACAACCCGATCGTCAGGATGCCGATACCGGAGGCGACTGCGGTCGCCCGCGCCGTCGAGCGCCTGCCGGAGGTTCGCGAGGTCGCCATCCTTCGCCGGGCGCGTGCCGCGGTTCTGGCTCCGGGTCGCAAGCCGGCGGACGTGACGCTCCTCAGCGTGTCGCCCCGCGCGGATCGGCTCGCGTGGCGAATCGTCGCCGGCGACGACCTCATGGTCCAGCAACACCTGACCGATCCGCCGCCACTTGTCATCAATCGGAAGCTCGCCGAGACGCTGTCGTTGTCGCCAGGTTCGACGGTTCGCGTCCGACTCGCCCTGGCGGACGCGTCCGCGTTGCCCGCCGTGGCCTTTCGCGTCGCGGGAATCTGCGAGAACCTGTTCGACACCGCTGCCGATCTGACGGCGTCAACGGATGCGGATGGATTCGAACGGGCCAGAGCGGGATTCGGCGACGAAGCGGAGGTGCTGCTCGTGGCGTCGCGGCCCGAGTTTGGGCCAACGGCGGCCGTCGCCGCGATTGAGCGCCTGCGGCCCAACCTGCGCGCCTACTCGAACGAGCAGATCGTGGCGCAGATCAACGAGAACGGGTTCGCGTATTTCCGCCAGATCTCGTTCGTGCTCTCGTCGATCACGCTCGGCTTCGCCTTTCTCTTGATCGCGACGCTGCTGACCGTCTCGGTAAACCAGCAGCTCGGTCAAATCGCGGCGCTTCGCGCGCTCGGATTTCCACGGTCGCGGATTGCCGCCACGCTCCTATGGGAGTCGGCGGTGCTGGTCGGCGTCGGCGGAGTGTTGTCGATCCCGATCGGATGGGCGCTGGCGTCGATCCTCGATCGCATCCTGCGCGACATGCCGGGCATCTCGGAGCGCGTGCATTTCTTCGTGTTCGAACCGGGCGCGATCGTTGTGCATCTGGGACTGCTGGCGGCAACCGGCGTGGCCGCGGCGGCGTATCCGGTGTGGATCGCGACAAGCCTTCCGATCGCCGCCACGCTCCGGCTCGAGACGATCTCGTGACGCCGATCGTCGAAGGCCGCGGGCTGACGCGCACGTTTCCCATGGCGTCCGGGCCGGTGACGGCGCTGCGCGACGTGTCGATCGAGATCGCGCCGGGCGAGTACGTCGCCATCACCGGACCGTCCGGCTGCGGCAAATCGACGCTGCTGCACCTGCTTGGCTGCGTCGACGCGCCCACTGAAGGGTCGCTGGTGTTTGAAGGGCGCGATGTGGCGCGGCTGGGCGAATCGGCGCGGAGTCGCATCCGGCTGACGCGCATCGGGTTCATCTTCCAGCGCTTCTTCCTGCTGCCGATGCTCGATGCGTGGGAGAACGTGGAGCTGCCGCAGGCCGAGGTCGGCGTCGCGCCCGACGATCGGCGACAGCGCACGCGCGAACTGCTCGAGTACGTGGGCCTGAGCGATCGCGCGCATCATCGACCGTCTCAGCTTTCCGGCGGAGAAATGCAGCGGGTCGCCATCGCACGCGCGCTCGCGAACCGGCCGGCGCTCCTGCTCGCCGACGAGCCGACCGGCGAGCTGGACGAGGACACAGGCGAGCAGATCGGCGAACTGTTCGATCGCGTTCACGCCGACGGCACGGCCATCGTCGTCGTGACGCACAATCCGCTGCTCGCCCGACGCGCCAGGCGGCATCTGGCGATGAAGCGCGGCGCCCTGGAAATGACTCAGTCATGATGTTCCGGGTGGCGTGGCGGTCGTTGATGACGCGGCCGGTCCGTGCGGCGGTTCTGGCGGCCGGATTCGGCTTCGGGATCGCGGTGATGGCGGTACTGCTCGGCGTCGGGCAGGTCATTCTCGAGCAGGCGCACGCGCCGGCGCTCGGCGGCGGCGGCGATTTGAGGATGTACGGCCCGTTTGGTTCCGTGTCGAGCGCGCGTTTCCTCATCTCCAGCGTCTTGGGCGCGCCCGATCTTGTGCGCCGGGTGACGGCTGCGTCCCCCTCCAAGCAGACGCGCCTGTTCCTGATGACGCCGAACGGTGCGGTTGCCGTCTCGGCCAAAGGCGGCATTCCCAGTCTCGAACGATCGATCGGCGACCCGGAAGTGTCGAGCGTCGCATCGTGGAAGGATGCGCCGGGCGACGAGCGGTGGACACACCCCGATCCCGGTGACGTGCTTCGCGCGATGGACCGGTTCCACGCCGTCCCCGACGTTCGCGCGCGAGCGGCGTCGTGGGCCGAATGGCTGTATTTCAACGGCCGGACGCGCGACGGCCGGCTGCGTGTGTATCTGACGTTTCTGGTCGGGCCTCGCGCCGAGGACGCGGGGAAGAGGCGCGCCGGCGTCCGGCTTCAGCTCGAACGCGACGGTCGGTCGAGTCATTACGCGGCGCAGGGAGAAGTCGACGAGACGTCGGTGCTGGGCGGCGCGCCAGATCTGGACATCGCCGGCAACCGCGTGCGTCTCGAGGGCCTGACGTATCGGATCACTCTCGCCCTCGCTGGCCTCACGGGCGACATCGTCCTCGATGTCGAGCCCGGACGATCACTGCCGCCGGCGTCGATACGCGGCGCGGGCGGGTGGGTATCCGGGTACGTCGTGCCCGCATTGGCCGGCACGATGCGCGCGAATCTCCGCGTCCGAGGCGAGCCCGTGACGTTCGACGAAGCGGTCGGCTATCACGATCACAACTGGGGGTTCTGGGAAGGCGTCAGCTGGCAGTGGGGACAGGTGGCGAACGACGACCTGTCCGTCGTGTACGGCCGCGTGTTTCCACCTGCCGACGTCGCCGATCCCACGCGCGTCCCGGGTTTTCTTGCCGTGCTCGGCCCCGGCGGTCCGTTGGGATTCTCGACCAACGTCACGATCGACGATGCAAGCGCGGGGCGGGTAGATGTGCGTGCGACGGGCAAAGGCGTCGAGCTGCAGTTGACATTTTCAGCCGACGAAACAGTCCGAACGACCATGGCAACGACCGCCTTGCCCGGAGGCACGCCGCTGAATTTCTTGCAGCTTGGCGGCGTGTATCACGTGACGGGGACGGTGGCCGGCCGTCAGATTGATTTCACTGCGCGCGGATCGGCCGAGACGTTCAAGCCGCGCTGAACGGCGGACCTCATAAGGTCCGCCCTACGTACCGTACGTAGGCCGGACCCTGTTGGGTCCGGCAAACGCGACCCTATTGGGTCCGGCGAGACCGGCGCTAGAACGTCAGAATCTCTTCGACCGTCCATAGATCGGAACCCGAATATTTATACTCGCTCGCCGAGTCAACAAGTCTGGCGCGCACCGGATTTGTCACCACGTATCGTGCCACGGCTCGGATGTCGTCGTCTCGCCTCAGTGTTCGCTCGTGATAGCCGTCCTGCCACAATCGCCCACCGGACGTTCGCGAATACAAGCTTGCCGCCCGTTGCTTGCCGACTCGCACAAATCTGCGCAAATCTGAATCGCCAGCGCGTCCTTCGACGAGAAGGTGCAGGTGGTCCGGCATTACGCAGTACGCAAGAAACGCAAAGTGATCTTCCGACGCGGTTAGTCGAAACTGCGTGAGCGCGTCGATGGCGATCTCGTCGGCGAGAAATAATGGTCGCCGTAAATGCGTGCAACAGGTGAGGAAATAGCGGTATGGGCCCTTGTAGCTAAAGCCTGGGATTCGCGGTGGACGAGACACGCCCCGCCCGCGGGGCAATACGTGTGCCCGCGAGGTCGGTAATCCCGTGAACCGGATCCTGATCGGCGGACCTCATAAGGTCCGCCCCACGTACCGTACGTAGGCCGGACCCTATTGGGTCCGGCGAAACCGACCCTATTGGGTCCGGCGAAACCGACCCTGTTGGGTCCGGCGTTACTGCAGCGTGAACTGGACCGTGATGGTCATCACGATCGGCACGGGCACTCCATTCAAGAGCGTTGGCGTGTATTCCCACTGCCGCACGGCTTCGAGCGCTGCGGCGTCGAGCAGCGGAATCGATCGAAGTACCTTCGCGTCCCGCACCTTTCCGTCCGGACCGATTGTCGCCTCGATAATCACGAGGCCCTGCACTCGAGCGGCTTGCGCGATCCGAGGGTACGCGGGCCGGACGTCCCGGACTTTCGCCGGCGGCCTGATGTCGCCGCCGACCGGAAGCGGCGCACGCAGGGTCACGGGCGGCGGCGGCGGTGGTGCGGTGTGTTCTCCCACGCCGCCAGGTATTTCTCCCGCGCCGGCACCTTCGATGGCACTAATCAGCGATCTGTTGGGCTGACTCGGGGTCTCTGGTGCAATCTCGTGCGGCGCATTGATTGGCGCCGCGTCGGCATTCGTCGCGGGCCGTGGCTGTTCGGTCGTGGTCCGCGGCGGCGAGGGCGGCGCCGGCGCCGACGGCAGCGGCGGAGTGCCGACGAACGCCAGCATCGCGGGTGGCGTCGGCAAGATCCCACTGTTGGTGGCGAGGAGCGGCACGATGATCGCGGCGATGATCACTGCCGTATGTGCGGCGATTGACAGCGGCACCGAGTATCGGCGTCTGCCCCCAATCGAGATCGACGGCGCGACGAACATGTTCTGAGCCACTCACCACCTCTCCTTCACGACCACCTCGTTCACAACCTCGCAGCGTTAGACACCGCGACGTGCGAAAGAGTGTGGTGGAGCAAAATGGCGGGCGACGTGTCTAACGAGTTGTGAACCCGTCCATGACGGCTTTTCGCAGGAGATCGGGCGGCAGGAGTCCCTGAGCAAGGATGAAGTCGTGGTACTTCTGCTGGTCGAAGCGGGCGCCCATTCTTGCCTCGACGTCTCTACGGAGCTCGAGCAGCTTGGAGTACCCGTAGAAGTACGACGTGGCCTGACCTGGCTGGCGGAAGGTATACCGCTCGATCTCGGTGTTGGCAAACGCCTCAGACAGCACGACGTCCTGCGTGAGGATGCGCATGCCGTCCTCTGGAGTGAGGCGTCCGCTCTGAAGCTCCGGATCGATGAACGCCCTCGCCGCGCGCATGAGCCGCAGCTGTAGCGTAATGAGCTGTCCTTCCAGCGGCTCATACGGCTTCATGATGTGCTCGGCGTAGAGTCCCCATCCCTCGACGTTCACGCTGTTGAACGCAAAGATCGAGCGCGCCAGCGAGACGCCGTGCTCCACCATCGAATCAAATTGCAGCTCGTGGCCGGGGCGCGCTTCGTGCGCGATCAGCGTCCACGACGAAGCGGCGAAGGTGAAGTCGTCGATCTGCCTGGTCTCCGCCGATCCCCGAGTGGGAACGTTGAGCGGCAGCACGAATTCTCCCTGCTGGCCGGTGTTGTTCAAGAGCGGCGGCGAAACCATGTGCGGCGCCGGCTGCTGCGCGGTTTCGGCCGGCGACGCCAGCCGGATGCGTGCAGGTCGCGATGGCAGCGTGACGAGCCGCTCGCGCTGAATAATCGCCTCGATCTCTTTGAGCCGCTGCTGATAGTGGGGCAGGATGGCATCGCCTACCAACTGCTCTTTCTTGAGTTCCCGAATCACGTCGCGGTAGTCGGTGACGCTCCAACCTCGCGCTTTGGCCACCTGTTGCGCGACCTGCTGCATCTCCCGCTGCCACTCCGAGAACGCCGTGTGCGCCATCGCCGTCAGTTCCGCCGCCGGAATGTCGACGCCGAAGCGCTGGAGCGCGAACGCGTACTGTTCGGCAGGCAGACGAAAGTCGGTGCGCGTCTTCGGCAGGATCTCGGCGCGAACCCATGTCTCGTAGTCGGCGACTTCGGTCTTCAACGCGGCCAACGGCTCCTGATATCCGTCGATGTGGGAATGCGCGAACAGGTCGGCGACTCCGTCGACGAAGAAGTCGGCGCGGGCGAGATCGGTTTCTACTTCAATTCTCGAGGGGCCGAGCTGACCGGCCCTGGACCATTCAGCCGTCCGGGCCTTGGCCTGTGCAGTCAGCGGCTCGTACCCGCGCTCGAGACCGACGTACTTGCGAAGGCGAACCAGGGCCGCTTTCTGCCGCCCCGTTGAAACCTGATCGTCGAGGAGACCGCGGATGCCCGAGAAGATCATCTGCGGGACCCTGAAGTACGGCGTCTCGTACCGCTCGCTCAACTCCTGCCCGCGCAGCATCTCCTGCGCCGCCTTTCCCAGAATCCGGAGGTCCTGCGCCACCAGGGGATCCTTCTCGGTCCTCAATCGCCGGTTCAGCTCCCGAAGTGCCGCCTGCGTGTCCGCCCTGATGCGCGACCGCCGGTCGGATGGAAGCGTCGTGACCTCTTCATCGAACCCGGTCATGCCGTCCCTGGCGGCCTGTTCCGGCCCGTATTTCGCGCGCGCTTTCAGGAGAATCTGCGCGTTCTCGTTGCTCCGGGTAATCCACGACGGCTGCGGACTACTGGTGGTGGCCGCAGCCATGAGCAGCGCGGTGACAACGGCTGTGCTCGTGGGAAAACGCAACATCTCGTGCCTCCTCGCTGCAAGACGGCCATTCTACGACCTTTATCACAGCCCGGGGCCCCACTCCCGGGGTCGGCGCCTACTGCTCCGTAGCTCGGCGCCTCCGTGACACAATTCTGGTTATGAAGCATTTGTTCGCGATCGCGGTAGTGGTCCTGGCGACGCTGGTCATTTCGACCGTGGCGGCGCAGCGGAAGGCCGCTCCCGCTCCACCGACACTCACCAATGTCGTGCCCGACCTGGATCAGCGGCTTGCCCGGTTCAAGCCGGTTCAAATGCCGTTCAACGCCTCAGGCCTGACCGCACGCGAGCGACAGATGGTCGATCAGTTGGTGATCGCCTGCCGTTACCTCGAAAGCATATTCTGGCGGCAGAGCGATCCGGATGGACTGGCGCTCTATCAGCAACTGGAGCGCGACGAGCGGCCGCTCGCGCGTAAGGTGCGGCGCTACCTCACCATCAACGGCAGCCGTTGGGATTTGGTGAACGAAAACCGCCCCTTCATCGGGACCATGCCGATGCCGCCCGGGCACGCGCTGTATGCGCCGGACATTACGCGTGCGCAGATCGAGGCGTACGTCGCCGCCCATCCAGACAAGAAGGCGGAGATCTACAACCCGTACACAATTGTCCGGCGCCAGGGCGCGGATCTCGTCGGCCGGCCGTATCACGACGAGTTCAAACCATACGTGAACGGGGCGGGGGCGGCACTGCGGCAGGCCGCGTCGTTGTCGCCCGATCCGAAGTTTGCCGCCTTCCTTCGGATGCGTGCCGACGCGCTCTTCACCGATGACTACTACGCGAGCGATCTCGCGTGGCTGGATCTGCAGAATCCGAAGGTCGACGTCATCTTCGCCCCATACGAGACGTATCTCGACGACCTGCTCGGCGTGAAAACGTCGTACGGCGCGGCCATCCTGATTAGGAACGAAGCGGAGAGCCGTAACCTCGCGAAATATCAACAGTGGGTGCCCGACCTGCAGGATGCGCTGCCGCTGCCGGCTGCGGATCGACCATCGGTGCGCGGCCATGTGACGCCGATGGAGGTGATGGACGCGCCGTTGCGCGGCGGCGATCTTCGGCACGGCTACCAGGCCGTCGCCGACAACCTGCCCAACGACCCGCGCATTCACCAGGAGAAGGGGACGAAGAAGATCTTCTTCAAGAACTTCATGGACGCGCGCGTCAAGGAAATCATCCTCCCGCTTGCCGCACGCGTGATGGACGTCGCCCAGGCGCGGCGTGCGTCCGCCGATGGATATCTGGCGTCCACCGTCATGCATGAAATCTGTCACGGCCTGGGACCCGCCTTCGCACGGCAGGGCGGCCGTCAGGTGGACATTCGCGAGGCGATCGGCAGCCTCTATTCGGGACTCGAAGAGGCGAAGGCGGATGTCGTCGGCATGTTCGCGCTGAAGTGGCTGATCGACAAAGGCGTGCTGCCGAAGGAGCGGCTCGAAGAATATTACGCGTCGTACGTCGCCGGCATCTTCCGGACGGTGCGGTTCGGGACCGGCGAAGCGCACGGGCGGGCGGAGATGATGGAGTTCAACTACCTGTCAGAGCGGGGCGCAATCGCGCAGGCCGGAGGGCGCTACCGCGTTGACTTCGCAAAGATGCCGCCGGCGATCCAGACGCTCGCCAAGGAGCTGCTCGAGCAGGAAGCGACCGGCGACCGCGCGCGCACGGAGGCGTGGTTCGGCAAGTATGATCGCATGCCGCCGGCGCTCAAGCAGGCGCTTGCCGCCGCCACCGACGTGCCGGTCGACGTCGATCCTGTCTTCTCGTTCGCGGAATGGGTCGAGTAGGATCGACGCGTTTTCGACATTTCGCGTTTTTCGCTTCCATCGATAGGAGTTTGCATGTCTCCGTCCATGCCCGACGCGTCTGCCACCGTCGGTTTCGAGCCCTACATTCCAGCGAGCGCGCACATGAGGGAGCTGACGGTGCTGCCCCTCGTGATCGGCACTCTGCTGGGCGCCGTCTTCGGCGCGTCATCGCTCTACCTGGTGCTGAAGGTCGGCCTCACGGTCAGCGCCTCGATCCCGGTCGCCGTCATCTCCATCACGTTGTTCCGACTCCTCTCCAAGGTGGGCGGACGCGACGCCACCATTCTCGAGAACAACATCGTGCAGACAGCGGGATCGGCGGGGGAGTCGATCGCCTTCGGTCTCGGCGTCACGATGCCG
The DNA here is from genome assembly GCA_041485905.1 of Vicinamibacteria bacterium. Classification (GTDB taxonomy): domain Bacteria; phylum Acidobacteriota; class Vicinamibacteria; order Vicinamibacterales; family CAVVIG01; genus JAHFUI01. Next base: position 52,024 of record JBGPKK010000013.1, read on the forward strand.
GCCATCATGATTCTTGGTTTCGATCTGGAAATCGCGCGCGTGGCGCTGGTGGCCGTTCTTGGCGGTCTGCTCGGCATCCTGATGATGATCCCGCTTCGCCGCGCGCTCATCGTGCAGCAGCACGGTTTGCTGAAGTACCCGGAAGGGACCGCATGCGCCGAAGTCCTCAAGGCGGGCGCTTCCGAGGAGTCGCGCGCCGCTGCGTCGGAGACGGCGAAGCGCGAGTACGCGGCGCTTGGCGGCGTGACGACGAGCGCGACGACGATCTTTACCGGGTTCGGGGTCGGTCTGGCCTACAAAGCGCTGAACGTCGCGTTCAGAGGATGGAAGGACGTCCCGCAAAAAATCTTCGGGCCGCCGTTTGACGCGGCCTCGATCTCCGCCGAGATCTCTCCGGAACTCTTAGGCGTCGGCTACATCATCGGTCCGCGCATCGGCTCTGTCATGTGCGCGGGTGGCGTCCTGGCGTACCTGGTGCTCATCCCGGCGATCAAGTTCTTCGGCTCGGGACTGAGCGCCCCGCTGGCGCCTGGAACCGTGCCGATCAGTCAGATGTCGCCAGACGCCATCCGCGGCGCGTACATCCTTTATATAGGCGCCGGCGCAGTCGCCGCCGGCGGCATCATCAGTCTGCTGCGGTCGATGCCGACCATCTGGAGCAG
>JBGPKK010000014.1:0-50984 GCA_041485905.1 Vicinamibacteria bacterium
CAGCGGGATGCGCGCGCCACGGTTGATTAGTGGGAGCACCGCAGCCAGCACGGCGCCGCCGACGTTCTCGAAGTACACGTCGATGCCGCCCGGACAGGCCTCGCGAAGCGCCTGCCCAAGATCGCCGCTGCGATGGTTGACGGCCGCATGGAAGCCCAGCTCGTTCAGGAGGTAGTCGCATTTCTCGCGCGAGCCGGCGATGCCGACCGCCCGGCATCCCTTCAGCCGCGCGATCTGGCCGACCACCGATCCGACCGCGCCCGAGGCTGCGGATACGACGACTGTCTCGCCGCTCTTCGCTCGGCCGATGTCGAGGAGCCCCAAGTACGCCGTCAACCCGGGCATGCCGAGCACGCCGAGCGCCGTTGAAATCGGCGCGACACGGTGATCGAGCTTTCGCAACCCCGTGCCGGGCGACGAGGCGTACTGCTGCCAGCCGTCCATGCCGACGACGAAGTCGCCTGCCGTGAAGCCGGGATCCAGCGACTCGATGACTTCGCTGACGGTTCCGCCGACCATGACCTCGCCCAGCGCCACCGGTGTTGCGTACGAACGGGCGTCGTTCATCCGGCCGCGCATGTACGGATCGAGCGACAGATAGATGGTGCGCCGCAGGACGTCGCCGTCCTGAGCGACCGGCATCGGGGAGTCGACGATCGAGAAGTCGTCGGCCGTGGGGGCGCCGACCGGCCGGCGAAGCAATCGAACCTGGCGATTGGTCATAGAGGATAGTACCGGACGAGCCATTCCGCGACGCAGCACGGCTTGTCGCCATGCTCGCGTTCTACGGTCACGGACCACGTCACTTGAAGGCCGCCACCGGCTTCATCGACCGCGGCCAGAGTAAAACGGCCGCGGATCCGGGCACCTGCCGGAAGCGGCGAGACGAACCGCACGCGGTTGACGCCGTAGTTGATGGCCATCCGGATCCGGCCAACCGTGATCGCCTGCCGAAGCAGCGCACTCACAAGCGACAGCGTGAGAAATCCGTGGGCGATGGTGCTCCCGCCCGGCGACTCGGCCGCCGCGCGCGCCGGATCGACGTGAATCCACTGGCGGTCCTCGGTCGCCTCGGCGAATCGATCGATCCGCTCCTGCGTGACTTCAAGCCAATCGCTGACGGCCATCTCTTTACCGAGATACTCGCCAAGCTGCGCAACGTCGATCGTGTTCACTTCCAAGTTCTCAGTTCTCAGTTCTCAGTTCAGGCTGCTGGCTTTTGTCAGCAACCTGTCAAAAGCCTCGTCCTTCCGCCACGAGCCGCTCGAGGAGCGGCGCGGGACGCCAGTAGTCGCCGAACTGCGCCCGATATTCTTTCACGCGGGCCAGCACTGTGGGCAGACCGATGGTCTCGGCGTAGAACATCGGCCCGCCGCGATAGCGGGGGAAGCCGAAGCCGTAGCAGTAGATCACGTCGATGTCGCCCGATCGAATGGCGTAGCCCTCCTCGATCACTCGCGCGCCCTCGTTGGCGAGTGCCGTGGTGATGCGCGCGATGATCTCGTCGTTGGGGATTGGGCGGCGCTTGATGCCGCGCCGTGCGGCCGCTTCCTCGGCCAGTCGCTCGATCAGGGGATCCGGGGTCGGCGTTCGACTGCCGGCCTCGTATGTGTACCAGCCCGCGCCGGTTTTCTGCCCGTACCGGCCCATCTCGTACAGCTGATCGGGGATCTCCGACTGCGGCCCCTCGGCGCGGGTCTTGCCACTCGACTTCAAGTACTGCCGAATCCGCGCCCCGATGTCGAGGCCGGCGATATCCTGCATGACGAATGGGCCAACCGGCATGCCGAAGTCCGTCAGCGCCTCGTCGATCTGCGGCACGCTGGCGCCTTCCTCGAGCAGGAGGTGCGCTTCGCGCAGGTAGTACGCGAGCATGCGGTTGGCCACGAACCCGAAGCAGTTGCCGACGACCACGCCCACTTTGCCGAGCCGCTTCGCGAGCTTAAGAGACGAAGCGATGGTCTCGCGGCTCGTGTCGCGTCCGCGGACGATCTCGAGGAGCTTCATCACGTTGGCCGGGCTGAAGAAGTGGTGGCCGACGACCGATGCCGGCCGCCCGCTCGCCTCCGCAAACACGTCGATGTCGAGCGTCGAGCTGTTGGACGCCAGGATGCACTCGGGTCGCGTGACGCGCCCGAGCTCGGTGAACGTGGCGGTCTTCAGATCCATGTTCTCGAACACGGCTTCGACGACGATGTCCACCCGATCGAAGCCGTCATAGGTCGTCGTCGGAGTGATGAGGCTCATGCAGCGTTCGAAGGCCTCCTGCGTGATCCGGCCTTTCGAGACCGAGGACTGATAGTTCCTGCGAATCGTCGACAATCCGCGGTCGAGCGCGGACTGATCGACCTCTTTCAACAGCACGGGAATGCCGGCGTTGGCGTAGGTCATCGCAATGCCGCCCCCCATGGTGCCGGCGCCCACGACGGCTGCGCGCGCGATGCTGCGTGACGGCGTGTCCTTCAGCACGTCGGGAATCTTGGCCACTTCGCGTTCGGCGAAAAACAGATACCGCAACGCTTTCGACTCGGTCGAGACGACGCAATCGGCGAACAGCTCGCGCTCGCGAAGCGATCCGGCGTCGAACGGCTGCTGAAGGCCGGCTTCGATCGCCTGGACCGCCGCTTCCGGCGCGGCCAGTCCCCTCGATGTCCTGGTGAGCGACGCTCGCGTCTGTTGACAGGCGGCCAGGCCCGCGGCGACGTCTGCCGTCTTGTCGGACCGCTCGCGCGTCTTGCGAGCCTCGCCAGAGGTGGCGTGCTCCCGCGCGAACGCGATCGCCTCGTCACGGAGGTTGCCGTCCACGATTCGATCGATGAGGCCGCCGGCGAGCGCCTGTTCCGTCGAAATCGGCTTGCCGTCGCTGCACATCTGGAGCGCGAGCGCCGGACCGCAGAGTCGTGGGAGCCGCTGGGTGCCGCCGGCTCCGGGAATGATGCCGAGCAGCACCTCGGGCTGGCCGATCTTCGCCTCCCGCGCCGCGACGCGGTAGTGACAGGACATGGCCACTTCGTTGCCCCCACCGAGTGCGTTGCCGTGGATGGCCGCGACGATCGGCTTGGGGCAGTCCTCCAGGCGCTTCAGCAGCGCATGCATGTCGCCGGAACGCGCCAGCGATTGCTCGCGGGTCTTCAGACTGTCGAATATCTTGATGTCCGCACCCGCGATGAACGTGGACCCGGCCCCGATGAGCACGCTCGCGTCGACGGCGGGATCCGCCGCGGCCCGGGCGACGGCCTCGTCGAGCGCCGTCCAGACGGCCGCGCTGAGCGCGTTGACCGGCGGGTTGTCGATGGTGAGGACGGCGATGCGATCGACGACGTCGTAGTGAATCAGGGTCGACATGGGGAGGACTCCTCAATCCGCGTGCGCTATCATCCGCGCATGGACTTTCAGTATTCCGAGAAGACAGAGGACGCTCGAAGACGACTCATCGCGTTCATGGACGAGCACGTCTATCCGAATGAGTCGACGTTTCACCGGCAAGTGGCCGAAGGCGATCGGTGGCAGCCGACGCGGATTGTCGAAGAGTTGAAGCCGAAGGCGCGCGCGGCGGCGTTGTGGAACCTCTTTCTTCCCGTGAGCGAGTACGGGGCCGGGCTGACCAACACCGAGTATGCGCCGCTCTGCGAGATCATGGGACGCGCGGCGCCGTTTGCTCCCGAAGTCTTCAACTGCTCGGCGCCGGATACTGGAAACATGGAGGTTCTCGTTCGATACGGGACTCCCGAGCAGCGCACACGGTGGCTCGAGCCGCTGCTGGCCGGCGAGATTCGATCGTGCTTCGCGATGACAGAGCCCGACGTCGCGTCGTCTGATGCCACCAACATCAAATCGCGCATCGTCCGCGACGGCGACGAATACGTCATCAACGGGCGCAAGTGGTGGATTTCCGGCGCCGGAGATCCGCGATGCCGGATCGCGATCTTCATGGGCAAGACCGATCCGGCCGCTCCGAGACACACGCAGCAATCGATGGTGCTCGTGCCGATGAACACGCCGGGAGTCCACATCCGCCGCATGCTGCCCGTTTTCGGGTACGACGACGCCCCGCACGGGCACGCGGAGATTTTTTTCGAGAACGTGCGGGTGCCTGCGGCGAACATGCTGCTCGGTGAAGGGCGCGGGTTCGAAATCGCGCAAGGGCGGCTCGGGCCGGGGCGGATTCACCATTGCATGCGGCTGATTGGCAAAGCCGAGCGCGCTCTGGAGCAGATGTGCCGGCGCGTGACGACCCGTGTGGCGTTCGGCAAGCCGCTCAGCGAGCAGGGGACGATTCGCGCGGACATCGCAGAATCGCGGATGGAGATCGAGCAGTCGCGCCTGTTGACGATGAAAGCCGCGCACCTCATGGACACGGTCGGCAACAAGGCGGCGCGGGGCGAGATCGCGATGATCAAGGTCGTGGTGCCGCGCATGGCGCTCCGGGTCATCGACCGCGCGATTCAGGCGCACGGCGGCGGCGGTGTCTCCGACGATTTCGGGCTGGCCGCGGCCTGGGCTCATGCGCGCACGATCCGGCTCGCCGACGGACCGGACGAAGTGCATCGGGAGGCGATTGCCAGGCTCGAGCTGGCAAAAGCCCCACACCCACCCGCCGACTAGCGGCGGCGTTTTGGCCGCTCGACGAGGATGCATGTGGTCGTGGCGTGCGCGTACAACTTGCCGTGCCGGTCGACGATGCGGCCCTCGGCTGTGGCGACCCGACTGCCGACGTGAATGGTGCGCGCCTCGCACCGGAGCGGCCCGACCTCATCGGTCAGCGGGCGCGTGAAGTTGATCTTCAGCTCGAGCGTCGTAAACGCTTTGCCGGGAGGAGCCATCGTGTTGATGGCGCAGCCCAACGCCGAGTCGAGGAGCGTCGCCGCCAGGCCCCCGTGGACGACGCCCATCCCGTTGTAGTGTGCCCGCGTGGGGACGGCGCCGAACACGACACGTCCCTTGTCGGCTTCGAGGATCCGGAAGTCGAGCAGCTCCGTCATTCCTGGACGCGGGATCTTTCCGGCGACGAGCCTCCGGAAGTACGCGAGCCTGTCCGGCGGACGTCGGCTGCCGGCGGCGGCAGAGCGGCGCCGGCCCTGCTTAGCGGTCATCGCGTATCTCCGGGGGCAACCTTTGGCAGTTCATCACGGAGCACCCGGTACAGGATCTTGCCCACAGCGCTCATTGGCAGCGCATCACGGCATTCGATCTGACGCGGCCTCTTGTAATCGACAAGGTTCATCGCGCAGTGCGCCTCGATCTCGGCAATTGGCGCGGACGCTCCGTCACGGAGCACGACGCAGGCTTTGACGATCTCACCGTGATACGGGTGCGGTACGCCGATGACCGCCGCCAGCCGAACCGCCGGGTGCTGGTACAGCACGCCTTCGACCTCCGACGGATACACATTGAACCCGTCGACGATGATCAGGTCTTTCTTGCGCTGGACGATCGTGGTGAACCCGTCTTCGTCGATGCGTGCGACGTCGCCAGTATGGAACCAGATCCGTCCGTCGGCGTCCGGACAGAGCGCCTGCGCCGTCTCCTCCGGCTTGTTCCAGTAGCCCTTCATCACCTGGGGTCCCGCGATGCACAGCTCGCCGACCTCGCCGCAGGGCAACTCGCGCGTGCCGGTGTCGAGATCCACCACCTTGATGTCGGTGTCCGGAAGCGGAAGGCCGATCGTGCCCGGCTTGCGCCGGGCGAGCTGCGGCGTCGAATGTGTAACGGGTGACGTTTCGGAGAGTCCGTACCCCTCGTTCAACGTCCGTCCGATGCGCCGCTCGAACTCGTCGATGACCTCGACGGGGCAGGGCGCACCCCCGGAGTTGCAGATGCGCACCTGGTTCAGGCCGTACTCCGTCACGCGCGGGTGGCTGAGCAGCGAGACGAAGATGGTCGGCACGGCGGGGAAGTAGGTCGGCCGGTAGTCGCGAATGGCGCTCAAGACCTGCTCGACGTCGTACTGCGGAATCAGGATCTGCATCGCGCCGATCCACGTCCCGCACATCATGCCGACGGTAAACGCATAAATGTGAAAGTACGGAATCACGAGCAGGTAGCGGGCTTCGCCTCGCGCGTACGCGCGGTAGTGCCACGTTTCGCTCTGGACGACGTTCGCGAAGATGTTCCCGTGCGTCAGCATCGCCCCTTTCGGCGTACCGGTCGTGCCGCCCGTGTACTGCAACACGGCCACATCATCCGGCGCGATGGTGATGCGCGGAGGCACGTCGGCCTGGCCGACTCCCTCGATCAGACTCGCCAGGCTGACCGTGCCCTCGACGCGCGGCGGCGCCGCCTGCTCGGACGAGTACTCGGCAAGCGACGTGACGATGACGTACTCGATGCCGGTCTGCTCCCGCACCGCCAACACCAGCGGCGCCAGCCGATCGAGCGTGATCACAGTGCGCATCCCCGAGTCCAGCGCGACGTTCAATACCTCGCGCGCGGTGTAGCTGGGGTTGACGTTGACGACGATGGCACCCAGTCGCAGGACGGCGAACGCGGCGATGACGTACTGCGGGCAGTTCGGCAACATGATGCCCACGCGGTCGCCTTTGCCGACCCCGCGTCGAGCCAGTGCGATCGCGCACTTGTCCGATCGTGTCTTGATGTCCCGAAACGTCAGCTCGGCGCCCAGAAACACCGTTGCCGTCCCATCGGGGACATCGACCGCCGTCGTGTCGAGAATCTCACTCAGCGGACGTCCGGGATACGTCAGGTGCGGCGGCACCCAATAGTCGTAGTGACGAAGCCAGGGGCGGGTCGTGGAGGAGGCGCCGGCGCGCTCACGTGGTGCCATGGATCCGGGTCACGCAATCGACCGGCCGCCGTCGACGACGATGACCTGGCCCGTGATGTAGTTCGACGCGTCGGCGGCGAGGAACACGGCGACCCCTTTGAGCTCGCCGGCCGCGCCGACACGCGGAATCGGACTGAAGGCCCTGATGCCTGGCTCGGCCAATGCGATCGCCGGATCGGCCAGCCGCGAGTGGAAGAAGCCGGGCGCGATCGCGTTGACGCGAATCCCTTGCCGGCCCCACGACGCTGCCAGCTCGCGCGTCAGTCCCATCAGACCGGCCTTGCTCGCGGCGTACGCGGCGTAGTGGGGACCGTTCACTGACGCCTGAAGCCCCGCCACGGATGCGACGTTGATGATGCGGCCGTACTGGCGCTTGAGCATTTCCCTGGCGGCCGCCTGGGAGAAGAGAAACGCGCCTGTGAGGTTGATATCGATCACCTTCTGCCACTTGTCGAGCGGCATCTGTTCTGGCTCGGCCCCCCAGCTCACGCCAGCATTGTTGATCAGGATGTCGAGTCGGCCGTATGTCGAGACGGTCCCATCGACGATGGATTGGACCTGATCGGGTTTGGACACGTCGCAGACGGCGCCTTCGACCTTGACGCCGCGCGCGCGCATCGCGGTGACGGTCGGCGTCAGCCATTCCTCGCGCCGTGCGCAGAGCATCAGCGACGCGCCCGCCTCCGCGAGACCTTCTGCCATTTCCTGTCCCAGGCCGCGCGATCCACCGGTGACGATGGCCACACGGCCGGACAGATCGAATAATTCGTTGATGGTCGGCACGTCACGAGGCTTATACTGACCGGTCGGTAGGTCTGTCAACTGGAGCGTTGCATGGCCCCTCACGTTCAGGACGCGGTCGGTGGCGGACGGTTCCTGACGCAGGCGATCGGTTCCGGCGAGGTCTTCACGCGCGATGACCTCAGCGAAGAACAGCGACTGTTCGGACAAACGGCCGCGGAATTCATGCGGCACGAGGTGCTGCCGCGCGAGCAGCAGCTCTACGCGCACGACTGGGTGCTGACGCGCGAACTGATCCGAAAGGCCGCAGCGCTCGATCTGGCTCGACTCGAGGTTCCGGCGGCGTACGGCGGACTGGGGCTGGACATGATCAGCGCCGCGTACGTCGGCGAGCAGATTGCCGTCAACCCGTCGTTCGCCGGATCGCTCGGCGCCCATACGTCCATCGGCACGCTGCCGATCGTGTACTTCGGCACCGACGAGCAGAAGGCGCGCTATCTCCCCAGGCTCGGGAGCGCGGACCTGATCGGCGCGTATGCGCTCACCGAGTCCCAGTCCGGCTCCGACGCGCTGGCGGCGCGGACCACCGCGCGGCTCACCCCCGACGGCCGTCATTACCTCTTGAACGGCCAGAAGATGTGGATCACCAACGGCGGGTTCGCCGACCTCTTCACCATCTTCGCGAAGGTGGATGGCGAGAAGTTCACGGCGTTCCTGGTCGAGCGGTCGATGGGCGTCGTCAGCGGGCGCGAGGAGGCCAAGCTCGGGCTCGACGGCTCGTCGACGACCGCGCTGATGCTCGACAACGTGCGCGTGCCGGTCGAGAACGTCCTCGGCACGATTGGGGAAGGCCACAAGGTCGCGTTCAACACCCTCAACCTCGGGCGTGTGAAGCTGGGCACGCGCAACATCACGGGCGCCAAACTCGCGCTCAATCAGGCCGTGACGTACGCGAAGGAGCGCCGTCAGTTCGGGCGCGCAATCTGCGACTTCGGCCTCGTCAAACAGAAGCTCGGCGAGATGGCCGTCCGGTGCTTCGTCGGGGACGCGATGGTCTACCGCGCGCTGGGCGACGTCGATCGCGCCCTCGAGGCCGTGGCGCCTGACGACAGTCCACGGGTGCTGAAGACGATCGAAGCGTTTGCCGTGGAGTGCTCGATCAACAAGGTCTGGACGAGCGAGACGCTCGCCTACGCGGTCGACGAGGCAGTGCAGGTCTTCGGGGGCAACGGCTACTCGCGCGAGTTTCCCGTCGAGCGTGCCTATCGGGACGCGCGCATTACCCGCATCTACGAGGGGACCAACGAGATCAACCGCCTCATCATCCCCACGCGGCTGCTCAAGCGGTCGGCTGCGCTCTTCACGCGCGACAGCGCGCGGCAGGCGCTGGCCGGAAGCCCTGGAAACGACGAGCCTCTGGCGGCGCGCGAGGGGCTGGCCGCGGAACACGCGCTTCTGGCGTCCTTCAAGCGTGTCGCGGTCGCCGCACTCGGGTTTGCGGCGGACGCTTATGGCGAGAGCCTGAAAGACGAGCAGGAGATCGCCGGCCACACGGCCGACATTATCAGCGAGATCTACGCAATCGAGAGCAGCCTCGCGCGCACCGAGAAACTGGTCGCGAGGATCGGGCAGGATCGCGGCTCGGTGCCGGTCGACATCGCGCGCCTCTACGCGGGCGACGCGGCGGATCGCATCGTTCATTCGGCAAAGCAGGTCGTCGCCGCGCTTGCGGCCCGTGGTGTCGACGAACCTGGCCTCGCGGACCTCGTCGGTCGACTGGCGGCGCGCACCGGCATCGACACCGTAGCGGCCCGCCGGCGCGTCGCCGACGCGGTCATACAGGCCGGACGGTATCCCTTCTGAGCGCGACAGAGCGAGGCGACATGGGCGGGATGGCACCCGGAGCGATGTACGCGCTGATCGTGCTCTTCGCGATCAACCTGATGAACTTCTTCGATCGCCAAATCATCGGGGGAGTCGGCGAGGGGATCCGGCGCGAGTGGGGCCTCAGCGACACCGCGCTCGGTCTGCTCGGCACCGTGTTCACGCTGCTGTACGCTGTCTTCGGGCTTCCGCTCGGCCGCCAGTCGGACAGGACCGAGCGCCGCCGCATCCTGGCCGTGGGCGTGTTCGTTTGGAGCCTGCTGACCGCGGCATCGGGTCTCGCGCGCACCTTCTCGCAATTGATCGTGGCCCGCCTCGGCGTGGGCATTGGCGAGGCGACGTGCTCGCCGGCCTCGACGTCGCTTCTGGGCGACTTCTTTCCGACGACATCGCGCGCGCGTGCCGTGGCCATCTGGATGCTTGGCCTGCCGATCGGCCTCGGCCTGGCGAACGGCGCGGGCGGGTGGATCCTGCAGAACTGGGGATGGCGCAACGCGTTCTACGTCGCCGGTGTCCCTGGCCTCCTGTGCGCCGTGGCGGCGCTCATGATACGCGAGCCCCGTCGCGGGATGGCCGAAGCGCACGCCGTCGGCGATCGCCGCCGCCCGGGCTCCCCGTATCTCCTCGTGCTCTCGATTCCGACGATGTGGTGGGTGATTCTGTCCGGGGCGCTGCACAACTTCAACATGTACGCGCTCGGCGCCTTCATTGCGCCGTTCCTCGTTCGCTTTCACCACATGAACTTCCTCGACGCCGGCTGGGTGACCGCCGCGGCGTACGGGTTCTCCGGCATCGTCGGCCTCGTCGGCGGGGGGACGCTGGCCGATCGTTTGTACCGCCGGCGTGTCGACGGCCGGCTGCTGGTCGGCATGGGGTCGATCGCCATTTGCGCGCCGCTCATGTTGCTGGGATTGATGCGGCCGGGCGGCGACATCTGGACGTTCGCGCTGCTGATGGGAACCGGGTGCGGGGTGATGTACGCGTACTACGCCACGGTGTATTCGACCATCCACGACGTTGTGGAGCCGTCGCTGCGTGGAACGGCAATGGCGCTCTACTTCTGCGCGATGTATCTGCTGGGCGCGTCGCTCGGACCGGTCGGCACCGGGCTGGCGAGCGATTACTTCACGTTCCAGGCGGCGAGCGCAGCGGGAGCCGTCCAGCCGCTCCCGTTCGGCGCGCTGATGCTCGCCGAGCTGCGCAGTCTGGTCGGCGAGTCGAAAGGATTCGACCTGCGCGCGCTCGAGCCGTTCCGGGCGGAGGGCCTGCACACCGCGCTGTACGTCGTGCCCGTGCTGGCGACGATTCTGGCCGTCGTGCTGTTCGCGGCGTCGCGCACGGTGAAAAAGGACGTCGAGAAGCTACAGGCGTGGATGCGCGAATCCGTCCGCTCGGCGGCGAGTTGACCCTTGCCCGGAGGTCGGGCCGGGCGGTAAACTTACTGACCAGCGAGCGGACCGACCGACCGACCGGTCGGGAGGCTGAGTAGCTGAGCCATGCGACGTGGGCGGTGGCGCCCGCGATGTGAGGAGTGTTCATGAGGCTTGCGCGCCCTGCCAATCTCCGAGTAGCTGCCGTCATTGTCGCCGTCAGCGCCATAGTGGGAAGGGCCGTCATCGGCGCGGCATTTCAGGATCCGCGCGTGCCGCCCACTCAGAACGCGCCGACCTTCACCAAGGACGTCGCGCCGATCCTCTACAGCAAGTGCGTGAGCTGCCACCGGCCCGGCGAGGTGGCGCCGATGTCGTTGATCACGTATCAGGATGTGCGGCCGTGGGCGCGATCGATTGGCGAGAGGGTCGCGTCGCGCGTGATGCCGCCATGGTTCGCCGATCCGGCATACGGCCACTTCCGCAACGCACGCACGCTCACCGAGCAGGAAATCGACACGATCGGCAAGTGGGCCGGCGCAGGCGCTCGACAAGGGAGTCCCGCCGACCTCCCGCAGCTGCCGAAATTTCCGAACGGGTGGCAGATCGGTACGCCGGACGTCGTCTTCGAGATGGCGACCGAATACCGGATTCCCGCCGACGGCACGATCGACTACCAGTACTTCGAGGTGCCGACGAATTTCAAGGAAGACCGCTGGATGCAGGCCGGCGAGGTGCGCGCGGGCGATCCCGAGCACGTGCACCACATCATCGTCTCGGTGATCGAACCCGAACCCATCCGTCGTCCGAACGTCGTGAGCATTCGTCCAATCGTCGCAGCCGGGGAAACACCGTCGCTACGGGCGCCGCGCGAGATCACGGCGGAGCAGCGCGCGCAGCTGGCACAGGCGAGCCGGCGCACCGGCGCCGTCATGCTCGTGAACTGGGCGGTCGGCGAGGACGCGCCGATCTATCAGCCGGGCACCGCCAAGCGGATTCCGGCAGGTTCGACGCTGCTGTTCCAGGTGCACTACACGACTAACGGCGCTCCCGGCAAGGACCGCTCGAAGATCGGGTTCGTCTTTGCGAAAGAGCCGCCGCAAAAAGAGATTCGGACCGGGGCTATCGCGAACCCTCAGTTCGCGATTCCGCCGGGCGCCGTCGATCACCAGGTCGAATCCGAGGCGACGTTCAGCGACGATGTTAAGGTGTGGTCGATGCACCCGCACATGCACATGCGGGGCAAAGACATGACCTACACAGCCATCTACCCAGATGGCCGCCGCGAGATTGTGCTGCACGTGCCGAAGTACGACTTCGGCTGGCAGACCGACTACTGGCTGGCCGAACCGCTCGCGTTGCCCAAGGGGTCGAAACTGTTGGTCACTGCGCACTTCGACAACTCAACGGCGAATCGAAACAATCCGAACCCGAAGGAAACGGTGCGGTGGGGCGATCAGACGTGGGAAGAGATGATGATCGGCTTCATCACGTACACCGTGGAGAGCCGTACGCCCCCGGCGACCGCAGGCGGCCAATAGCACGAACGCCCAATAGGACTCAAATGCGCCGACCGTGGTGCGTGTGCGCAACGCTGGCGCTCGCCCTTCCGATCTGGTTCGTGCTGGCACCGCCTCAGCGCTCTGTCTCTGGACAGGGCCAGGCGCAAAATGGCGAAGCCCTCTTCACGACGACGTGCGCGACCTGCCATGACGGGTCCGCCAACTCGCGCGCACCCAGCCCCGACGTGCTCCGTCAGCGATCTCCAGCGGCTATTCTCGATGCCCTGGCGAACGGGTCGATGCGGGTCCAGGGCTCCAAACTGAGCGGACCGCAACGCCGCACGATCGCCGAGTACCTCGCCGGTACGCGGCTCGGTGGCGATCCGACGGGGGCGTCGATGGGTCGGTGCCCATCGAATCCGGCATTCGATCTCGGATCGGCGCCGATGTGGAACGGGTGGGGCGCGACCGTGACGAACGCGCGGTTTCAGTCGGCAGGCGCCGCGGGACTGACGGCCGACCAGGTGCCTCGCCTCGTCTTGAAATGGGCGTTCGGATTTCCCGACGCGACGTCGGCGTGGGCGCAACCGACAATCGCCGGTGGCCGCGTATTTGTCGGGAGTCAAAACGGCACGGTGTACGCGCTCGATGCCAGGACCGGCTGCATCTACTGGTTCTTCAGCGCGGACGGCGCCGTGCGGACCGCGATGACCCTGGGCACGCGGGACGGAGGCGGCGCGAACGTCTACTTCGGCGATACCGCCGCTCAGGCGTACGCACTGGACGCCGGGACCGGCAAACCCGTGTGGAAGACGAAGGTCGAGGAGCACCCACTCGCGCGCATTACGGGGACACCAACGCTCTACCGTGATCGTCTGTACGTGCCGACCTCGTCGTACGAAGAATCGCAGGGCGCGAATCCGCAGTATGGCTGCTGCACGTTCCGGGGAAGCGTGTCATCGATCGACGTGAAGACCGGCAAGGTCCTGTGGCGGACCTATCCGATGCAGGCACTGCCGAAACCGCGAGGGACGAGCTCGGCAGGGGTGACGTTGCACGGCCCCGCCGGTTCCGCCATCTGGGGGGCGCCGACGATCGACGCGAGCCGTAACGCCCTCTACGTCGGCACGGGCAACAGCTACACCGGACCTGAAGATCCGTCGAGCGACGCCGTCGTGGCGATCGATCTGGCGACCGGGAAGATTCGATGGATGAAGCAGCTGTTCCCGAAAGACATCTACGTGAGCGGCTGCGTGCCGAACAGCGCGAATCCAAACTGCGCGGACCAGAGCGGTCCCGACTACGATTTCGGCAGCCCGGCGATTGTCGCGAGGCTGCCAAACGGCAAGGAGCTGGTTGTCATCGGTCAGAAGTCTGGCATCGGATGGGCGCTCGACCCTGACAAGAACGGCGACGTCATCTGGCAGTATCGAGCCGGCAAAGGCGGCGCACTCGGCGGCATCGAGTGGGGATCGGCCGTGGACGAGGAGCACGCGTACTTTCCCGTGTCCGACATCACCACGCCGGCGCCCGGCGGTCTCCATGCCGTGAACCTGCAGACCGGCGAGCGCGTCTGGTACGCACCGCCACCGGCCACGAAATGCGCCAGCGGTCGCGGCTGCAATGCCGCGCAGTCGGCGGCCATTACCGCGATTGCTGGCGTCGTCTTCTCGGGATCGAACGACGGGGGGTTGCGGGCCTACTCGACGCAAGACGGATCGATCATCTGGGAGGTCGACACGAACCGGGACTTCCAAACGGTGAACGGCGTGGCCGCCAGGGGCGCGTCGATGCTCGGCCCCGGGCCGACGATCGCCGCGGGGATGCTGTACGTCAACTCCGGGTACGGCGCGTTCGGGGGCCGTCCGGGGAATGTGTTGCTGGCGTACGCCGTCGGGCCGTCGAAGCCCTGATTTCTGTCCTTCGCCACAACCCCATCCTGTCCTTCGCCAAGATCACCGCCATCGCGGGGTTGCAGCACGAATATCGTTTGGAACCATTGGCGGCCTGAACCGTGGGAACGCATGGCGCACGACGTCCAGCTGCCCGACTGCGGTCAGGGAACTTTTCAGCAGGTACAGACTATGATCGGGTTCACGCGGACTCCCGGTCAACCAACATGTCAATTGCCGTTGAAGTCAACATGAAGATCCCTGGACTGACTGTCCGGTCGGCCGATCAGCCGGTCAAGGTGATCAACAACAGTGCCGTCAGATTTACAAGGCTTATCGACGTACCGGCCATCCCAGAACCTGGCGCCTCGCTCGAGGTCCTGGTGGGCGCCGCGAAATTTGGCTGTACCGTCACGAGAGCCGAATGGCATGAGGAGCGGGCGATATTCATCGTCTCTTGTCATTACTCAAAGACAAGAATCTCACCAGACGACTACCGCGCCTTAATCAACGATGGTGATTGGACCCAGAAACTGCTTGGCGCGTGATCGGCCTGATCATGGTGGATCTGACTCTTCGTCGTTACCCGGACGAGAAAGGCACATGCGCAGGGAGCCAGAACATTTCGGGGAGCAGGATCTGACCTTGCTGTATGTGGCTCAGAAGCTCAGACATGCGCTGCGCCTGGAACAATTGCTGACCGACGCAGGGCTCGACTACCTGGTCGAGTCAGGCGAGTACTCCGCAGGCATCATCTTCCGGCGGGCGCGCGTGGGCGCGTTCTTCTACGTGGCTCCGGACAACAACAGCGCCGCACGCGACGTGCTGCGTGGCGGAGGTTTCACGCCCGCGGCATAGACGCCGACCTGGAGATGGCCCGATTGATGGTGCCTCGTTCGCGACGGACGATGTAGTCAACCGTGCGCCCGTCGGTGGTGGTCGTCTGCGCGAGATCCGCGGGACGCCCTCCCTGGGGATCGTAGGGCTTGAAGCCCGCCGGCACCGCGGCTGGCGCCGGGAACGTCGCTCGAGGCCAGGCTCGGTTATGGAGTGACCGCCGAACGGCCCTGACGCAGCACGTATTTCTGGGTCTTGCCCGTCGCCGTCTTTGGAAGCTCTGAAACAAACGTGAAGCCGCGTGGCGCCTTGAAGTGCGCAAGTCGGCTCCGCACGAACTCCCGCAGCTCCTGTTCGGTGACGGCGACGCCCGACCTCAACACGACAAAGCCATGTGGGATTTCGCCCCATGTTGGGTCTGGCTCACCGACGACTGCGGCCTCGAGGACGTCGGGATGTTGGAGCAGCACTCCTTCGACTTCGACCGATGAGATATTTTCGCCGCCGCTGATGATGACGTCCTTGAACCGGTCCCTGATTTCGACATAGCCGTCGGGATGCACCACCGCCCCGTCCCCGGAGTGGAACCAGCCACCGGCGAACGCTGCCTCCGTGGCTTCCGGATCGTTGTAGTAACCCTCCATGACCACATTTCCACGCACGACGATTTCACCAAGCGTCTGTCCGTCCCAGGGAACCTCGTTCCCAACATCCTTCCCAGGGTCGATCACGCGCAGCTCGCCGGAGGTGATCAGTTCGA
Organism: Vicinamibacteria bacterium; assembly: GCA_041485905.1. Classification (GTDB taxonomy): domain Bacteria; phylum Acidobacteriota; class Vicinamibacteria; order Vicinamibacterales; family CAVVIG01; genus JAHFUI01. The sequence continues at coordinate 15,771 of JBGPKK010000014.1, forward strand.
CCCCCTGGCGGGCCTTGATTCTGAACCGCTCGTCTGCCGACATCTGTTCGTGGACCGGCCGGTGCTCGCATACCGTGATAAGCGGCGATGTTTCAGTGAGTCCGTACACGTGGGTCAGGTGCCACCCGAGCTCGTCTTCCACGCGCTGGATCGTGGCGGCCGCCGGCGGCGCTCCTGCCGTAAGGACACGAACCGGGTTCCGTGAGCGCCGCCTGATTTCTACGGGAGCGTTGGCGAGCATGATCAGCACGGTGGGCGCCGCGCACAGCATCGTGATCGACTCGCGGTCAATGAGGTCGAAGACGACCGGCGGGTCGATCTTCCGCAGGCAGATGTGCGCGCCGCCAACGGCGGTCACGATCCACGTAAATGTCCAGCCGTTGGCGTGAAACATCGGAAGCGTCCACAAATACCGGTCGGAGCATGTCATCGGGACATGGAGCAGAGTCCCCACCGCGTTGATGTAGGCATTTCGATGCGTGATCATGACGCCCTTCGGGCGCGAGGTCGTGCCGCTCGTGTAGTTGATCGTCAAGACGCTCCGCTCATCGATCGGCGCCGGTTCGAACGAACCGGCTTCAGCTGTCAGCAGCTGCTCGTACTGCAGCCACCCATCGGACGTTCCTTCCAGGCCTTCCAGGCCTTCCAGGCCTTCCAGGGCGACGAAATGACGGACGTGTGTCAGCTTCGCCCTGACTGTGTTCACCGCCTCGAGCTGATCGCCATGCACGCAGACGACTTCTGCACCGCAGTGATTGATGATGTATTCGAAGTCGTTCGCGGTGAGCCGGAAATTGATGGGCACAAGAACCGCGCCTATCTGCGGCACGGCGTAGAACGATTCCAGGTGCATGTGCGTATTGGGCGAGAGGTAGGCGACCCGATCGCCACGCCTGACGCCAAGCCGCTGGAGCGCGCCCGACCATCTGTCGCAGCGGGAGAAGAAGGCGTCGTACGTCAATCGCAACGCGCCATCCACCACCGCTTCACGGTCCGGGTACAGCTTGCGCGTTCGCCGGGCGAAATCGAGGGGAGTCAGCGGAGCTTCCATGTCAGGTCGGGCCTCCTCGGCAGTGAGAGCGGCTGGACATTGTAACGCTCGTGGAGTCGTGGCTGGGGTCCGTCGTTTCCCGCGATCATGTCTTTACTCCGATTCGCAGAGTGTCATAAATTGACGGCTGAGGTGGACGATGGCAAGGCGGATAACCGGGGAGTGCCTGCTGATTGTTGTCCTGTGTCTTGTGGCGATTCCTCTCCTGGCGCATCACTCGTTCGGCGCGGAATATGACGGGAACAAACCCATCACGCTGACGGGTGTCGTGACCAAGGTTGAATGGACCAACCCGCACAGCCACTTCTATCTGGATGTCACCGACGACAAGGGCACCGTGACCAACTGGAAATTTGAAGGCTACAATCCTGCCGTGCTGTACAGAATCGGGTGGAAGAAAGGCACGACGATCAAGCCGGGCGACAAGATCACGGTCTTCGGATGGCGGGCACGAGACGGCGGGAATTGGGCACATTCGCGCGAGATCACCGTACCCGGGGGCAACAAATTGTTCTTCGGCCCTCCGGCGGGCACAGGCGACGGAGGAAACAGTCCTGCCGTGGAGGTGCCCTGATGCGAATGATGCGCGCTTTCATCGTGATAGCGGTGGCCACAACCGTTTTGTGGCCAGTCTCCATGTCCGCACAGAAAGCCCGTGTCCCCCGCGCCTCGGACGGGAAGCCGGATCTGACGGGCGTATGGCAGGGAGGCAGCACCAAGCGCGGAAGTTGGGAGGAGGCAAACGGGGGCGTCGGTGTCGGCGGCAGTGGACGCGATCCTGCAGCACCCGTGGTGTTGTCGTCGAACGATCGGCCGGCTGGGCGCGAAGGGGCGCCGTATCAGCCCTGGGCGGCCAGGAAAGTGTTGGAAGCCTTCAACAGGAGAGGCATCGACGACCCGACCGCACTCTGCCTGCCGGCGGGTGTGCCACGAACGGTGATGCTGGGACTCTTCCCGCAGCAGATCATCCAGACTCCGAAGCAGATCGTCATTCTTTACGAGTACATGAGCGTCTTCCGCGTCATTCCGCTGAACGCGAAACATCGCGACGATCTGATCCCGGGCTACATGGGCGATTCAGTCGGGCACTGGGAAGGAGCCACGCTGGTGGTCGATGTGATCGGCTTCAACGACAAAACCTGGCTGGCGGGGACAGGTACCTTTCACACCGACGCGTTGCACATCACGGAGCGCTATACGCGCGCCGATAAGGACCAGATCAACTATGAAGTCACCATGGAAGATCCCAACGTGCTGACCAAGCCGTGGATTCTTCGTTCGACCATCATGCTGCGGGAAGGTACGCGTCTTCAGGAGTTTCCCTGCGCCGAGAACAATCTGGATCCCGAGCGTTATGAAAAGCTCCTGAAAGATGGCGTCAACTTCACGAGACCGTAAGAGCCTGTAACAAAACTTCCGAAATCTCTTCGGCGAGATAGCGTGAACGGTTATGGCCGCCACCCTCCTTTCAGATCCGTTGTGGGATCTTATCGAACCGTTCTTGCCGATTGCCCCACGGCGGCCAAAAGGTGGGCGGCCGCGCGTCTCAGATCGCGCCTGCCTCACGGGCATCGTCTTCGTCCTTCGCAGCGGCATTCCCTGGCAGATGCTCCCACAAGAACTCGGGTGCGGATCTGGGATGACGTGCTGGCGGCGCCTGCGCGATTGGCAACTGGCGGGCGTCTGGGATCTGATCCACTTTGCGCTGCTGGATTGGCTCGCTCGCTACGACCAGATTGATTGGTCGCGGGCGGTCGTGGACAGTTGTTCCGTCCGCGCGGTGTACGGGGGTGACCAGACCGGTCCGAATCCCACCGATCGGGCCAAGCGAGGGAGCAAGCGTCATCTGATCTGTGACGGGCGGGGCGTCCCTCTCGCGGTTCGCCTGACCGGCGCGAACCGGAACGACTCGCAAGAAGCCTTGGCGTTGGTGGACGCGATTCCCCCGCTGCACGGCGACCGCGGGCGACCGCGGCAGCGGCCGGACTGTGTGGTCGGGGATCGCGGCTACGACGCGACCGCCATTCGGCGCGGTTTCCGGACTCGTCACATTGTGCCCTTGCTGGCCATGCGCCGCACCGAGCATGGGAGTGGCCTGGGCCGATGGCGGTGGGTTGTGGAGCGGACGTTTGCGTGGCTCAGCCAGTTCCGGCGCTTGCGCGTACGGTACGACAAGCGCGCGGACATCCATGAAGCCTTTCTCTCGCTCGGGTGCGCGCTGATTTGCTGGCGGTCGCTGCGCAAGACGTGGAGGACCGCCTGAGCGCATACCCACTTTCTCCAGCGCCCATCGCCAGCTCGCCGCTTTCCTGGGGTAATCGCCCGTCCGCGCCGCTGCTCCGGCCTTGCGGGGCCAGATCGGTCTACACCACGGTGTCACTCAGGAGTAATCCCGTCCGCGCTGCCGCTCGGCCCGTATAATCCATGGCACGCGGTTTGGCCCTCACCACCGGTACCCGCCTCGGCGTCTACGAAGTCACCGCGCAGATCGGCGAAGGCGGCATGGGCCAGGTGTATCGCGCGCGCGACACGAAGCTGAATCGCGACGTCGCGCTGAAGCTCCTGCCCGACGCCTTCGCCAGTGATCCAGATCGGCTCGCGCGGTTCACACGCGAAGCGCAGACGCTCGCTTTGCTCAACCATCCCAACATCGCGCACATCCACGGCCTGGAAGAATCCAATGGCGTCCGTGCACTCGTGATGGAACTGGTCGAGGGCGAGGATCTCTCGCAGCGGATCGCGCGCGGGGCGATCCCGCTCGATGAAGCACTGCCGCTTGCGCGGCAGATTGCTGAAGCGCTGGAAGCGGCGCACGAGCAAGGCATCATCCACCGCGATCTGAAGCCCGCGAACATCAAGGTTCGGAGTGATGGCGCCGTGAAGGTGCTCGACTTCGGGCTGGCCAAGGCGATCGAAGTAGCAGGCAGGGCCGGTGGGCCGGGTGGGGCGGGAAAGGAAAACCTGACGCAGTCACCGACCATCACGTCACCCGCCATGATGACCGGCGTTGGCATGATCCTCGGCACGGCGGCATATATGGCGCCGGAGCAGGCGCGCGGCAAGCAGGCCGACACGCGCGCCGACGTCTGGGCGTTTGGCTGCGTTCTGTACGAAATACTGACCGGGCGCCGTGCATTCGCTGGCGACGACGTCCCGCAGACGCTGGCGTTTGTGATCACGAAAGAGCCGGACTGGAAGGCGCTACCCACGAACACGCCGCCGGCGATCCGTCGGCTGCTGCTGCGGACGCTCGTAAAGGATCCCAAGGAGCGGCTCCACGCCATCGCCGATGCCCGGCTCGAGCTCAGGGATGCCCTTGCGGAACCGGCGACACCGGCCGTGGCGCCAGCGGTTGCGGTTCGCACATCGTTGCGCGTCCTCGCGACGCTGCCGTGGGTCCTGGTCGCGCTCCTGGGTGGTCTGACGGCGGCGCTCCTCCTGCGGAGAGCAACGACAGCTCCAGCCGGTCACCCCGCGCGTTTCGTGATCACGACGTCACCGGACGCGCCGTTTCGGTCGGGCACTCAACCGGCCGTGACGATCTCGCCGGACGGATCGCGCGTCGTGTATCGAAGCTCCCGAGACGCAGACCCAATTGTGACGGGGCTTCTGTACGTTCGCGCCCTCGATCAGTTCGAGGCGGTGCCGCTCCGGGGGTCTGAGGGCGCCCTCAGTGCGGTGTTCTCCCGCGACGGTACCTGGATCGTCTACCACGACGTGCGCGACGGGGCGCTCAAGCGCGTCTTGGCGCTCGGCGGATCGCCGGAGACGATTTGCTCACTGGACGGCGCGACTCTGCGGGGCGCAAGTTGGGCGCCGGGCGACGCGATCGTCTTCGCCACGGACCGGAGCAAGGGCCTGCTGCGCGTGCCCGCGGCCGGGGGCAAACCAGAGCGGTTGACGACGGTCGATCCCGCGAAGGGCGAGCGGGACCATTTCTGGCCCGATGTCATGCCGGACGGGCGAGCCGTGCTCTTCACATCGTGGGACGGGTCGCTGGATCGGTCGCGGATCGCGGTGGTGTCTCTGCCAAGTGGCGAAGTGCACCGTCTGCTCGATGGCACCAGCCCGCGCTTCTCCCCGACGGGCCACCTCCTGTTCGCGGCGGCCGACCGTACACTGCGCGCCGTGGGCTTCGACGTCCGTCGATTGCAGGTGATCGGTAACCCGGTAACGGTGGCGGAACACGTGGGCATTGAGCGGACCAGCGGGGCGGATTTCGCGGTGGCCGACGATGGCTCACTGGTCTACGCGACGGAAACGACTAGAGCCACGACACCGCGGACCTTGGTGTGGGTGGATCACGCGGGTCACGAGGACCCTATCAACGTTCCCGTCCGGGGTTACATGTACCCCCGCCTGTCGCCGGACGGGACGCGCGTCGCGCTGGACGTGTGGGAGGGGCAGAACGGCATCTGGATTTTTGATCTCAGCCGCCAAACTCTGCAGCAACTAATAGCGGGCATGAGCCGGTCGCCGGTCTGGTCACCTGACAGCAAGCGGGTCGCGTTCACGGTAGAGCGCGACGGCGTGCAGAGTGTGTATTGGCAAGCGTTTGACGGGTCGGGCATGATGGAGCGCCTGAGCAGCGGCACACAGGTCCAAATCCCGCTGTCGTTTTCGCCGGATGGCGCGCAGCTGATCTTCGGCACTCCTAACTCGCCGCCCTATGATCTGGGCGTCATCACCCTGGGGGCGCCGCGCACGGCCACCATGCTCTTGCACTCGAAGGCGAGTGAAATGAATGGGGTGATCTCGACCGATGGGCACTGGCTCGCCTACGAATCCGACGAGTCTGGCCGATCCGAAATCTACGTGCGTCCGTTCCCGAACGTGGAGACGAAGCGAATCCAGGTCTCGGCGGGCGGCGGCACGCGCCCGCTCTGGTCCCCCACGGGGCGCGAGCTGTTCTACTACATGGCGCCCGACACAATCATGGCTGTCTCTGTGCGTCTCGGCGCGAACATCACGTTGGGGAACTCGCAGCAGGTGGTGAAACGGCCATATGCGTTCGCCGCCGGCACTGGGCGCCATTACGACGTGTCGGCCGACGGTCAGCGGTTCCTGCTCCTCAAGGATGCGCCGACGCCGAACGGGCAGAAGACGGCCGCGCCCGAGATCCATCTCGTCCTCAACTGGTTCGAGGAGCTGAAGGCGAAAGCGCCGGCGAAATAGGATGGCGCCAACCGGCGAAGCGTGCCGTTCGATGTTTTGATACAGCCTCTAAGGACTGGCGAGCCCGATTCACCCAGAGCGGCACGACGTCAGGAGTCATTGCTGCGTAATGGAGCGGCGATGGCCATGATGCAGGCTGCGCAGACACCCGCCACAAACACGGCAGCCCATAGCGCGGGTGCGCCGTAGCGTTCCATGAACAGCGTCCCCGCCCATGGCCCGATGGCCAGCGCGAGCCCGAACGCCACGTAGTACGCCCCCATGTAATCGCCGCGCCGATCGGCGGGCGCGAGATCGGCCACGTAGGCGGCCGAGGCGGGAAGCAAGATCATCTCTCCGAAGGTCCAGACCACCACCGTTAGCGCGATCGTGCGACGGGCGGCGGCGAATGCGAGGGCGCCGAACCCGGCAGCCAACAACAGCGCGCCCAGTACGAGCGCGTGCCGATGCGGCCAGTGCGAAGTGGCGAGGTTGAGGGGGACCTCCAGAAAAATGATCAGGACGGTGTTCAACACCAAGAGCAGTCCGAAGAAGGACGCCGGGAGTCCCAACTCGCGGACCAGATAGAGCGGCAGCGCCGCCTCCATCTGAAAGAACACCGCGCCGACGAGGAACATACCCAGCATGAAGGTCAGCATCCGCTTGTTCCGCAGCACAACGGTGCCCGGAATGACCGTCGTCGCCCCTTCCACTTCCATTGGGAGGGAGCGCTTCCAGAGCAGCACGGTCAGCAGGACAGCGCCCGCGACAGAGGTCACGCCGTCGATCACGAAGAGCAGGGTGAACGACACCGTTGCGAGGAAGCCACCCGCGGCGGGTCCCACGCTCATCCCCAGATTGATGGCGAGACGGTCGAGTGCGATCGCCGCTTTGCGCTGCGCGGCTGGAGTGGCCGCGGTGAGCGCCGCCAGGCTCGCAGGACGGACCGCTTCGGTCGCCATCGCCCACAGCAGAATCAGACCAAACACGACGGGAAGAGAGTGGGCCCCAGGGACGACGAGGAGGATGACGCCAGAGAGTACCAGCGAGCACTGCATGACGCGCAGCGGCCCGATGCGATCGGAGACGCGACCGGCGACGGGAGCGCCGATCAGCGCGCCGAAACCGTAGGACGTGATTGCGAAACCGGCCACTCGCACGGGGTAGCCGAGGCCCTGTGCGAGATACAACACGAGAAACGGCAGCACCATCGTGCCCACGCGATTGACCAGCGTGGTCGCGAAGATGATCCAGACGTCCCCGGGCAGGCCCCGCAATCCGTGCCACGGGTTCAGCGAAGATCGAACGGTGCGCCATGCAGCCATGGGCTGAAGTTCTGCGGGAGCATAGCGGATACGGAACGTCCCGGTCCTTTTTGAGGACGCTCGGTGGAGGCTGGTGTTATCGCAATGACACAGGATGACGACGCTTTGAGCCGTCCTGTTATTCTCCACGACGCTTTTCCGCTGGATTTTCCGCCCGACGTTCGCGATTCGTCTGGCACCTCGCTTGCGTATCGCACCTGTGCATGCGCTTGGGAGGTCTTTGCTCAAAGGGGTCTTTGATCCTGTTGTGGACGATCGCGCTTACGACTTCTTGTGCTGCCTCCGCGTGCGTGAAGAGCAATCCGGCCGCCGATACCGGCGACCCTGGTTTTCCGTTCGGTCCGAGCGCGGTCGCCGTTCAGTCGCTTGCGTACGTCCAGGACATCAAGCCAATCTTCGACACCGATTGCCTGTCCTGTCATAGCGCGCGCGACGCACGAGGCAACTACTCGGTAGGCACTTACGCCGACGTGATGAACGGCCAACGCTCAGGCGATGCGAAGAGCTCGGTCGTCGTCGATTGCTCTCCGGGCGGAAGCATGTATCGATACTTCAGTGGTGACGCCGTCACAAAAACGACGAAGGTGTTTCGCTGGATGGTGTACTACAACGCCGCACAGAGTCGATAGCGATCGCTGCGTATGAATCGACGACGCCTGCTCGCGTGCGGCGCTGCCATAGCGTGTTCGCTCGTCTGCGGACAGAACTGGGCGCAAACCAACGAGGTCAATGTTCAATTCCACGCATTCCAGGACACGCGCGGTGTGACCGTGCTCACGCCGACCGCCGATCTGACCAAGGATTTCACCGAGCGTTCGACGCTGCGGGTCAGCTTTGGCGTGGACGCGATCTCTGCCGCCTCCGATTCGTGCGCCCGCTGTCATCGCCAGGGTGTCAGCAGCCGTCGCCAGGTTGGCGCTTTGTCAGTCACGCAAAAACTTGACTCGTTGAAGTGGACGATAGGCGGTGCGTACAGCCAGGAGAATTTCTACCGCTCGACGACGCTGCTCACGTCGGCCTCGCGCGATCTGGCCAATGGGAACACGACTGTGGCTGGCGGCTACACGTTCTCGCTGAACCAGCCGACCCTGCATCCGACCGAACAGATTGACAATCAGTATCAACACGACGCGTTCGCGTCTGTGACGCAGACACTATCGAAACTGACGATCGCGCAGGTCGGCTACGAAGTGGGCCGGATCCTCGGTTATCAGGACAATCCATTTCTGCGCACCGATGTGAACGGCGTCATGACCTTGGGACAGGTTCCCGACGCGCGGACGCGTCAGACCGTGACCGCACGTGTCCGTCAAGCCCTGCCCGCAGATAGCTATCTCGAAGCCGACTACCGGCACTATGTCGACGATTGGCAGTTGCACTCGAACGCATTCAGCGCCGGGCTGTCCCATCACTTTGCGCAGCAGGTGCTTGGCAGCTTCAACTATCGGCGGTATGGTCAAACGGGCGCGTACTTCTACGAACCGGAGTACGTCGGGCCGGTACCGCGTTACTTTACGGCGGACTTCCGACTTCAGCCGTTCGCGTCTGCGCTGTATACCGGCAAGGTGATCGTCACGCCGAAAGGTTCGTTCCTGGGGCTGCCCGGTGGAACGGGCCTGACGCTCCAATATGAGCAGTATCGAGCTGACAATGGATTCCAGGCGGCGATCTTCTCGGCGGGCGTGCGCGTCCCCCTGGCATCGAAATAACGCAGGCGGCTGGCCAGAACATGAATAAATGGTGTCTTACTGCAGTCGCCTGGGTACTCGTCACAGGACTCCTTTCGGCGACTGACATCAAACGTGCACCGGTGGTGCAACTGCAGACGGCGGATGGTGGCACCATCCAGACGGCGGGCTACAAAGGAAGGGTCTTGCTCATCGACTTCTGGGCAAGCTGGTGTTCCCCGTGCAAGGCATCGTTTCCGGCGCTCGACGCACTGTATCAACGTTACAGGGAGCGCGGTCTGCAGGTGCTGGCCGTGAATCTTGACGAGCAGCGAAGGGATGCCGACGCATTCTTGGCTGTCCATCCGCACGTCATGCCGGTGCTGTTCGATGCCAAAGGCGACGCGCCCAGGGCGTTCGCGATCCGAGGCATGCCCAGCTCGGTGCTGATCGATCGCGCGGGAAACATCCGCTTCACCCACATGGGCTACACCGCCAAGGTGCTCGATAGCTATCAGCGCGAAATCACACGGTTACTCTCGGAGCCCTGACATGAATGACATGAAGCAGATGGGGCGACGCGGATTCGTGCTGGCAAGCGGCCTTCTGGCGGCGCTGACGATCGGAGGATGCGCGACAGTCCAGCCGTGGCAGCGCGGACGCCTGGCCGATCCGGCCATGGTGTTTGATGCCGACAGCGGGCAGCTCCAGTACATGATGCACTGGCAGGAAGCTCGCGAGGGTGCGGCCGGCGGCTTCGGCGTGCAGAGCGGCGGGTGTGGCTGCAAGTAAACGCGCGATTGCCGCGTGGCTCCTGGTCGCCGCCGCGACGATCGCCACACCCTGCGCCGAGCCAGGCGACGCTCGCACGCGTGAGTATCGCTATCTGATGGGCACCTCGGTTGAGGTCGAAGCCTACGGGGGCGACGAGGCGACACGACGTCTCGGCGTCGACGAGGCGTTTGCGGCGATCGCGGAAGTCGATCGGTTGATGAGCAACTATCGCGAGGAGAGCGAGCTGTCCCGGATCAATCGCCTCGCGGCACGAGAAGCGGTTCACCTCAGTGCCCCGATGCTGTCGGTGCTGACCGCCGCGCAGCAGGTGAGCGCCCGGAGTCACGGCGCCTTCGACATCACCGTCGGCCCCATCGTCCGCCTCTGGGGATTTCACGACAAGAAGCCTCATCAACCGACGGCCGCTGAGCTCGACGCCGTGCGGCCAAGCATCGATTATCAGAATCTGCTTATCGACACCGCGGCACGATCGGTCCGCTTCGCCCGGCCTGGCGTCGAGATCGATCTCGGCGGCATCGCGAAAGGGTTCGCCGTGGAGATCGCGGCCAATACGCTGCGGCGTCGAGGGCTGGCCGGATTCATCGACGCGGGTGGCAATCAGTACCTTCTCGGCACGCCGATCGGCAAACGCACCTGGAACGTCGGGATCAAAGATCCGGACCACCGCGATCGACTTCTTGGCAGCGTCGAGACGATGGAGACGTCGGTGTCGACGTCAGCTGACTATGCCACGTTTGTCGAGATCGACGGCCGGAAGTTTGGACATATCCTGGACCCGCGCACGCTACGCCCGTCGAACAAAGCGTTGAGCGTCACGATCCTCTCCCGTGATGGGACCATGGCCGACGCCATGTCCACAGCGGCATTCGTTCTCGGTCCAACGGCAGGCCTCAGACTTGTCGACTCCATTCCCGGCATGGCCGCAGTGATCGCCTATCGCCGATCGGATGGGACCGTCGCATTGGCGATCTCCCCGTCGCTGTCTGTCACGTTTCATCGCGCGACAAGCTGAACATTCAACCTGGGCGCCCGGTCGTTCGTTCGCACGACACCGATGCAGTATCCTCTTCATCGCCACAAGTGGCCTGAATAGAACGATGAATCTGCTGCGGTCCTTCGCCTCTGCACCTGTGCTGACACGAAACCGGGTGCGGCTCGCGTACGTTGTGGCCGTGACATCCGACGTGCTTCAGCTCTTGCTGGGTCCGCTGGGCTGGGCGTTTGCCGACGAGCTCCTCGACGTCGCTGCGATGATCCTGATCTCGCGGACCATCGGGTTCCATCCGTTGCTGCTCCCGACGTTTGCCCTGGAGTTTCTCCCCGTGACAGATCTCTTGCCCACGTGGACGGGATGCGTGGCGCTCGTGCTGCTGCTTCGCAGGAAGCAACAGGCGGCCTCGCCACCACCGCCTGCCGACGGCCCTGTCATCGATATTTGAGCGGCTCGCCCTCGTTCGCCGATCTATTTCTTGCTGCCGGCCAGAGCCGCATCTCTGACCGCTTTGAGGTGCGCGAGATCCTGGTCGTCCTCGTGGCATGCGGCCTCGATCAGCTCGCCCTTCTGACGCTGCATCGGAAAGGCAATCGTCCACGGCCGCGCGTACACAACCGGATCCGTGATGGTGGCTTCGTAATTGATCGTGTCCGCGTCCACCGCCGTAAACCGCTCGACGACGCGCTCGGTGTAGCTGATGATTTCGCCGACCTCGTTCAGCCAGCTCTTGCCGTTGAAATTCGTGGTTTCGACGACTAACGTATCGCCCTCCCAGCGGCCCACCGAATCGCCCTGCCAGAGGCGCATCCTGTCAGGAAGATGGGCGCGTCCGTCGAGGGGCACGATGCGCCACGACATTCGCTCGAAGAGAAACAGGACGTAACCGGATGTCTGAACGATCTGGAACGGCGACGGCACGTACATGGACCTCGGGACACCGGCGACAAAACAGTGCGCCGTGGGATCGTCATACCCGCGCTCGGGACGCAACCGGCTTTCGTGCTCGGCTCGTGCCCATGGTTGCACCGGGAGCTTGCCGTCGGGCGGATCCGTGATCACCCCTCTCCCTGGAGGCGTCAAGGCGGGGTTGCCGGTATGCCTCTCCAGGCCCCAGTTGGCTCCGCCGGCATCCGACATATAGAGGCCCTGCAGATCCGGCTTGCCGTCGCGCGTCCGACGGACGACCGTCGCGCGCGCCGCCGGCGTTGCAGGAGATGCGGATGGCCGGCTCGGCGCCGCCGCGATCGGCACCGCAGCCATTGGGGATGCGGCGCCCGATGCACCCGGATACCACGTCGCGGGTTCGCGCGTGAACGCGCCGCTGGCTTCCTCGGCCTCCGCCTGGCACGCGTACTCGAGAACCCGGCTCATGTCCGTGCGCCGGGAGAGCGGCATGCTGATGGTCCAGGGTTTCGTGAAAACTTTCGAATCCTCGATGGCGGCTTCGTACTTGATGGTGTCGCGGTCCACCAGCGTGTATCGCTCGATCACCTTCAGCGCGTCGCTGTGAAAATTTCCGGCCATGTCGAACCAGGTTTTGTCGTTGTGGTTCGTGACCTCGACCACGAGCGTGTCGCCGTCCCAGCGGCCCCGCGAGTCGCCCATCCAGAAGTCGAGCCCATCGGGGTGGGGGGTTCCGTCCGTGTGGATCACACGATGCACGTTCGACCATTCGAAGGTCATCGCGATGGTTTGCGGTGTCTGAAAAATCTGGAACGGAAAATCGAGATACATGATCCGCGGCACGCCAGGCATATAGCACTGAGCGAGCGGATCCCTCGCCTGGCCAGCTTGGAAGTTTTCACTCTTCTTCGTCGCGGCCCACGGTTGATACGGGATATCGCTGCCCACCACGACGGCTCTGCCAGCCGGCATATTGAAGCGCGCCACATGATCCTGAAGGTCCGCCGCCGCCGTGTTTCGAACCTGCCAGATGCCCGCAAGGTTCGGTTTGCCGTCAGCGGTCCGGGGCAGGGTCGCTTGCGCTCGCGGCGTCTGCGCCTGGCCGGCGGCCGGCGTCGACGCGAACGATGCGGTTGCCAGGGCGGCCGCCAGGGTTGTCCAGGCTGTCGCGGAAGCGAGACGGTGCATGCGCATACGGGGGACGCTCCTATGGCTGCGAGGCAGGCTTGCCTGGCGATCCGGTCCCTGAGGAACCGGCGAACAACTGGCGTCCATCGGGAAGCTTGATGTTCGTGGCGTTGACCGTCGGGGAACCGTCCTTGGCGAGGAACCCTTCGATTGTGACCACCACGCCGACGGGGAGGTCGGGTTTTTTCCAGCCTCGCCGGTACAGCGCGTTGGCGCCCCCGGTCTCGAACGCCCAGGTGACGACCTTGCCGTCCGCCCCTTTTACGTCGATGTACACCCATGCGTGGGGATTGGACCAGAGCATCTTGGTCAGCGTGCCTGTCAAGGCAACGGGCTTGTTGCCGTCATACTCCGCGGCGAATGAATGGTGCGCGGCCGCGGGAGCTGCAGACAACAACACGCCCAGGCCGACCAGCAGAATTCTCGTGTTCAACGACATCACCAGACCACCTCCACGGCGTCAATCCACCCGGTAATCCTACCCGCGATCGGCTTTCGCAATCATCTGAACATGCCGTGCGGCACGGCCTTCAAGAGGTCCAGCTTCCCGCTCAGCACGAGGCTGAATCCGGACGGCAGCCGGTTTGGACCGCGTAGCGCGCCTTCGTACTCGAATCCGCCGCCGAACGTGACCAGCACATTCCCACTGCCCCCCGTGCGCCGATCGGAGACGTGAATCGGGTGCACCGCGAAGCCAAAGAAGACGCGCCCTGTTGGCGCGTATCCTGCTATACATAGTTGCGCATGAGGTACGTATTGGCGGCTGCGATCCTCGGTGTTGGACTCGCGGGCGCCACAAAGGGTTTCGCGCAGGAGCCGGCTCCACCGATCCCGCCGCCTGTGCTGAATGACGAAAAGTTGTTGCGAAAATACGTGTGGTCGACGCTGGGACCTTCTGGCGTGATTGGCGCCGCCTTCGGCAGCGGCTTCGAGCAATGGAAGGGTTACCCTCCTGAATGGGGAGGGGGGATGTCGGGGTATTCGAAACGGTGGGCGTCAGCGTACGCGGCGTCGGCCATCGGCAATACGACGAAGTACGGGGTCGCCCGGTTGATGCACCAGGATCCATCGTTTACGAAATGCCAGTGCACAGGATTTGGACCGCGCTTGCGCCACGCGCTCAAGTCGCCGTTCGTGGCGCGCACACGCGGCTACCACCAGGTGTTTTCGGTGGCGACGGTCGCCGGTCAGGTCGCCGAACATGTCATTCCCGCGAGCGCCTGGTACCCGGACGGCCGGGTGATGAGCGACGGCGTCACTCTGGCGGTGGTCGGCGTCGTCTCGAAGATGGCCGTGGACGTCATTCGCGAATTCGTCGTTCTTCCGCGCCTCCCGCACACGCCGTAAGTCACGTCGATAGGATCTCCTGGCCGGAAATGCGTGACGTCCCCGATGTCGCCGATTTCACATATAGAGTGACGCCACTTGCGTTTACTCTAGCAGTCGTCTAAAAACGCCCTGTCCACAAGAGGAGGAACGCCATGCTTGCTTTCCGGACTTTGCGGGTTATCCGCGTCGCGTTGGTGACGCCGCTGCTCATTTGCCTCGGCCCCTCCAGAGCCGCGGCCGACCTCGACCCGAAGGCGATCAGCGTACAGCTTCCCGCCGAGATCAAATGGGTACGCAACGGAGGCGCGGAAAGCGCGGTGCTGGTCGGTGATCCATCCAAGCCCGGCCTGTACGTCGTTCTCCAGAAATGGCTCCCGCACAACAACAGTCGCCCGCACTTTCATCAAAACGATCGATTCATCACCGTGATCTCGGGAACCTGGTGGGTGAACACCGGCCCCAAATACGATCCGGATGGGATGAAACCGGTTCCCGCGGGCAGTTTCGTCACGCACTTCGGAAAGCAGATCCACTACGACGGCGCCAGGGACGCCGAATGCATCCTGCAAATCGTCGGCATCGGGCCCGCGACGTCGACATCGGCCGAGGAGAAATAGAAACCCTCATGAGCCGCACCTCTCTGGTTCGCCTGTTGGTCGCGAGCGTGGTGATCCTTGCATTATTCGGCGCGCGACTCGCCGCAAGACAAACGACCGCGCTCCAGGCGACGGCCGCCGCGAAGACCACGAGAGCCTGGATCCCGCCACGCACGCCGTGGGGCGACCCCGACCTTCAGGGAACATTCTCGAACGGGGACGAATATACGACGCCCCTCGAACGGCCCGATCGGTTCGCAGGACGACGACTCGAGGATATCAAGGGCCAGGAATTGGCCGACATCCGGCGAGCGCAACTCCAGCAGGTCATCGACGCGCTGCCCGGGGGCCGCGTGCGCGGACCTGATGTGTGGTGGGTGCAGAATCTGAATTTCGGAAAGGGCGGTCAGGCCTGGTTGGTCGTTGATCCCCCCGATGGAAAGATTCCGGCCCTCACACCGGAGGCGGAGAGACGGGCCCGCGGACCCGGCAGAGTGCGAAGCAGTTTTCTGGGTGGTCCATTCGACGGTCCCCAGGACCTCGGTCTGCTCGATCGTTGCATCTCACGCAGCGTGCCCGGCTCGATGATCCCGGTCATGTACGGCAACACGTATGAGATCCTGCAGACTCCCGGCTTCGTCGTGATTGCCTACGAGATCATCCACGAGACGCGCATCATTCCGCTGGACGGACGTCCGCATGTCGGCGAGAGAATTCGCCAGCATATGGGCGACGCGCGTGGCCATTGGGAAGGGAATACGCTGGTCGTCGACACGACCAACTTCACGGCGGCGGCGGCCTACCGGGGAGCCAACGCCGCGACGCTTCGCGTCATCGAGCGCTTCACGCGGGCGGCCCCCGACCAAATTGCGTGGACGGCGACGCTCGTCGATCCGACGACATGGGCGAGGCCGTGGACCCTGGGCATGCCGCTCACGGCGGACGCTCAAGGGGTCCTGGCGTACGACTGCCACGAAGGCAACTACGGGATGAGGAACATCCTCAGCGCGGCGCGCGCCGAAGACAAGTGAACGTTGAAAATGGATGCATCAATGGCCGGTTCCCGTCGTCATTTTCTGAAGCTCGCGGGCGTTGCGACTGCGTACAGCGCGTTAGTGGACGTGGCGTTTGCGGCGGCCGACGAACCCGCGCTCGGTTTGATTTTCCCTCCGCTCAACTATCCGATCCCGCCGGACGCGAAGCTTTTGTATCCGACCGGCGTGCGGTTCCTGGGTAACGGCGTCGGCCTTCCGGGCGGCATGACCCCCGAGGGCTACGACGAGGCGATCCCGAGAGTCCTGCCCGCGGCGCAGGCGCTGGCGAAAGAGGGCGCCAAGGTGATCTCCGTGTTTGGATCGTCGCTGACTTTCTATAAGGGTGCGAAGTTCCACGAAGAGTTGATCAGGCAGGTCAGCAAGGCCACGGGCCGGCCGGCTACCACCCAGAGCAACGGTCTGCTCGACGGCCTCCGCACCGTCAACGCCCGCCGCGTTGCGGTGGCCACCGCCTACACAGACGTCGTGACCGAACGGCTGAAGATCTTCCTGCAGGAGCACGGGTTCGAGGTGACGTCGGCTAAGGGACTGGGTTTCGAGAAAATCCCGGACGGCGCGGCCACCGACGACATCCTGTTCAAGCTGGGTTCTGATGCCTACGCCAGCTCAAAGAAGGCCGACGCGCTGGTCGTGTCCTGCGGCGCGTTGAGGACCCTCGATCTGATCGTCCCGCTCGAGAATCACATCAAGGTTCCTGTGGTCTCTTCGACGCCGCACGGTTTGATGAACGGCGTGCGTCTGCTGGGCGTGAGCCCACGGGCGAAGGGCTACGGTATGGTGCTGGCCAAGGCGTAGATTCGCCGAATCCTGGGTGCATGTCGCGTCTCATCCAAACTGTCGCCGTCGCCATCAACGACGCCACAGAATCCATGCCCGGCCTCGAGCGTCCAATCATCCTCTGAAGTGGAAGCGGTCGCACCGCAGCCGTCGAAGACGCCTGGCGGTCTGCGAGATCCCGATCCGCGCGGGACGATCTTCGACGTCCTCTGGAACCATCGTGCCGCGTCCGGGCACGGCGCGCTCGCGCCGTTCAGCGTGATCGCTGGTGCGGCGTGCGCGTATTCGACGCGCCTCGCCAGGTCACCATGCAGGCCTCGCTCCTTCCGGACGGGACCGTCGAGATGGAGTGCGCCGGTGCACCGCCGTGGACCGCGACGGACGGAATCGCAACAGTCTCGCCGGGCCGCACCGGCGCGTTTCTGCCGGTGGATCTGAGCACGACCACCACCGGGTACTGGGACAGAAGGTCGGACATCGCTGGCTGGCGTTCCTCCAGTTCAGCGATCACAATCGCCAGCGCTCGAACGCGCTGCTGTTCCCGACGCTTCAAACTTATCTTTGCACTTTCTACTTTGCACTTTGAACTTCTCCTGTTGGCGAGACGGGGGGACCCGGCAGATGGACCTTGTCGTCGTCGGGCCAGGGCGTTCGACACGGCCGCCGCTGCTCGTACAGCCGAAGGTTGCCCGCCATCCGGCGCACATCGGCGGCGAGCCCCGCGCGCTCGGCTGCCTGCAGGACGCCGCGCTGAATCGTCGCGGCCTCTTCGTACTTGCCGACCTCGGCCAGCGCCATCGCCATCGTCTCCCCGATGTCGGTGTGCTTGTTCGTCTTGACCAGCTCTTGCACGATCGTGAATGCCCGTTTACCGTCGCGGGCGCGGGCGTCGGGCGCGGAGGCAAGGATTCGTGCCAGCGCGTGCGCCAGCTCGGCATGGTCCGGCTGCGCGCGCACGGCTTGCTCGAACCACGCTCGCGCGTCCCGGTAACGGCGCAGGCGGACCAGCGCGATGCCGTAGCCGAATCGCGCCTCAGCCGCTTGCGGGTTGATTCGCACCGCTTCCTTGTAGTGCGACAGGGACGGCTCCGCGCGGCCGTTTCTGCGCAAGGCATCGCCGAGCGCCACTCGCGCTTCCAGGTACGTCGGGTCGTACGCGACCGCCTTGGACAGGTGGTCGATGGCGTCGGCGCCCCGGCCGCTCGACGCCATGATGATGCCGAGGCTGTAGTGGGCTCTGGCGGCCGGTTCGTCGGTGCCGCTCGGGGGGGCGAGCCGAATCGCCTCTTCAAACTGCTGCACCGCGGCGCGCGCGTCGCCCCCGAGGTAGAGCGCCAATCCAAGCTTGTGCCTGATCGACCGCCCGACTGGCGTGTCGTGCGGCGTCAATTTCAAACCTTCCTGGAAAATCGCCGCCGCCTCAGCCCACTTGCGCGCGTCGAACGCCCGGACGCCACGCAACTCGTACGACAGCCCGCTCTGCAGCCCCGTCGCCAGTTGATCCGTCAGCGGGTCCGGTACCCGAATCTCCTTATTGCTCCAGCGCGCCAGGTGCGCCTCGGCTTTCGCGTCCTCGCCAAGGGCGCGATAGGCCTGCGCGAGCGGCGCATGGATGCTGGCGGCCGTCGGATCGATTGACAGCGCCTCCTCAAAGAGTTCCGCGGCGCGCGCGTAGTCGCGCCGCGCCAGCGCGATCTGTCCACGTCCTGCGAGCACCGCGGCCGTACGGGGCGCAGCCGACTGCGCCCGGACGAGGAGCGGCTCAGCCTGATCGGGTTGGCCCGAGTCGATGTACATCCGGCCCAGCCACACGAGCGCGGCCAGCTCCGTTGGCCGCAGCTCGAGCGCCCTCTTGAACTCGTCTATCGATCTCGC
Organism: Vicinamibacteria bacterium; assembly: GCA_041485905.1. GTDB lineage: Bacteria > Acidobacteriota > Vicinamibacteria > Vicinamibacterales > CAVVIG01 > JAHFUI01. Next base: position 34,480 of record JBGPKK010000014.1, read on the forward strand.
CGGATCGCCCTTGCTCTTGTACAAATGCGCCAGGTAGTACGGCCACCGCAGGTCGTCTGGCATCAGCACCTGAGCATTCCTGTAGGCCGGCTCCGCGGCATCGTACTGTTCGGCCGCGTGCAGGAGCATCCCGAGATCGCCGAACGCGGTTCCCAGATCGGCGCCCGAGGCGCCTGCCGCGAGCTTCTGCGTGAGAGCCGCGTGCCGCCGGCGCGCCTGTTCCTGCACCGGCGGATCCATGCGCGAGAGATCGGGGAGTGAGACCGGCAGCAGCTGAGGACGGGGATGCGAACAGGCTGCCGTCAGAAATGCACAATGCACGACGCACAATGCAAAATGCACAATGCGAAATGCACAACGCCCATGCATTTTGGATTGATCATTTTGCATTTCGAGATCCCTGCGTGAGCGTCGTCCAGCGATCGATGACGACCTCGGGCCACTGTTCCATGCGGCCGTCCGGCCACTGGACCCGCACGCCGACCGGCTCGGCCGCGGCGCCCAGTCCCACGAGCACGCGGGGGTCGTTCGCCGAAGCGTAGCTGCCGTCGGACCGGACGCGGCGCCAGAGCGTCGATCCGTCCTTCCGAACGACCGCCACGCGCGCGCCGAGCATGTCGCGCCCTCGCGGCCCTCCCACCAGTCGAAGCCCAATCCAGTGGTTACGGTTGCCGATGTTGTTGACAAGCAGACCGAGCGGACCGGCATCGTTACCGATGACGACATCCACATCGCCATCGTTGTCGATGTCGCCAAACGCCGCGCCGCGCCCTACCTCGGACAACGTGAACGCGGCGCCGGCGCGCGCGGACACGTCGTCGAACCGGCCGTGGCCGTTGTTCCGGTACAACTGGCTCGACATCCGGAACGGGAACTTGTCGCCGGCGCGCGCCTGCGCTTCGATGATGGACACACTGCCGTTGACGGTCAGCAAGTCGAGCCAGCCATCGTTGTCGAAGTCGAGCCAGGCGGTGCCAAAGCCGGTCTTCGCAACGCTGGGTGGGCCGAGTCCGGACGCGGCCTTGCGATCCTCGAACACGCCGCCACCCACGTTGACGTACAGCGTGTTCATTTCCGAGAGCCAGTTCGTGATGAACAGATCCTCGTCGCCGTCGTTGTCGAAGTCTCCGGCGTCGATGCCCATGCTGGCTTCCGAGCGACCCGCCCCGTTGACCGCGGCGCCGGAGAGAAACGCGGTGTCCTTGAACGTGCCATTGTGCTGGTTCATCCAGAGCTGGTTCGGCTGGCCATCGTTGGCGACGTAGATATCGATCCAGCCGTCGCCGTCGAAATCGGCCGTCGACACACCAAACGCCGGTCCGTAGGCGCCTCCAACGAGCGCACGCGTCGTGACGTCCTCGAACGTTCCGTTTCCACGGTTGCGGTACAGGCGATCGCGCTGGGCCGGGTATTTGGCCGGCGGGCAGTAGTCGGGCCGGCCTGTCAGGTTCAGGCAATCGACGTTCCGCTCAAGGCTCCAGTCCACATAGTTGCCCACGTACAGATCGAGGTAACCGTCGCGGTCGTAGTCCAGGAACGACGCCGATACGCCCCATCCTCCCCGGTTTGCGACGCCGCTCTTTGCGGTGACGTCGGTGAACGTCCCGTCGCCGTTGTTCATCAACAGCACGCCGCCATCGAGGCCGGTCCGGTAAATGTCGATCCAGCCGTCGTTGTTGAAGTCCCCTGCCGCCACACCCATTCCGTACGAGCGGATGTCGATGCCACTCCGTTCCGTGATGTCGGTGAAATGCAGCGTGCGGGTACCGTCCGGTCGCACCACGAGATCGTTTCGAAAGAGCCGATCCCTGACCGGACCGCTCGGCGGAAACAAAGCATTGCCTTTGCCGAGCATCTGACCCTGAACGACATAGACATCCAGATCCCCGTCGTTGTCGATGTCGATCAGGCCGACACCCGGTCCGAACATTTCCGGGTAATAGAGCTTGCCGGACATGCCGTTGAAGTGGGCGAAGTCCAATCCCGAGGCAGCGGCCCGTTCGGTGAACCATTCGGCGTCGGTTGTCGCGGCGGCGCCGACAGGCGTGGAGTTCCCGCTTGCGCCCCTCGGCGAGCTCGGGGCGCCCTGAGCTTGTCGAAGGGCGGGCCCGCTCGATGACTGAGGGCCTGGCCGGTCGCCGCCACATCCGGCGGTCCACGCAACAACCAGCGCGAAGAGACAGGCCCGAACGTACATGTCGACTGAGGATAGCGGGGGACGGGGCTGGGGGCTAGGGGCTAGGGGCGGGAGTGATCCAGGTTGGTCGGGTGGGCCAGCGACCCACCAGACCTACCCGACCTGCCAGACCTTCTAGAACTCGAACGTGACGTTGAAGCGAGCGAACCGCGCGCCCTGGATGGAAGTCGGTCGGAGAAAGGCAGCGCCGTCGTTGCCGTACGCCCCGTAACCGGTCTGCGCATTCGCGTTGATGATGTTGTAGAGATCGATCCCCACGTCGGCGCGCTTGCCGCCGAACCGGAGGATCTTGGCGAAGCGCATGTCGAACGAGTTGAGCCGGTACTGATAGAGCTGTCCGCTCAGAAGGAGGTTCACGCTCTGAGTCGACGTGCAGGCAGCCGGCGCAGTCCCCGCCGCGCACGTGATCAGGTTGCGGCCGAGCGCGTTGAAGATAGCCAGGTTCGGGACGTTGTAGTTCGCCGCAAGCGAGCTTCCGCCGGAGCCGGGAATCGCGCCCGGTTGGGTTCCGGGCTGGGAACGCAGGATGGCGCTGACCAGCACGTCCACCTTAGGAACCGTGTAGCTGAACAAACCGTTGAGCGACGTCAGCCAGTCCTCACTCACGTGGCAGTTTTCCGTTCGGCCAGTCCCATTGAGCTCGGGCAGCTTCGCTTCGAGCTCGCACTGGTCACGAACGCCACGCCCCGTCGTCGTGCCGCCCTGGAGCGTGAGCCCCCACCTGGTGCGGGCACGGACAGTGGCCTGGTAGCTGGTGTAGAGGGCCGTCTGGTTGCCGTAGTCGCTTGCGAACGTGTAGTAGTTATTGGTCGCCGCACTCGTGCGCGGGACGCGGAAGCTGATCGGATATCCGCCGCCGTTCGGCAGGAGGGCATTCAGAGGAGCGTTCATCGTCACGATGTCGTAGTCACCAGGACCGAGGTTCAGGTTGTCGTCCACGAAGAAGTTGCCCCACGTCCTTCTGTTGTATGCGAGCTCGACCGACAGGCGCGGGATGATCTCCTGCTGGATCGATGCGCCGAAGACCCAGTCGTACGGACGGACGCCCCAGCCATGGAGGACGTCCTGGTTGACGGTCCGGGTTCTGATGACGCTACCGAAGTTCAAGCCGGCGCCCGTGACCGGGCCGCAGATGTCGCCGCCGGCCACGGTCTGGGCGGCGGTCGCCGTCGGACTGAGATCGCAGTCCACGACGAAGTTGCCGTTCCGGTCGGTCCAGTTGCGCGTCTGCGTGCGCTGCCGCCCGATCGCAGGACTGTTGATCGTGTAGTTCGCCTCGTTGTTGGCGCTCTGCAGGTAGTGCCCGAGGTTAACCCGCACCGCCGTCTTGCCGTTGCCGAACACATCGTAGGCCACGCCCACGCGCGGCGAGATGTCCTGGTAGCCGGTCACGCCTGGCGTGTCCGGGTCGAGGAGGGCCGGGGTCCAACGGTTGGCGAAGACGCCGTTCTCCCCCATCGGACTCCAGCTCTTCGCCCACTCATAGCGCAGCGCACCCTGAATCGTGAGGCGGTTGTAGGTCCACTGATCCTGAATGTAAAACGCCTGGAACGTCGTGCGGTCGTCGTTCGTGTTCGGTATCACGGTTGTGACCGAGATGGGGGTCGGCGTCAGGATGCCGCCGTTCGCCAGTGTGCACGGCGTGCCCGCTGTTACTCCGGCGGGGAGCGCGCACAAGCTGTTGAACGTGTAACCCATCTGGGGCAGGCCGGCCGTGTCGCCGTACGTCGCCGCGATGTGGTAGGCGCCCTGCGTGCCGATCTTGATGTTGTGCGCGCCGGTCACGTAGGACACGGAGCCGCGCCACACGTTCGGCATCTGCTTGTTGTGCGTATACGAATTCGAAGCCGCGCTGCCGACCCCGCGATAAGCGAAGCCGGCTTGCCCGTAGTAGCTGCTCTGCTCGGTGACCGGGATGTAGTCGAGGAGCGCGCCGGCAACCGGGAACCCGCCCCACTGGCTGATGAACGTCGAGTAGCCGCCTTCGACCAGCAGCTTGCTCGTCACCGTTGACGAGTAGGTCGCCTGGATGATCTTTTCACGGTCGTCCCACCCGGTGCCGGTTTCGGGCGCCCCGAACGCGCTGCCGAGTGCCACCCAGTTGTCTCCTCTCGGCCGGCAGCCCTGGTCCTTCACGAGCGCAGAGCTCCAGCAGTCCCAGTTGTGGTCGTAGTAGAAGCCCAGTTTGTTGCGCGGGGTCAGCTGGCCCGTGAGCCGCATCGCCCCTTGCATCGCGCTCGTCGCCCCCCGCAGCTCGGTGCCGGTGTCCGGCGCCCACGTCCACAGATTCGGCTTTCCCGCGTTCGCGTTGCCATACACCGTCGGACCGCCGAGTATGTGGCTTATCGAGCCGTTGCCGCGGAGAAGGCCATAGAACCAGAGGCGGTCTTTCACGGCCGGCCCGCCCAGGGACAAGCTGTCGTCCCAGTTGCGAACGAGCCCGGCGGGCTGAGTGATGGAGATCGGGGGGTTGCGCAGCTCGTCGGTGAGGTTATTTCCCTGCGACCACCCGCCGGCCTCGCTGACGAACACGGTGCCGGCGAACTTGTTCCCGCCCTCTTTCGGGATCAGGTTCATGGCGGGACCGCCTGTGTCTGCCTCGCCCAGACCGCCGGAGACGGTCACCTGAATCTCCTGAGTCTCGGCCACGGGATAGGAGAATGCCGCCACACCGCCGCCGTTGAAGGCCGAGCCGACGTTCATGCCGGCGATCTGGATGCGCCCTTCGTTGGTGCGGCCGCCATTCGACGTGAAGAAGCTGGGCGCAATACCGGTTGACGTGGTCGTGCCGCCTGCCCCGGAAATCTGGATACCGGGCACCGCTGCCAGGATATTGCCGTACCCGCGCGCGACAGGAATCGTGTTCACCGTCTCGTTGTCCAGGGTCGTGACGCGCCGTGTGCTCTGGACATCGACGACGGGCGTCTCGCCAGTCACGGTGACCGTTTCTGACACCGAGCCCACCTTCAGTTCCGCGTCGATCGTGACGACGCCGGCTCCGGTGACCTCGACGGCCTCGCGCTTGACGGTACTGAACCCGCTGAGCGTGAAGGTCATGACGTAAATGCCTGGCCGCAGGTCGACGATCCGGTACTGACCCGAGCTGTCGGTCGCGGCCGAACGCGTCTTCTCAATCAGCACATCGCTCGACGCTTCCACGGTGACGCCGGGCAACACGGCGCCCGTCGTGTCCTTGACGACGCCTGCGACGCTTGCCCCTTGAGCAAATGCGGCCGCCGGCACGAGGACCAGCGCCAGAACGCTCAACATCTTCTTGAAGGACATCAGCCCCCCTGTGTGTGCGATTGGTGATGCATACGGCTTGCTTGACGGTGCAGCCTAGCGCATTCGGGACAATTCTGCGAGCCCGTTTTTCACGGTCTCTCTGGATGAGGCGGCCCCAGATTCAGCATGTTGTTTTTTGGCCCCTTTGCTATAGTCGCGCGCCAGCATGCTCGGGCTCTTCTATCCGTGGGGCATCGTTCTGCAGGCCCTCGCGATTGTGCACTTCGTGCGTCGCCGGCCGCAGACGTACTGGATCTTCATCATCCTGATGTTCGGGGCCCTCGGCGCGTTGATCTACTTCGCCATCGAGGTCGTTCCCGACGCGGGCCTGCTGCGCGGCGCCTTGCAGGTGTTCCCGCGCCGCAAGCGCATCAAGCAGTTGGAGGCGCTCATCCTCGACAATCCGTCGATCGGCAACTACGAAGAGCTCGGCGATTTATATCTGGATGACGAGCAGTTCGCGCGGGCGCGCGAATGTTTCGATCGGGTCATCTCGAAGTCGGACTCGATCGATCCGTTCTACCGTCGCGCTTTGTGCGAGCTGGCGTTGAACGATTTCCCGTCTGCCGCCGCCGATCTCGAGCAGGTGGTCACGCGTGAGGCGAAGTATGACTTCCAGCGCGCCGCCGGCCTGCGCGCACATGCGCTCGCGAAGATCGGTCAACGCGAGGACGCGGACCGGCTGTTCGCGGACGTCACAGAGACGTCGACGCTCTCCGAGACCCAGTACAACTACGCGTGCTTCCTCGCGGCCGACGGCCGGGCCGCCGAGGCGCGCGAATGGGCCGAGCGCATCCTTCGCAAGAAGGCGACGATGCCCGACTACATTCGTCGCCGGGAACGCACATGGTTCCGAAAAGCTGGTGCGCTTCTGAAGCGGCTGCCGCCGAAATGACGAAATGCCGGACCTGATAAGGTCCGGCCTACACTTGGCCTACACCGCTTACCGCGGAACCCCCTTCGCGTACAGCTCGAGCGACGACACGTTGAACGCCCCGGCGATGCCGTGTCCGCCGCCCGGCGCGAGATCGACGAAGCCGATCTCGTCCACCTTGGACAGATCCGGATTCTTGACCTCGACGGTGGTCACGACTTTCTGCGGCTCCAGTTTGTGCCAGCGCATGCCGCCGAATGCCACTTCGGTCTCGAGGAATTCGCCCTCCGTGTCGACGCTGCGGCTGCCGACGATGTAGGTCCCATCCGCGAGCTTGACCACCGGATGAATGACGTGAAGGCCCAACGTGCGGACGATCGCCCGCAGCCTGGCCAGTCCCGTGAGGTCGGCGTAGTTGCTCTTGTCTCGGACCATGATGGCCGCCGGTGATGTCACCACGCCGGTCCAGAGGTCGAAGCGCCCTTCGTGGTTGTACACGCCGGTGTTCTTCGCATCCGTTCCGTACAGCTTGAGCTCGAGCCTGGGGTTGGTCACGGCGTCCTGTGTCGCGCGCCGGTTCTCGTCGTTGAGCGCGCCCGTGTAGGGCGGCTGCTTCCACTCCTCCTTGAACAGCAGCGCCGGGCGCGTCGCCGGCTCTGCGGCGGCTCCGCGTCCACCGGCCCCGCGCGCCGCTGGCGGCGGCTGCTGCGCCGAGACGATGACCGCAAGACCGAGCGCCGCCACCGTGATTCCGATAGACGTGCCACGCTGCATAAACGCCTCCCTTACTTACGCTGGATTTTGAGTCCGCGCTCGATCAGCAGCGGTTCGACGCTGGGATCGCGGCCGCGGAATCCACGGTACATCGCTGCCGGATCCTCGGTGCCGCCGCGGGACAGGATCATGTCGCGGAACCGCTGCCCGTTCGCGCGCGTCATCCCGCCGTGTTCCTTGAACCAGTAGTAGGCGTCGGTGTCGAGGACCTGGCTCCAGATGTACGAGTAGTACCCCGCGGCGTAGCCGGTGGTCCAGATGTGCGAGAAGTAGGGCGTGCGGTACCGCGGCGGCACGAGAGGCACGGCGATCTTGAAGCGGTCAAGCGCGGCGGCCTCGAACGCGTTCACGTCCTGGAGCGGCGCATCAGACGGCAACGAGTGCCACGCCATGTCGAGCAGTGCGGCGCCGAGATATTCCGTCGTGGCAAAACCCTGGTTGAACGTGTCCGACTTCCGGATCTTGTCCGACAGCGGCTGCGGCATGGGCCCACCGGTCTGATAGTGCTTCGCGTAATTGGCGAACACCGCGGGCTCGTGCGCCCAATGCTCGTTGAACTGCGACGGAAGCTCGACGAAGTCCCTCGGCACGCCCGAGAGCGTGGGATACCGGACGTGTGACAGCAGACTGTGCAACGCGTGGCCGAACTCGTGGAACATCGTGCGGACTTCGTCGGCGCTGAGAAGCGCCGGACGTCCGGGCGCCGGCTTCGTGAAGTTGCAATTGTTCAACACCACGGCCTTCGTGCCGAGCAGGGCGTTCTGGCCGACGAGTGAGCTGGTCCACCCGCCGCCGCGCTTGTTGGACCGGGCGAAATAATCCGCGTAGAACAGACCGAGTGGCGCGCCGCCCGCATCGACGACCTCGAAGACGCGGACATCCGACTGATAGACGGGAAGATCCTTGCGCTCGTTGAACGTCAGTCCGTACAGCCTGTTCGCCGCAAAGAACACACCGTCCCGCAGCACGCGGTCCACCTCGAAGTACGGTCGCACCTGCGACTCGTCTAGCTCGTAGTCGGCCTTTCGAACCTGCTCAGCGTAGTACTGCCAGTCGAACGGGGCCATCGCGAACCCGCCATGCTGCGCGTCGATCAGCTTCTGCATGCGCGACGCTTCTTCGCCCGCTCTGGCCGTGGCTGCGGGCACCATGTCGGTCATCAGCTTCAGCGCCGTCTCCGGCGTCTTCGCCATCTGGTTGTCGAGAGTAAAGGCGGCATAACTGGGGAAGCCAACGAGCTTCGCCCGCAGGGCGCGGAGTTGTGCGAGGCGCGCGACCGTCCGCGTCGTGTCGAGCTCGCCGCCATGATTGCCACGCGCGATGGATGCCTTGAAGAGGCGCTCGCGAGTGGTCCGGCTCTTCAGGAACGTCTGGGCTGGCTGTTGCGTGGTGTTCTGCAGCGGCAGCACCCACTGGCCTTCGAGTCCGCGCTTCCTGGCGGTGTCGGCAGCGGCCGCGAGGTCACTCTCGGGAAGCCCATCGAGGATCGACGGATCGTCGACGACGAGCGCGGAGGCGTTCATGTCGGCGAGAACCTTCGTGCGAACCTCGTTGACGAGCTGCGATTCCTCTTTGTTGATGGCTCGAAGCGCCGCTTTGTCCTCGTCGGACAGCAGCGCGCCGGCACGGACGAAATCTGTGTGGTACCGCTCGACGAGGCGCGTTTGCTCGCCGTCGAGCAGCAGTGTTCCCAGGGCCCCCTGGGCTCTCCGGGCCGCCCGCTGCCGGTAGATCGCGTTGATACGCGCGAAGAGCTTCGTGTTGAGGTTGATCGCGTCCCGGTGCGCCGCCAGCTTCGGCGCCACCTCCGACTCCAGCTTCTGAAGTGCGGGATTGGTGTTCGACTGCGTGAGCACGTTGAAGACGCGCGTGACGCGCCGGATCGTCCCGCCGGAACGCTCCATCGCCTCGATGGTGTTGGCGAAGGTCGGCGGCTCCGTACTGTTCGCGATCCGCTCGACCTCGGCGAGCTCCTGCTTCATTCCTTCGTCGATCGCCGGCTGAAAGTCCCCGTCGTGGATCCGGTCGAAGGGCGGCGCGCCGTATGGCAGCGGACTCGGGCCGAGGAGCGGATTCGACGGCGCCGAGGCTTGCTCAGGCTGGCGCGCCTGCACGGCGGTGGTCGTGGCCTGCTGCAGGAGTGCGATCACAACGACGGACGCCAGAGACGTGAGAGTTTCCGTGTGGGTCATGGAGAATCAATCATAACCACGGTCGTTTACGGCGTCGGCAGCAGTCTGGCCATTCGCTTCCCGGGCTCGGCCGCCCCCGGAGGCAGGCGCGACGACACGTACGCCGCGATGGCGACCAGATCGTCCTCGGTCAGCTTGGCGAGGACCAGTTTCATCAGCTGTGCCGATGCGCCGTTTCGCGTGCCCTGTTGCATGTCCCACATCTGGCGGACGATGTAGCTCGGCGACCGGCCGGCGATGGGCGGCACATCGGCGACGCCCATGAGATCCAGCCCGTGGCAGGTGCCGCACGCTGTCGTCTTGCCTTGCACGATCTTGTTCCCGACGATCTTCATGCCGCCGGTGGTCACGAGGTCCTTGCCCTTCCTGATGCTACCGACCGGCACGTAGGCGACGAACCCCGAGCGCGGATTGCGAAGTGTTTCGGCCTGCTCCTCGTTCTCGGGCGTCTCGATGATTCGCCCGGCGATCGGCTCGGTCTTCGCGTCTTTATTTTGAAGGAAGAGATTGCCCGCAATCCGCGTCTTCGGCACCATCCTGGTCTCGACCACGTGGATCCACGGCGTCCACTTCATCGCGCCGAAGTACTCCGCGGCGGCCTTCACTTCGTCGTCGGTCATCGCCTTTGCCAGGTCGATCATCGTGTTCGTGTTCGGCTTTCTGGGATCGGCCGTGTGTCGCAGGCCGTTTCGAAAGTCCTGGATCTGGCGGATGAAGTACGCGGGGGGGAGCGCCGCCGGCGACGCATTCTCCGGTCGTCCCTTCCCGGTTGGCAGATGACACGACGCGCACCCCCTGGTCGTCTTGCCCAATCGAGCGGGACCATGCGCGACGACATTGGGCATCGGCGGGTGGTCGCCGGGGAACCAGTCGACCACGTTCTGTCCGTCGCGGACGTCCACGAGCGAATAGGTCGCATGGCTTCCCTCGACATGCCGGGGCCTCGTCTGCTCGCCTGGATCCTGGCCCCGACGCAGGTTCCTGCTGGGCGGGGCCTGAGGCGCCGCTTTGTCACCGGGCTTGGGAGGCGCGTCGAAGCCGTATGCCCACAGCGGCTCGTGGTCGAATCGAATGGCCGCGACATTGACGCCGCCTTTTTCTTCGGCTTGGGGCAAGTTGGTTTCCGGCCGCGACTTGACGGTCTGGGCTGTTTGCGGGGTCGCGATTCTCTTGGCGTCGTAGAGTCTCTGGAACACGGCTCCCAGCGCGAAACACGCAATACCTAAGGTAACGATACGGACATGCTTCACAAGGCCTCCGCCTATTTTGCACCTTGAACTTCTTGCGTTGGCCCGGTATCGAAGGACGATCCCGCGAACACTTGTCGCCCGTCGGGGAGGGTCACGGTCCTGGCATTTGCATGATGGGGAGCGAGCTTCGAACGAAAGCCGGTCACCGTGATCACATGGCCAGCCTTCAGCGAGTTTCTGTTCCAGCCCCGCCTCATCAACCCGTTGGGTGGACCGAGCTCGCAGTCCCAATTGACGACCTGCCCGCTCTCATCTTTCACGTCGATGTAAATGCGAGCGTGCGGGTTGAACCATTCGAGCTTCGTCACGGTGCCGGTGAGCGTGATCGGCTTCTCCGAGTCATACTCCGCGGCGAACGAATGGTGGGCATGGACCGCGACCGCGGCCACGATCAACCCGAAGCCAGCCGCGAGAAGGAACAGACCGCCGACTTTCATACGTGCACTCCTGACTCTCCATCGGGCCACTCCGCGTCGAGCATAGTACGCTGGTTCACCGTGACCGTCCACAGCTAGAATGCGATCGCGGAATCGAGGAATAGAACCTGGGAGGCTGAAATGAACGCGTTGATCAAGGCGGCTGGTTTGATAGCGATCTTCGCCGCCGTGTCGCCATCGCTCTCTGCACAGTGGCCCTCTTACCCGACGTCCGGAGCTCCCAGACTGCCCAGTGGAGAGCCCAATCTGAACGCCCCCACGCCGAGAACAGCCGACGGCAAGCCGGATCTTTCCGGGCTCTGGCGGGGCGGAATGGCCGGGCCGCCCGGGGCATCTGCCGGGCAGCCGGCGGCATCTGCCGCGACATCCGCCGGCCCGCCTCTCGCCACGTTTCGGGACGTCGGTGCGAATTTCAAAGAGGGTTTGCCGTTACAACCATGGGGTGCGGAGGTGTTGAAAAAGCGGAAGGCCGACAACAGCAAAGATAATCCCGAGGCACATTGTCTGCCCATGGGCATCATGCAGTTTCACACACAAGGGGCGCCTCGCAAGTTCTTCCAAACCCCTGGAGCGCTCGTCATTCTGTACGAGGCCAGTTCGGGCGTTCGGCAGATATTCACGGACGGTCGAAAGTTGCCCGACGACGACCCGCAACCTTGGTGGTATGGCTACTCGACTGGAAAGTGGGATGGGGACACGCTGGTGGTGGAGACGACCGGTTTCCGCGACGACGGGTGGCTCGACATCTGGGGCAGTCCGTTGAGCTCTGCGGCAAAAGTGACCGAGCGATTCCGGCGCGTGAACTTCGGACGGATGGAGATCGACGTGACGGTCGACGACCCGAAGGCCTACACCAAGCCATGGACCGTCAGGGTGAACCAGCAGATCATGGTCGACACAGAGCTGATCGAGTTCATCTGTCTGGAAAATCAGCGATTCGGCCAACAGTAGCCGCAAGTTCAAAGTGTGCGTATGACCCGCGCATCTCTCATTCGCATCTTCGTCGCGGTCCTGGTTGTCCAGAGCGTCTGGGTGGTTTACACCCAACAGGCGAAGGCGCCTGGCCCGCTCCGTATCGAGAAGGTGAGGGGCGATCTCTACATGATCTCAGGCGAGGGCGGGAATGTCGCCGTGTACGTCACCAATGAGGGCGTCGTCCTCGTGGACGACATGTTCGATCGCAACCACGCGGACATCCTGGCCCAGGTGAAATCGGTGACCGACAGGCCGCTCAAGTACGTGTTGAACACCCATCAGCACGACGATCATGCCGGCGGCGATCTCAAGATGCTTCCGATTGCCGAGGTCATCGCGCATCGAAACGCCCGTGCGAACCTTGTGGACATCAAGCAGCCGTACTACGAAGACACGCCCGGCACGCCCATCGGCCTGCCACGGATCACGTTTTCTGACGAAACCTCGGTGTATCTCGGCGGAAAGGAAGTTCGAGCGAAGTACTTCGGTCGCGGTCACACCAGCGGCGACGCCATCGTCTACTTTCCGGATCTCAAGGTCATTCACACCGGCGATCTCTTTCTCGGGCGTCGGGCCGGACCGGGCGGCGCGCCGGCGCAGACACGGCCTCCTGGCGTGAACATCTACGTCGATTACGCGCAGGGCGGCAGCTTTCTCGACTGGACCAGGACCCTGGACGGCACGCTGACCCTGGATTTCGATACGGTCATTCCAGGCCATGGGCCCGTTTCCACCAGGGACGATGTGGTGAAGTTCAGGGCGGACCTCGAGACGATGCGAAATCGTCTTGTCGGTCTCGTCAAGCAAGGCACGAGCAAAGCCGACCTCGTGGCCACGCTGGAAACCGATTACGGGTGGAGGTCCACCGGATGTCCCGCCAGTCCACCGACGGCGGGATGCCTGCAGTTTCAGCAGGCCGATGCGATGATTGCCGAGTTGAAGCGATAGAGAACGGCCGGCGAAGCGAGGAGCGGACTTGGAAGGATGGAGGAAACGCGCATGAAAAGACTGTTTGAAATCGTGGCGATCGGCATCGTCTGCGCCTCGATGTCGGCCGTCGTTGTTGGGCAGCGTGGACCGGCCGCCGGGGCAGCGTGTGATCGCGCGTGTCTCATGGGCATCGCGGACGCGTACCTTGCAGCGGTTGTCGCGCACGATCCGAAGAAAGCGCCGATGGCGGCAAATGCCAGGTTCACCGAGCAGGCCCAGGTGCTGCAGGTCGGCGAAGGGTTGTGGAAGACCGCCACGGAAGGCCCGACGACATTCAAGATCGCCGTTCCGGATCCGGTGGCCGGGCAGATCGGACTGCTGCTCATGATGAAAGCGTCCTTGCCGGCGCTGGAAGGCCGCGGCGGGGCGCCGGGGACACCGGCCGGCCCTGGCGCCATCCAGCTGGCGCTGCGGTTGAAGGTGCAAAAACGCCAAATCACCGAAGCCGAGCACATCATCGCGCGCATTACCAACGCTGGGCCTCTCGCGAATCTCCAGACGCCGCGGCCCGCCCTGCTGGCCACCGTGCCGCCCGCGGAGCGGAGTCCGCGGAACCTGATGCTGCTGATTGGCAATTCCTATTACGACTCGATCGTGCAGAGCGACGGCGACGCGGCGCCGTACGCCGACGACTGCGGCCGGCGCGAAAACGGGATGCATACGGCAGGTGTTGGAGCCCCGGCTCCACTGCCCGGTGCCGCGGCTCGTGGTGGCGCAGGCGGACCGGGCGGCGCGCCCGGTGGTGGACGTGGGGGAGCGCCGCAAGGTTGCCGCGATCAGATGAACTCGCGAGGTCTGAGCTACATCACGAGCATCGATCTGCGCCGCGTCTGGATCGCCGACGAGGAGAAGGGGCTGGTGTTCGGGCTGACGATGTTCCGGCAGCCGATGGAGGAGAAGTCCGTGACGATCCTGGCTCCGGACGGCACGACGTCGCAGCGGGCCATGAACTTCAATCCGTTCGACCTGGAAGCGGCGCACATCTTCAAGATCCAGGGCGGCAAGATGCACGAGATTGAAGCGATGGGCTTCTCGTTGCCGCTCAATTCGAAGAACGGCTGGAGCAATTTCACACGGTAGCCACTGAGATCGACTAGAATTCGTTGCGATTTCGTGCGATTCAGGCCTTTCGAAAGAGGAGATCCACCGTGCGACAAAGCTGGAGAACGACGATACTCGCGCTTCTGACAGTCACCGTTGTGTCAGGGCTCCAGCAGGGGACCACGGCCGTGCAGTCCCAGAGTGCGCCGAGCGGCCCGGCAAACAGGCTGATCGTCTACGGCGACACGGCCATGTTTACTCCCCCGGGCACTCCCGAAAACTGCATCTTGAGGAGCCGTTTCAAACGCGGCGATCCGGTGGGCTGGCGGATGTTCGTCGCCGATCCGCAGACAGGGAATCGCGAGGAATCCGCTCAGCTCGTCGTCCACCTGAACTTTGCCGGCAAGACCCAGGACATTCCGATGCGCTACCGCGCAACCGCGGCACAGCCTGAGCGCCAGTTCTGGGTCGCCAAGTGGGTCGTGCCCACGGACGCGCCGATCGGGATCGTCCGTTACACCGTAACCGCGACGGACAAGTACGGCCGCACCGGAGAATTCAAGCCGTTCGAGGTCCAGGCATCCCAACTGACGATCGCCGAGTAGTCGAAATTAGGAATTAGGAATTAGGAATGCGCGCACGAATCCTCAATTCTCAATTCCTAATTGTTAATTGTCTTGCCCTCGCCGCGTCCATTTCTGCGGCGGCGTGTCGAGGCGAGGCCGCTCAACCCACATCGAAGAAGAATCCGCCCGCCGGGGTCAAGCCCCTGACGCTCACGCGCGCGAAAACTGACAAGCCTGTGGTCGGCACCAAGATCGACGCCACCGCGGAAGGTCTGCCGCCAAACCGTACGGTCGATCTGCTGTGGGAGACGGTCAACGGCGGGTGGGTCGTCGAGGATGGTTACCGTTTTCGAGGGAAAAAATTCACCGACGGCACGAAGCCACTAGGACGAACCACGGTCGGCCCTGACGGGAGGCTCGCGGCCCATTTCACCATTCCGGAAGATTTCGGCGGCGTTCACTCTGTCATCGTCTCCGATGCGGGCGTGCCCCTGGCGCAAGGCGGCATCGAAGTGACGCAGACCTTTGAGATGCATCCATCCGAAGGACCGATTGGGACGCTGATCGAGCTCCGCGTCACCGGTTTCGGATGGCGGACGATGGACAGCACCTGGGTGGTGAATTGGGACAATCAGGAGGTCGGTTACGTGTCGGCTACCGACACGCGCGGCACATCCGTCGCGCGTTTCCGCGCCACCGGTCCCGCAGGTGACCACGAGATCAAGGTGTACACCGGCTTCATGGGCCAGAGTTATTTAAACCACGAGCAGGCGCCAAACGCGTATTTGCCGACGCCGCGGTTCGTGTTTCACATGACCCCTGGCGCGGTGGCGACCGGCGGATATGTTGAGCCGTACCCGGTGCAGAAAGTACCGGCGGCTGAGATCAGCGTGGCGGGCGCGGGTCTGACGGTCACGCCGGTGCAGGGACCGGTGCGGACCAGGGCGGTCGTCAAAGGCACCGGGTTTCCCGCGAATATGCCCGTGTCACTCGTCTGGGGCACGCAGGCCGGGAGCCGTGTGTCGGGCAATGGCTTCGGTCCGAAGGAACACGAGCTCGCAAAGCTCACGTCCGCTGCGGATGGGCGTCTCGACGCGCCGCTGACAATCCCTGAAGATCTCGGCGGTCTGCACACGCTGTCGATCAGGTCCGGGACAAAGACGCTCGCGCGCACCTTCTTCGCGATCGAAACCAGCATCGTGAGTATCTCGCCGACGTCCGGTCCTGCGGGCACTCCGGTGACGATCCATCTCAAGGGCGTCGGATGGACCGACTTCGACAACATCTATATCGCCACCTACGACAACGCCTACATGGGATATGCGTGCGGGTTCAACAGTCAGGGCGACGTGGTCGTCAACTTCACGGCGGCGGGCTCACCCGGCAGGCATCTGATCGATTTCTATCCGGGAATCTATCAGGGACCTGACAAGAGCGACCAGCAACTGTATCGCCTGCCTCAACTCACCTACGCCGACGATCACCCCGGAAACAAGATACCGGCGTTGCGGTTTGCCTTCGAGGTGACCTCGTCTCCGCGGACGTGGGCGACGAAGTAACCTCGCTTACATTTCCCATCCCTCTTCAGCGTCTTCGCGGCAGCCCGGTCGTGAATATTCGCTATAATCGCGCGACTGATGTGAGCCTCACTGCCGGTACGCGGCTCGGCCCGTACGAAATCACCGCTCCGATGCCTGATGGCGGTTCCGGTGCGGCCCGCGTCGAACGGTCACGCCCTTGAACCGGACACGCCGGTTCCGCTGTTCCAGACGCACGTGGGCGTTGCCGTGCAAAACGTGTTCAGCCGGATGTACATGATCTCCGCGGATGGCCGGTTCCTGATGAGCACCCTCTTGGAAGAGGGCGCCTCGCCGATTACCCTGATCCTGAATTGGAAGCCCAGGCCCTGACCTGCTGAACTTAG